>JBAPOS010000246.1:0-9314 GCA_049279755.1 Candidatus Dormiibacterota bacterium | reverse complement strand
GGTACGATGACCGCGCCATGTCCGAGGTAACCGCACCGCTGACCGTACGAGATGCGACGGCACCGGTGCCGACGGCGCGCCAGCACATCCGCTTCGCCTTCTACCGCGTGCGGCCCGAGTGGCGCCTCCACACGGCCACGGAACGGGCGGCCGATCGCGAGGAGGTCGCGGCCCTGGTTCGCGACATCGGCGATCGCGAAGGTGTGCTGATCCGCCCGTACAGTACGGTCGGCACGCGCGGCGACGCGGATTTTCTGCTCTGGCTGGTGAGCGAGCGCATCGACGACCTGCACGAGTTCGCGGCGCGCCTCAATCGGACCCGGCTCGCAGGATATCTGGATTCGCCGTACAGCTATTTCTCGATGACCAAGCAGAGCATGTACGTCGAGAAGCACCGTCACGACAACCAGGAGGGGAGGAGTAACCGGCTGGTCATCGCTCCGACCGGGCGCCGCTACCTCTTCGTGTATCCGTTCGTGAAGACGCGTGCGTGGTACCGGCTCAGTGCCGAGGAACGCCAGCGCCAGATGAGCGAGCACATCGCCATGGGTCACAGGTATCCCGGGGTGAAGATCAACACCACCTACTCATTCGGACTTGACGATCAGGAATTCGTCGTGGCCTTCGAAAGCGACTCGGTGGCGGATTTCCTGGATCTCGTCCACGAGATGCGTGGCAGCGAAGCGTCCACCCACACCGTCCGCGACGTGCCGTCCTTCACCTGCATCGCCATGGGTATCGACGAGGTGCTGTCCGCTCTCGGTTAGGCGGTGAGCACGGCGCGCCGGCGCTCCGCGCCCTCAAGGGAAGCGAGCATCACCTCCATGATGTGCATGACCCTGACGTTCGGCGCGTACCGTGCGGCTCCGGCTCGCAGCTGGAGCAGGCAGGAGATGTTCTCGGTCACGACGATCTCGGCGCCGCTGGCGCGGATGTTGTCGAATTTGCGCTGGAGGATCGCTTCGCTGCGCTCCGGCTCGCGCGCGAAGTACGTTCCCGCTCCGCCGCAGCACATCGCCCGTTCGTGCAGCTCCACGACCTCGAGACGCGGGATCTGATCGAGCAGACGTCGCATCGCGCCCCGCTCCGGCCCGTCGATCGGCAGGGCGCAGGGCTCGTCGATGGTCACACGCCAGCGCAGCGGACCGAGGTCGCCGCGCACGCCATTGCGATCCAGGAAATCGCTGGCAAGCGCGGTGTGATGCGCGACCTCGCGCGCACGCGCACCCACCTGACGATCGCCCCCGGCGATGCTCCCGTACTCGCGATAGTGCTCGGTGCATGACGCCGAGTCACCGATGTAGGCGTCGACGCTGACGTGGCTGAGCGCCGCGCTGTTCCTGATCGCCATGTCGACCATCGCATCGCGATCGCCGAGCGTTCGCGCGGGCAGACCGCTGCAGCCGAGCTGGGGCACGTCGACGTGATAACCGGACGCGAGCAGCACGCGGATGGTCGCTTCGGACGCCTCCGGAGCGGTGAGATTCGCAAGACAGCACACCAGCATCGCCACCGATCCGCGCACCGGCTGCGCCGCTGCCGGGAGGTCACCGAGCATCTGATGCACGGTGCGTTCGGGCGGCGGGCCGCTCTGCTCGGCGAGCGCGCCCAGCGTGCCGAGCCATGACAGCATCCCGGTGCGTCGCGCCAGGCCGTAGAGGCCCGTTCGCTGCGTGAACCGCGCGAAAGCGTGGAGCGCGCGCAGCGCTCCCGGTCGTGGCAGCACGCTGCGCAGGGCGAACGACTGCGCCCACGGATATCCCTCCTGGGCGTGCAGCTCCTGGCGGGCACGGCTGACGATGTGTCCGGTCGGAACACGCGGCGCGCACGCGGCGACGCAGTTGTCACAGGTCAGGCAGCTCGAGAGTGGCCCTTCGGCGATGTCGCGCAGCTCGAGGCGGCCTTCCATCGCGTCCCGGATGAGTGCGATGCGTCCGCGAGCCGTCTCCCATTCGACCGGGTTGACGACGTATGCCGGGCACGTGGCCTGACACAGCGAGCACTTGTTGCACTCGCTCGCCGCCTCATACACGTCGGCAAGGAAGCGCGGGGTCGGGACGGCGGCGCCGGCCATTGGGCGCGAATTGTAGACGAGATCGCAAACCGCTCCACCGGCGATGGGTTGGCACGCCGATCCGTAGAGTTGCGTCGATGATCGCGGACTACCACGTCGAGGCTTTCACCGCCGACGAGCAGCGAGTGCTCGCCCCCCACGTCACCAACCTCGATCTCCCGGTGTTTGCGCTCACCAACCTTCCGCAGGTGACCGCTGCCGCGCTCTTCGCCAGGTACAGCCGCAGCTCGAAGAGCCTTCGGCGGCTGCTCGTCGACGAGTTCCTCGTCACCGGGACAGGCGAGCCGGCGGGGGCCGATGCCGGTAGAGCGCGCGCCTCGGATCTCTTCGGCCGGGTGCTCGCCGAGTACGGCGACGACTCGGTGGCGCAGCTGGCGGGCGTGCATCTGGCGTGCGAGCAGGTGTCGCAACCGCTCGCCAAGGCGATCGAGTGGGGGCGGCTCGCCGCATACCTGGAGCAGTCGACCCGCTACATCCCGTACACCGATCGTCGCGACGGTCACTACCGGTACCTCCGTGACCGCGAGCTGATCGCGTCGCCGCTCGGGACCACGTACGTGCGCGCGATGGATCTGCTCTTCGACACCTACACGGCGCTGCGCGAACCGCTGATGCGCCATCTCGACGAGACCCTGGCCCCCGAACCGGACGAGAAGGCACGCAAGCGAGCCATTCGCGCGCTCGCCCTCGACCTCATGCGCGGCCTGCTTCCCGCTGGGACGGTGAGCAACGTCGGCATGTTCGCGTCGCCTCAGGCGTACGAGCAGCTCGTGCTTCGCCTCCGCGCCCACCCTCTCCCGGAGGCGCGGGCCTACGCGGAGCTGGTGAACGGGGAGCTCCAGAAGCTCATCCCGGAGTTCCTGACGCGGCTGGATCGCCCCGAACGAGGTGAGGTCTGGGTCGAGTACCTCCGCGAGACCGCAGCCGCCATCGCCCTCGACGCCGAGCGGCTCTCGCCCGAGAACGAGTGGGGTCCCCCCGGGGTGACCCTCGTCGAGTGGGAGCGCGACGGCGAGGACCGCATCCTCGCGTCGGCGCTGTTTCCGTACTCGCACGCCTCGCAGGAGCGGCTCCTCGCGGCGGTGCGACCTCTCTCAGAGTCACGCAAGGCGACGCTCTTTGCGGCTGCAGTCGGGCATCGAGCCAACCGGCGCCACCGTCCGGGGCGCGGGTTCGAGCATTGCGACTACACCTTCGAGGTGGTGTCCGATTACGGCGCGTTTCGCGACCTGCAGCGCCACCGCATGCTCACCGTGCAATGGCAGGAGTTGACCCCGTCGCTGGGCTACGAGGTTCCCGACGCGGTCGTCGACGCCGGGCTGGGGGAGCGATGGCACGTCGCCGTTCGCGAGGCCGAAGCGGCCTATCGCGAGGTCGTCGACGCGTTCCCGCTGCAGGCCGCCTACCTCGTCACGCTCGGTCACCGCATGCGCTACGTGATCAAGCTCAACGCACGGGAGGCGATGCATCTCATCGAGCTGCGAACGTCGCCGCAGGGGCATCCGAGCTACCGCCAGATATGTCGCGAGATGCTCAGGCTCATCGACGAGGTTGCCGGGCACCACCTGGTCGCGGGCGCGATGCGTTTCGCGGGATCGGAGGACGTTCACCTGCCGCGATACGCGGCGGAGACGGCGAGAACCGCAACGGACTGACACCTCGACACCGCTTGGTCGCGCCGTGGTACCGCGTGTCACGCTGGCGTCCGTGAGGCGGCGCATCGCATCGATCACCACCTGGTTTGGGCGTACCTACCCGGGTCGGCTCATCGCCGCATTCGGCGCGAGCCAGGCGGGCAACTATGCGTCGGCGATGGCGTTCACGGCGTTCGTCAGCATGTTCCCGCTGATCCTCGGCTTGCTGTCCATCGTGGGATATGCCACCCAGTCACAGACCGCGAAGACGGCCGCGCTGACGGCGATCCTCGGGTTCTTTCCCAGCGATGCCCACAAGGGCCTGGCCGATCTGTTCGATTCGATCCAGAAGAATCGCGCGACCCTCGGTGTCGTCAGCGTCGTCGGCCTCCTCTGGAGCGGGAGCAGCCTCTTCACCGGCATGGAGTTCGCCCTGGGGGTGGTGGTCGGCGTGCGCCAGCGCAGCTTTCTGCGCCAGCGCGCGATGGCGATCGTGATGACCGTTCTCTTCGTGCTGGCTCTGGTGGTCACGATCGGCGTCAACTCATTGATCGTGCTTCCGGGCGTGCCCTGGGGCGTCGAGCCGGTGGTGGGACTCGTCGTCTGGTGCGCGTTGATGCTCGCGATCTACCGACTGGTACCCAACCGCACCCACAAGGTGCGCGAACTCTGGCCGGGGGTACTCATAGCCGGCACGGCGATGGAGCTGCTGACCCTGCTGTGGCCGGCGTTCACCCACTTCTCGAAGGGCTCCTCCACGTATGGCGCCGTGTTCGCACTCGTGTTCCTGCTCGCGAGCTGGCTGTACTTCCTCGCCGAGTTCATCCTGCTGGGGGCGGTGGCCAACCGCATGCACGCCGGCGAACCGGACGCCCGAGGGCTCCTCGGGGAGCGAACGGCGCGTCGAATCCAGGTAGCGGAGGGGTCTCGGACCAGTGGCGAGGTTTCCCGGAGGGGGGTGTGACGTATGATTGGTGGCGCAATGGCAATCACCTCCCCATCCATCGTCACGATCTCCGACGCCGCCCGTGAGCAGCTCAAGGGCCTCATAGCCGACCAGCCGGCGGATCGCGCACTCGGACTGCGAATCTTCATCCAGTCCGGCGGGTGCTCCGGCTTCTCGTACGGCATGGGCCTGGATGAGAACCCGCCGCGTGAAGACGACCAGGTCGTCGACGTCGAGGGAGGCCTCAAGGTGTATGTGGACGCGTACTCGTCCCAGTACCTCCAGGGCGCCGAGGTCGACTATGTCGATGAGCTGATGGGTGGCGGATTCACGATCCACAACCCGAACGCCGTCCGGACCTGCGGGTGCGGACACAGCTTCCAGACGTCCGACTCGGCCGGCGAAGCCAAGTCCTGCTCGCACTGAGCCCGGCCCCAGGCGGATTCGCCTAGGCTGTCATCTGCGGAAGCTCGCGTCGCATCGTCGATGCCGCGTCGCGATCGCGGATCGCCAGCGCGATCAGCGCCCCGACGAAGGTGAAGCCGGCCGCGGCGAGGAACGCGATGCGAAACAGGGTGACGTTGCCCGCGAGCCCGGCGCCCGCCTGCTGAGTCCCGATGATGGTCGACAGGCTCGCGACCCCGAGCGCCGCAGCCAGCTGCCGCTGCGCGTTGTAGAGCGCGGCCGCACGACCGGTGTCGCGTGACGACACCTGCGCGAACACGCCGGCATTCAGCGAGATCACCACATAGGCCCAACCGACCCCGATGGCGAACATCACGCCACGGAAGACCCAGAGGTTTCCATCCATCAGAACAGCGAGGACGCACGTCGCGAGGGTGACGCCGATGAGCCCCCCGCTCATCAGGCGGCGGGGACCGATCCGCGGGTAGATGCGACCGACGAGCTGCGATGACACCAGCACCCCGAGCGCCTCAGGCGCCGTGCTGGAACCGGATGCGAGCGCGGACAGGCCCCGGCCGCTCTGCAGCCAGATCGGCGCCACGAACAGGAGGCCGAGGAAGCCGCCGGATGCGAACAGCGACGCCATGTTGGCGACCCCGAACAGGCGGTTGCGCAGTAGCCGGAAGTCGATCATCGGTTGATCGGCGTGCAGCTCCACCCAGACCAGGGTCGCGATCAGAGTGGCTCCGACCGCGGCGGTGACGTCGATCAGCGGCGACGCCCAGCCCAGCGACGCAGCCTCGCTGAGCGCGAACAGGAACAGCCCGAAGCCCAAGGCGGCGAGGCAGAACCCTGGCACATCGAACCGTTCGCCCGCACGTTCGCGGTGCTCTTCGAGCTTGAGCCCGCTGAAGACGAGCGCGGCCGCGCCGATGGGGATGTTCACGAAAAAGACCCACCGCCATGAAAGGCTGTCCACCAGCGCGCCACCGAGCAACGGCCCGAGTGCCGGCGCCATCACCGTGGGGATCACCAGGATGCGGGCCACGCGTGCTCGCTGTGCGGGTGGATAGGCGCGAAAGAGCATCGCCATGCCGACCGGGGTCAGCATGCCGCCGCCCGCTCCCTGCAGGATGCGGAAGATCACCAGCTCGAGCAGCGACTGGGACAGGCCGCAGAGCGCCGATGCCGCGGTGAAGAGCGCGATCGCGACCATGAACGTTCGCTTGGTGCCGAAACGATCGCCGACCCAACCCGATGCCGGGATCCAGATCGCGAGGCTGACCAGGTACCCGACGATGATCCCATCGGTCGCCGCCGGGCTGACCTCGAAGCTCCGCGCGATCGCCGGAAGTGCGACGTAGACGATGGTCGCATCCATGATCGTCATGAACATGGCGACGACGTAGATCAAAGCGATGATCTGCGGATAGGAGAGCCGCACCCCGCGCACGCAGCCATCGTCGCTCAGCCGCGCAGCGCGCTGCCTCAGACCGCGCTCTGTTTGGCTCGAGGCGCTCCGGGTAAGCTTCCTGCATGGAGATCAAGGAACTGGGACACCTCGTCCTCTACGTGCACAACATCGAGCGCTCGGCCGCGTTCTATCGAGACGTGCTGGGCTGGAAGCAGCTGAAGGCGTCGGATGCGAGTCCCCTGGGCCGCGTCCCCGTCGCGCTCTTCAGCAGCGGCCGGACCCATCACGAGCTGCTGCTCATCGAGGTGGGCGAGGAGGCGCAGCCGCTGCCCCGCGGGCGCCACGTGGGCCTCTACCACTTCGGACTCAAGGTCGGCGATTCAGACGACGAGCTGCGCGATGCCATCCGGCGTTGCCGGGAGGCGGGGGTCAACGTTGTCGGCATGAGCGATCACACCGTGACCCACAGTCTCTACATCACCGATCCCGACGGCAACGAGATCGAACTCTACATCGACGTTCCCGGTGTGAGCTGGGATCTGGAACATGTGATGGCGCCCACAAAGGCGCTTGCCCTGTAAGGAATTTCGCCATGCCTGCTGTGACCGTTGCCGACATCACCGCGCTCCCGCACATCCCGCAGCCAGAACCCGCCGCGTCGACCTACCGACCGGTCATCAGCGTCGCCACGGCGCCTCATGGACTCGAGGGCGAAGGGTTCCCGGTGCGACGCGCATTCGCGGGGACCGATCCGGCGCTCATCGATCCGTTCATCCACATGGATCAGATGGGTGAGGTGGAGTACGCGCCCGGCGAACCCAAGGGCACGCCGTGGCATCCCCATCGTGGCTTCGAGACTGTCACCTACATGATCGACGGCACGTTCCAGCACCAGGACTCCAACGGTGGTGGCGGCCTGATCACCAACGGCGACACCCAGTGGATGACCGCCGGCGCCGGCATTCTCCACATCGAGCGTCCGCCGGAGGAGCTCATCGCCAGTGGCGGTCTCTTCCACGGCTTCCAGCTGTGGGTCAACCTCCCCGCTGCTCAGAAGTGGGTTCCGGCCCGCTACCAGGACATCCGCGCCGGTAGCGTCGCGCTGCTCACCTCCTACGACGGTGGCGCGCTCCTGCGGGTCATCGCCGGTGAGGTCGCCGGTCATCGCGGACCGGGGGTCACCTACACGCCGATCTCGCTCGCGCACGTGACCGTGAGCCCGGGCGCGCAACTGGTGCTGCCGTGGCCGCGCGATTTCAACGCGCTCATCTATGTCCTCGCGGGCAGCGGGACCGTCGGCGAGGAGCGGCGTCCGATCCAGTCCGGACAGCTCGCCGCGCTCGGCACCGGCGACGTCATCACCGCCACCGCCGGCACCCACCAGGAGAGCCGCCATCCCAACCTCGACCTGCTCATCCTCGGCGGGCGCCCGATCCGCGAGCCCGTTGCCCACTACGGCCCGTTCGTGATGAACACGCACGCGGAGATCGCGCAGGCACTCGCCGACTACCAGGCCGGGAGGATGGGCGCGGTTCCCGCCGACCACATCGGCAACTGACCTACAGGCCGTAGGTCTCCAGCAGGCGCAACCAGATCTCGCTCACCGTCGGGTACGACGGCACGGCGTGCCAGAGGCGGTCGAGCGGCACTTCCCCGACCACCGCGACGGTGGCCGCGTGGATGAGGTCGCCGACACCCGGTCCGGTGAAGGTCACGCCCACGATGACCTTGCGATCCTCGTCGACCACCATCCGGGCGTGCCCGGTATAGCCGTCCGCCAGCAGGCCGGCTCCGGAGACGTCACCGATCTCGTAGTCCACGGCGCGCACGCGGAGCCCCGCCGCCACCGCCGCGGAGTGCGTCAATCCCACCGCTGACACCTCGGGGTCGGTGAAGATCACCTGCGGGATGGCGGTGTGATCGGCGGTCGCCGTGAAGCTCGACCACGCCGGCGGGTCGCCGGAGAGTGTGCCCGTGGCGCGTGCCACGATGGCGTCGCCGCAGGCGCGCCCCTGGTACTTGCCCATGTGGGTGAGCAGCGCCCGGTGATTGAGATCCCCGGCCGCGTAGAGCCAGTCGCCGCCGCCCTCGACCCGGCAGGTGTCATCGACGGTGAGCCACGTCCCGGGACGGAGGCCCACGGTGTCGAGGCCGATCCCGTCGGTGCGCGGAGCCCTGCCCGTCGCCACCAGCAACTCGTCGCCGCTCACGGATCTTCCGCCGGCGAGCACCACGGCGACCTCGCCGGTCTGGTCGCGGGTCACCCGCTCGGTGACCGTGCTGAGAAGGACGGTGATGCCCCTCTCCTCGAACGAGGCACGCACGGCCTCGCCCGCGAAATCCTCCGTATTGCCGAGGAGCCGCGGCTCGCGAACGATCAGCGTCACCTCCTGACTGCCCAGCGTCCGCCACGCGTCCGCCATCTCGCATGCGACCACGCCGCCGCCGATGATGATCAGCCGGCGTGGGACCGCCTTGGCGCTGGTGGCATCGTGGCTGGTCCAGGCCTGAGCTGTTTCGATGCCGGGAATCGGCGGCATCGACGCTCGGCTTCCGGTGCAGATCGCAACCGCGCTGCGGGCGGTGAGGGTGAAAGCCGCGCCCTCCGGCGGGGTCACGATGACCCGGCGCTCCCCGTCGAGCCGGCCGATCCCTCGAGCCAGGTCGATGTGCTCCTTGTCGAGCCACTGCACCTGCGAGTCGTCCTTCCAGTGGGATGCGAACCTGTCACGCCGGCGCAGGACGGCTTCGCTGTCGATCGCGCCGGTGACCGCCTGCCGGGCCCCGTCGACCGCCTGGGCTGCGCGCAGCGCCTGCCCGCTGCGGAGCAGCGCCTTGCTC
>JBAPOS010000245.1:0-1853 GCA_049279755.1 Candidatus Dormiibacterota bacterium | reverse complement strand
CCTTGCGGCAGCGGGGAATGCCATGGAGCGGCGGGGTGACGCCACCGCGCACGCTGAGATGCTCGTGCTGCGGCGCGTCGCCCGGATCGTCGGTGGCTGGCGGCTGGATGGTGTGAGCGTGTACGCGACCCTGGAGCCATGCCCCATGTGCGCAGGGGCCATGATGCAGGCGCGCATCGCCTCGTGCATCTACGCCGCCGCGGATCCCAAGAAGGGCGCCGACGGCAGTGTGTACGACGTGCTTCGCAATCCGCACAACAATCACCGCATCGAGGTGGTGCCGGGGATTGGCGCCGACGACGCTGCGGCGCTGCTGCAGGACTTCTTCCGCGCGCGTCGCTGATCTCAGGGGGCGGCGGTCACCGTGGTGCGCGGGGTGAGGTCGACCTCGTGCGCGCGAATCACCTCGCTGACTTGCGTCGAGTACCAGGAGTAGAACTCCTCGCGAGCCCAGCGCTGTGTCTCGCGATGCTCAGGGTTGCTGCGCCACGCGACGACCGACTCATCGCTATCGAAGAGCTCGAGGGACACCTCCTCGCCGTCGGGAGTCTCGAAGCTCTCGATGGAGATGAAGCCGGGATGCTGCGCGACCAACTCGTGAAGCCGCTTGCTGCGCCGCGCGTACTCCTCGAGGTCGCCGTCGGGGCGGTTGCGCGATCGGAAAACCACGAGGATCATGGCCCAATCTTCACACAGCCGCAGTGGCCAGCCGCCGAAGCGCACTCCGGGCGGCGTAGTAGCCGCACATGCCGTGCACCCCGCCGCCGGGAGGGGCGGAGGCGGAGCAGATGAAGATGTCGGGATTGGGGGTCGAGTAGGGGTCGACGCGCGCGACCGGTCGCGTGAAGAGCTGGCCGAGATCGGTCACGCCGCCGGTGATCGCGCCGCCGACGTAGTTCGGGTTGTACTGCTCGAGGTCCGCCGTGTTCATCACGTGGCGCGCGAGGATGCGGTCGCGGAATCCGGGCGCGAAACGCTCGACCTGACGCTCGATGACGTCGGTGCGGTCGAGCGTCGACCCGCCGGGGACGTGGCAGTATGCCCAACCCGTGTGCTTGCCCTCGGGTGCCCGCGAGGAGTCGATCAGGCTCGGCTGCACGACGATGGTGAAGGGCCGGTCAGGGTGCTCACCACGCCAGACGGCCGCCTCGGCGGCCGCGATCTCGTCGAGGGTGCCGCCGACGTGCACGGTCGCCGAGTCGAGACATGCCGGGTCGGTCCAGGGGATGGGGCCGTCCAGCGCCCAGTCGATCTTGAAGATGCCCGGTCCGTAGCGGTAGCGGCCGAGCCGCCGGACGTATTGCGCGGGGAGTACCGGCGCTGCGATGCTCGCGACCTGGTCGGGGCTGGTGTCGAAGAGCACGACGCGCGAGGAAGGGAGATCAGCGAGCGCGCGGATGGGCTTCCCGGTCTCGACGCTGCCGCCCAGGGTGCGGAGGTAGGCGGCGAGAGCGCTCGTGATCGCGGCGGATCCACCCCGCGCCACCGGCCATGCCTCGACATGGCCGGTCACCAGGAAGAGGAGGGCGACCGCGGCACTGACAGGGCGGCTGAGCGGGAGGATCGAGTGAGCCGCGCAGCCTGCGAGGAGCGCGCGAGCGCGCTCGCCGCGAAACCACGTGTGCCCCAGGACGGTCGCCGGGATCAGCGCGGGCGCGCCGAAGCGAGCGAGGAGCAGCGGGTGGCGGGGCAGATGCGCAGGGCTCAAGACCTCCGCGATGAGCGTGTCCGGATGATGGAGGAGCGGGCCGATCAGCCTGCGATACGCCGCCACGTCCTGTCCGAGCGATCCTGCGGTTGTGTCCATGGATTTGCGGAGGACGACCGCCGGTGCTCCGTCGAGCGGATGCGCA
>JBAPOS010000244.1:0-11221 GCA_049279755.1 Candidatus Dormiibacterota bacterium | reverse complement strand
AGTGCGAGCGCGCCACCGGAGCCGCCCTCGCTGAGCACCACGCTCACAGTCGGCGTCCTCAGTCCCAGCATGCAGAGCAGGGCGTCGGCGATCGCCCATGCCTGGCCGCGCTCCTCGGCGGCGATGCCGGCGTGCGCCGCCGGCGTGTCCACCAGGCAGACGACCGGCATCGAGAACTTCTCCGCCTGGCGCATGAGACGCACGGCCTTGCGATATCCCTCGGGGTGGGGCATCCCGAAGTTGTGGAGGGCACGGGTCATCGGGTCGGTGCCCTTCTCCTGACCGATCAGCATCACCGAGCGCCCGCCGAGCCGAGCCGGACCGCCCACCACTGCGCGGTCGTCACCAAAGAGGCGGTCGCCGCGAAGCTCCGTCCATCCACCGGTGATCGCGGCGATCACCTGCAGGGCACGCGGGCGCTCCGGGTGGCGGGCGAGCTCGACCGCCGCAAAGGCGATCCGTTCGCGCTCGGTGGTCTCGATGGTGCTGCTCATGCGCGCCCCGAGTAGATCCGGACCAGCGTCCCCACGGTGTCGCGCAAGCGTCCGCGCTCGACGACCGCGTCCACCATCCCATGGGCGAGCAGGAACTCAGCGGTCTGGAAGCCGTCGGGGAGCTTGTCGTGGGTCGCCTGCTCGATGACCCTGCCTCCGGCGAACCCGATCCGCGCTCCCGGTTCGGCGATGATCACGTCCGACTGGACGGCGAAGGAAGCGGTGACGCCGCCGAAACAGGGGTCGCCAAGAATGCTGATGTATGGCAGGGGCGCGGCGATGACCTCCGCGACGGCGGCCGAGCAGCGGGCCATCTGGGCGAGCGAGGCGATGCCCTCCTGCATCCTCGCGCCGCCGGACGTGCACACCGCCACCAGCGCTCGTTGCTCTGCGACGGCCATCTCGCAGGCGCGAGCGAAGATCTCGCCCGCGCCGCTGCCAAGCGATCCGCCGAGGAACTCGAAGTCCATACAGGCGAGCACCACCGGGTTTCCGGCGAGCGAAGCCCTCGCGGTGAGGAACGCCTCGTGGAGCCCGGTGCGTTCCCGAGCCCGGGCAACTCTCTGCGGGTAGGGGACACCGTCGTTGAAGCCGAGCGGATCGCGATCGCCGACCTCGACGACGAGCGTCTCAGCCGTGTTCGGGTCGGCGAGCTGCTCGATGCGCTGGGCGGCGCCCACCACACCGTGGTGGCCGCACTCGGAGCACACGTTGAGGTCTGCGGCATAGCGCTCGGCGACGAACCGGCGCTTGCAGCGTGGGCACGCGACGGTCCCGGCGGTCGGCGCCGTTGGCCTGAGCTCGGGTCCCGGCGCCTGCAGCCTGTTTCGCGGCGCATGTCGCCGCGACGTCACCGCGTCGGCGCGGTCCATCTCAGGGCGAGACCACCCCACACCACGCCGGACCCAAACGCGATGCAGACCACCCGATCGCCCTGCCGCATCCGGCCCGTCTCGACTGCCTCGGCGAGCGCGATCGGGATGGATGCTCCACTGGTGTTGCCGTAGCGATCGATGTTGATCACCACCCGGTCGAGCGGGACGTTCAGGCGCTTCGCGACCGCCTCGATGATGCGCAGGTTTGCCTGGTGGGGGACGACCAGGGTCACATCCTCCAGCGACCAGCCCGCCTCGGCGCAGACGGCGCGCGCCGCCTCCGCCATCCGCTCCACGCCGAGGCGGAAGGTCCCCTTGCCGTACATCCGCAGGCCGTTCTCGCCGTCCTCGTCGCCCGCCTTGGGACCGTAGTAGATGAGGTCGGCCTCGGCGCCGTCAGCACCCCACTGAACACCTTCAATACCGCCCGCATCCGACACGCCGAGCACCGCGGCACCGGCGCCGTCACCGAAGAGCACGCAGGTCGATCGATCCTTGTAATCGATGAGCGAGGTGAGCGCGTCACCGGCGATCACGAGCACCCGGCTCATCCCCGACGCCACGATCAGGCCGCGACCGATGGCCACCCCATAGACGAAGCCCGCGCACGCGGCGGCGATGTCGAAGGCGGGGATTCCGCCGAGACCGAGACGGCGCTGCACCAGGCAGGCCGTCGACGGCAGGGGCGAGTCGGGTGACACGGTCGCGACGATCAGGGCGTCGACGCTGTCCACCCCAGCTGCGGCCATCGCCCGGCGACCGGCTTCGGCGGCCATCATCGAGGTGGTCATCCCGGACGCGATCTTGCGGCGCTCGCGGATGCCGGTCCGCTCGAGGATCCAGGCGTCGGACGTCTCGACCATCGCCTCGAGGTCGGCGTTGGTGATGACCTCGTCGGGCACGTACGAGGCGATCCCGAGGATGGCTGCCGTCCTGGTGGCGCCTGGAGGGACTCCTGCGGGTGCGGACGCGGGGGCGTGGAGGATCGCCATCTGGACAGAAGCTTAGGCGAGCGCCGGGGGTTACGTCACCGTTGTCCTGATGTACATTTCCCGATCGAGATGCTCGGGAGCCTGATCGCGGTCAACAACCCGTTCCCGTTTTCGATCAGCGGGTTCAACGGGCTCACCACCGCCCAGATCATCTCGTTCTTCATCGTGTTCGTCATCTTCAACGCCTATGTGGTGCTCATGGTGATCGCGCTGGTGGCGTTCTACTTCACGTCCAAACCCCGGCACGGGGTGGTTCGCACCGCGGCGATCTGGCACTTCGTGGCGGTCCTGTGGATGCTGATGGCGTTCATCGGCACGGTCTGGGGTGCCCCGGCCGAGAAGACCTTCCTCGGGGGCACGGGGCTGGCCACGCTCGGCATCGGCCAGCGAGCCATCAACGAGTTCATCAGCATGGGCTTCGCGTTCTTCGCCGTGGTCTGCATGGGGGTCGGGTTCGCTCGCGGCTCGGCACAGAACCGGGAGATTCGCGAAGAGGTCCTCGCGGCAGTCTGACGCCAGAGCGAAGGCCTACGGCGCAACGCTTGTAAGGCGACAGGGGACGGGTGGCACCCAGCGAATTTGGCCGCTCCCGAGCGAGCGCGACAATCTGCTTGCGCGAACGAGGGAGCGGGCAAGCTGAGCAAGGTGCCGCCCGTCCCCTGTCGCCCCACCTCAGAGCGAACGAGACTGCGGAGGCGAAGTCCTCAGCGCAGCGAGAACGATAGTATGGACGCCGGATTGAGCAGTGCGAACGAGCGCTGGACGGCGTGGGTCTCGTTGGTGATCGCGGTGATCCAGAGGGCGGAGAGATTGGTCACAGGCAGGAAGTCGCCGGGATGGCGCTCGAGGTGGTCCTGGAGGTCGTTCCCCGGCGAGAGATGCACGTCGCCGACGAGCGAGATCGCTGACGTATTGATCGATGCGGCGTACGGAACGGTCTCCCGCCACATCGCGGAGTTGCCGTCGGGGACCTCCTCGAGCGGTGACACCAGGATCACCCCCGACTTGGCGATGGTCACGCGGGGCTCGAGCCGGCTCAGGACCGGGTAGTTGGTGGAGAGGGGTTCGGCGCGTGAATTCCTGACCTGAAGGAATGCCCCGAACCGGTTGATGCTGTCGCTGAGGCGTTCGGCGCCGATGACCTCGAGCTCGCCCGTCAACCGGATGAAGGTGCCGTAGATCTCGACCTCACGCCATCCGCTCACAGGCTGCCAAGGCTACTCTCCGGCAGGCGCCACGGGCATGCCCGACGACGCACGCGGCGCGGCCCGTGCGGTGACGTATCCTTTCGGCCGTCTGACGCTCCGAACACGAGAAATGGAACGCCTCATCGTCGCTCTCCGCACCGACTTCGGATGCTTCGTCATCATCGTGGCATTCGTCGTGATCATGATTTCGGCGATTGTGTTCGCCAACATCCTCACCCCGCCCGCAAGCAATCCACTCCTGTAAAGCGGATGAGTCTGAGCGCGACTCCTGCTCGGGCGGTGCCCGCATCACAAGCTCGTAAACTTGGACCGAGTACGAGCACCCTCCTGAGGACTCAATGGCGCTGAATCCGTACGAATCGACGCGCGGGAGAATGCGCGCCCGCGCCGAGACGACGAGACGCCAGTTCCTGATGATCATGGGCGGCCTTGCCGCCGCCGGCGCAAGCCTGTTCGGGAGCATCGAGGTCCTCAAGTTCCTGTTCCCCCAGGCGTCGGGGAACGCGCCGGCGCTTTTCAAGACAGCGTTCACGTTCGAGCAGCTGACCGGCGGGATCGTCAACGGTAAGCCGGTGACGCCGGTCAACGTCCTCTCCGAGACCGACAAGCGGGTCACGGTCGTCCTCGACGATGCCGGCATCTACGCCGTGTACCTCGTCTGCACGCACCTTGGGTGCACGCCGAACTACGTCACCGACGTGACCACGGGGTCGGGCGTCTCATCGGCGGTTGCGGAGGCGCGCGGGGTGCGCGCCGCGGACCAGCGGCTCCCCAACGGCTGGGCATGCCCCTGCCACGGCAGCCGGTACTTCATCGATTCGACCAACTTCTACGGACCGGCACCCCGGCCGATGGACTGGGTGAGCATCTCGGTGACCCCGGACGGGTTCTTCGCGGTCGACCGATCGGTGTTGGTGGCGACACGTGGACCTGGGAACAACACTGCGCCACAATGGCGCCTGCTGGTCGACACTCAGAAGAGCAACGGCAAGACCCTCGGGGTCTGATGTGAGGAGGCGGGCTACGCGAATGAGGGGTCTCGGTCGATGAGCGCAACGCCCGGCGAGGCGAATCCCGTTCGCGCGTTTGTCGCGCAGCTCTGGGGATCCGTCTTCCGCCACGGGCTGCCGACCAACGACAAGGTTGCAGCTCGCACCGCGCTGACCAACTTCTTCCTCCACATTCACCCGGTTCGGGTCAAGAAGTCCGCGGTTCGCGTCTCCTACACGCTGTGCCTCGGCGGACTCTCCTTCTTCCTCTTCATCCTGCTGACCATCACCGGGCTGTTCCTGATGTTCTATTACATCCCCTCGGTGGATACGGCGTATCAGAACGTCAAGGATCTGCAGTTCGTCGCGGTCTTCGGCGACATCATCCGCAACATGCATCGCTGGGCCGCGCATGCGATGGTGATCACCGTCTGGCTGCACATGGCCCGCGTGTTCTACCAGGGCGCCTACAAACCGCCCCGCGAATTCAACTGGGTCATCGGCACCTTCCTGCTGCTGATCACGCTGCTGCTCTCGTTCTCCGGCTATCTCCTCCCCTGGGACCAGCTCGCCATCTGGGCGATCACGGTCGGCACCAACATGGCCAAGTACGCCCCCATCGTGGGCCCCTATACCCGATATCTCCTGCTCGGCGGCGACCAGGTAGCGCAAGGTGCTCTGATTCGCTTCTACGTCTTACACGTGATCGCCCTGCCCCTCATCGGCTTCCTGCTGATGGTCGTACACTTCTGGCGCGTCCGTAAAGACGGGTTCACAGGAGGCCTCTGATGGCGACTGTCGTCGAGGGAGGACGCGACCCCCGTGGCACGCTGACGCCACGACCGCAGGCACCCGTTTCGGGCCCTGAGCTGGCGAGCACGCCGCTGGTCATCCGCCGTCGCGAGGAGGAGGAGACGGTGGTCACGTTCCCCTTCCTGGTATGGCGGGAATTCATCGCGGGACTCGCGGCGTTCGTGTTCCTGATGCTGGTGTCGATCCAGGTCAATGCGCCACTGCTGCAGCGTGCCAACACCTCGATCACGCCGAACCCGGCCAAGGCGCCGTGGTACTTCGTCGGTCTCCAGGAGCTGCTCGAGCGCTTCCCGCCGATCATGGCAGGCGTCGCATTCCCGAGCTTCGTGATCATCTTCATGATCCTGACGCCGTACCTCGATCGCAACCCGAGCCGCCGTCCTCAGGATCGCAAGGTGGCGATCGTGCTGTTCACCATCTATCTCTGCCTCGCGGTGGCGTTCGTTGTCATCGGCGAGTTCTTCCGCGGTGAAGCCTTCAACTGGGACTGGACCCTGATCCTCGGTCACCCGGGCCTGAGCTCCCCTGTATGAGGACGAGGATCCTCTTCGTCGGCCTCAGCGTCGCGCTGCTCGGGCTGGTCGCCTGGGCCGCGTTCAAGGACTCGAACGCCAGGGGTTACATCGGCATCCAGCAGCAGTACCTCAAGGACTATCCGACCTCCGACTTCAACGTCCAGGTGCAACAGCTCTTCCCGAGCTTCCCGCAGGCGACCATCGAAGGGGATACCTATCGCGTGGAGCGATGCATCTCGTGCCATGTCCCCGACATCGGCACGATCGGGCCGGTCCAGGCCGCGAAGCGCCTGGTCGACGGCTTCCTCAAGTACGAGCCGAACGCCAAGCAGCTGATCAGCGAATACCACCTGACCCTCACCCATCCGGCGTACATCAGCGCGACCGGGGGCAACTATCCGCCGTCCATGAGCTACCAGACGTACGGGCCGACCGGGTTCACCTCCTTCACGTACACGCCCTACACCCCGCCCGGTGCGGCGCCGGCCAAGGCTGTGACCGTGGAGCAGCCCGGGCCGCTGCCATCATTCCTGGACCCGTCAACCAACTATGGATCGGCCGGGTCGGCGACCGGTCCTCTCGGCATCGATCAGGTCGGCTGCATCGTCTGTCACAACGGCAACCGCCTCGGCCTCGATGAGACCGACGCGCATCAGAACCTCATCGTCAATCCCGAGTACTCGTTCACCGAGGGTGCGCAGCTCTACTACCAGAACTGCGCTCGCTGCCATGGCGGTCAGGGTGAGGGCGGAGCCGGGCCGCCACTCAACAACCAGGACCGTCTCGGTTACTTCAACGAGGACTATTACTACCGCTGCATCGAGTACGGTTTCACCGACTTCGAGCACTACGGGAGCATCATGCCCAACTGGGGTGGGATTGCAGCTGACTACAATCCGGCGACCAACCCGGGCGGTCCTGGAGTCGTTGAGAACACGGCGCCCGTGTTGAGCCCTACGCAGATCAACATCCTCGTCCAGTTCATCCGCCACTGGGAGGACTACAACACCCTTCCATGAGGACACGACAGTGAAGCGCCGGAGCACGTTCGCGCGAGATTTGATCGGCACCATCGCCGTCTTCATCGGCCTGTTGTTGTTCACCTTCGTGCTGATCTACGGCGAGTTCCTGCTCGAGAACTTCAAGGCGCATTGACCATGCCCATCCCGTTGCTGGCGGACCTGTATCCCGGCGAGGCCGGCTGGGGTGATGTGCTCTTCGTCGCCATCTGGTCGTTCGGCACGCTCCTGCTGGCCGCGTACTACCTGTACCGGGCTTTCGTCGGGCGATGACGGGGACTGCGCTGCTGGGCGGCCGCGCCCTCTGGACGTGTCCTCGCGCCGGTGATGGTGTCTGAGGCGGGAGGGGTCAGCCCCTTGCGGCGGCCCAACCCCGGACTCGCTGCCGGACTGTCGATCGTCCCCGGGCTCGGGCAGATCTACACCGGGCATCCGCGAAAGGCGCTGTATTACCTGTTCTGGACGCTCTTCACCATCGGACCCGCGGTCCTGCTGATCATGGCCGGACAGACGATCGGCCACGCGCTGCTCACCCATGGCGCCGGCGCACTGTTCCTCCTCGTCGCGCTCGTCTCGGTGTTCGCGTTCATCGGCCTCTTCCTGGCCGGGCTCTTCATCTGGGCGAGCTCGATCATCGACGCCTACCAGAGCGCCGTCGCACTGGGCGCGGGCGACCCCGAGCGGGCGGCGCAGCGCAGGATGTTCCGGCTGTGAGCCCGGACGCCCCGAGGTCGCTTCTCGGGCGGCTGCGCCGGCGTCAGGGGTCCGCGGCCACCGGCGAGGTCCTGCCGGATCCGTCGCTCCCGCCCGGCAATCGTGGCTCGTGGGATCGCGCCGCGCTCATCAACACCGACATCACCGAGCTCGTGAAACGCCAGATCAACACCAAGACCAAGATATGGCAGCGTTGACCCGGCGCATTCGACCCATGGCCTCGAGCGTCTCGGATTGCCCGGCTGAACGCCGCTATGCGATCATCCTGCGTCGCGGATGAACGTGCTCGCACAGTCCACCTGTTGCGTCAACAATGCCGGAGCTTTCGGCGATGGTGGCGCGATCAGCGACCGAGCGCTCGGCGTCTACACCGCCGTGTTCTGGGCGTCGGTGGTGCTCGGCGTCATCGTGACCGCGCTGCTGCTGTACGCGTTCGTCAAATTCCGCCGCCGCAGCGACGATGACGATCCACCGCAGTTCCACGGCAACACCAGGCTCGAGATCGCGTGGACGCTGGTGCCACTGGCGACATTCCTCTCGCTCTTCGGGCTCACCGCGGCCAACATGCCGTTCATCAACAACGTGCATGCCGGCACTCAGTACACGGTGACCGTCATCGGTCAGCAGTTCAGCTGGACGTTCGACTACGGCACCAGCTCGAGCGGCGCGCGGATCCGCAGCTTCGGCACGCTCTACCTCCCTGAGGGCACCGATGTCGCCCTCAACATCGTGTCGACGGATCCGCCATGCAAATCCAGCCCGCCCGTGTCATCGGGAAGCACGCTTGCGCAGGCGATCGCGAACGAGGGCTGCGGGGTCAACCACAGCTTCTTCGCTCCGTCGCTCGGTCAGCAGATGAACGCGATTCCCGGTGATGTCAACACGGCGCCGATCCAGGCGCGCCAGGGGACCTACTACGGGCAGTGCACCGAACTCTGCGGGGTTGGTCACTGGACCATGGTGTTCACCGTCATCGCGCTGCCCATGAACCAGTTCCAGTCGTGCGTGTTCGGCGCCTCCAGCGGTTCGATCGACACGAAGAGCGCGGCCTGCAACCTCGGAGGATCTTGATGGCGGTCATGGACGCGACGCTTCCCCGGGCACGCTTTGCCCGCGTCGACAAGTCGAAGGGCATCCTCGGCTGGCTGACCACTGTCGACCACAAGAAGATCGCGATCATGTACCTGTTCGTCACGTTCTTCTTCTTCATCGTCGGCGGGATCATGGCGCTGCTGATCCGGATTCAGCTTGCCGAGCCGCAGAACACGTTCCTCACGCCCGAGCAGTACAACCAGATCTTCACGATGCACGGGACGACGATGATCTTCCTGTGGATCATCCCGGTGTGGGCCGGCTTCGGGAACTACATGGTCCCGTTGATGATCGGCGCTCGCGATATGGCGTTCCCACGCATCAACGCGCTGTCGTTCTGGCTGATCCCGCTTGGCGGGATCGTCATGTACTCGGGCTTCCTGGTTCCGGCGACCACGCACGCCGGCCTGCTCTGTCCGGGTGGGCCGGGTGACGCGGGATGGACCGGGTACGTGCCGCTCACCGGAAGTCACTACAGCTGCAGCATGGGGCAGGACCTCTGGATCATCGGACTCCATCTCCTCGGCATCTCATCGATGCTCGGCGGCATCAACTTCCTGGCGACCATTCACAACATGCGCGCCAAGGGCATGACCTGGGGACGGCTTCCCCTGTTCGTGTGGGCGCAGGAGATCACGGCTGCGCTGGTCGTGCTCGCGTCACCGTTTCTCGCGTCCGGTCTCGCGATGAACCTGCTCGACCGCCAGATCGGGACAAACTTCTTCGACCCGGTCAACGGCGGGAGCGCGCTGCTGTACCAGTTCGTGTTCTGGTTCTACTCGCATCCGGCCGTGTACATCATGATCCTGCCGGCCTTCGGGATCATCAGCGAGATCATCCCGGTGTTCAGTCGCAAGCCGATCTTCGGGTACAAGGCGATGGCCGCATCCATCGCGGCGATCGCCGTGCTCGGCTTCATCGTGTTCGTGCATCACATGTTCGTCACCGGTCTGCCGCTGGTGGTGCAGACGTTCTTCGCGTTCACGACGTTCGTCATCGGCGTGCCCACCGGGGTGAAGATCTTCAGCTGGCTTGCGACCATGTGGGGAGGCAGCATCAAATTCGACACGCCCATGCTGTTTGCGGCCGGCTTCTTGCTCATGTTCCTGATCGGTGGCATCGATGGCGTCTACCTCGGCAGCCTGGCGGTCGACCGCCTGGTGCACGGCACATACTGGGTGGTGGCGCACATTCACTATGTGCTGTTCGGCGGCAGCGTCTTCGGCGTGTTCGGCGCCTTCTATTACTGGTTCCCGAAGGTGACCGGGCGTTTCCTCAACGAGAAGCTCGGCAAGCTGCACTTCTGGTTGATGTTCATCGGCATGAACCTGACCTTCCTGCCCATGCACGCCCTTGGCCTGCTCGGGATGCCGCGCCGGATCGCAACCTACCTCGACAACCGCGGCTGGGGCGACATCAACTCGCTGATCACCTTCGGTGCCTTCGTCATCGCGATCTCCATCACCGTCTTCATGATCAACTTCGTGATCAGCATGCGCGCTCCCAAGACGGCACCTGACGATCCATGGGAGGGCAACACCCTCGAGTGGGCGACGTCGTCGCCGCCGCCTGCATGGAACTTCGACGATGAGCAGGAGGTGCTCAGCCTGAGGCCGGTTCGCGACCGGCGACTCGCGCGCAAGAAGGCGTCCGCGGGAGCTCCCGCGTAACGCTGGTGGCAGCGTGATCCCCGCGCGGCCGTCGGTCGGGTTCCGCCGCCTCGCGGTGTGGACCGCGGTGCTCACCTACCTGCTCATCGTGTGGGGCGGCATCGTGCGCGTGAGCGGCAGCGGCAACGGATGCGGGACCTCCGACCAGTGGCCGCTGTGCCACGGGTCGCTCCTCCCGGCATGGCAGATCAGCACGCTCATCGAGTTCACGCACCGTTGGATCGCCTCGGTCTGCACGCTGCTCGTGATCGTGCTCACGGTCGCGACGTGGATCTGGCACCGGCACCAGCGCCGGATCCTGGTCGGGGCGAGCATCGCTGCCGGTCTGTTCGTGGTGCAGATCGCGCTCGGAGCGCTCGCCGTCGAGTACAACCTTCCGGGCGGCGTTGTGATGATCCATCTGGCCAATGCGCTGCTCCTCTTTGCGGTGCTCATCTACGTTGCGGTGATCGCGTGCACGGTCGGAACGCCCGCACGCAGCTCCAGCCTCACCGCCGGGCTGCCGCCGTCGTTGAAGGGCCCGGTGATCGTCGCCGTCGCGGCGACCTACCTCGTCGCGCTGAGCGGCGCATTCGTGGTCGAGACGGGCTCCGGGGCGGGCTGCACCAGCTGGCCACTGTGCGGGAGCGGGTTCTCGCTGCCGTCGGGACAGGCGGCGACCATCAATGTCGCTCACCGTCTTGTCGCGCTGATCGTGGTGCTGCTGCTCGGCGGGCTCATGGCCATGATTGCGCGCCGCCGGCCCGGCGATCGCGCTGTCCGCATCGGCGTCGTGGCGGTCAACCTGCTCCTCGTCCTGCAGGTTGCCGCGGGCGCGCTGGTCGTGCTTCTCGGCCTCCC
>JBAPOS010000243.1:0-5675 GCA_049279755.1 Candidatus Dormiibacterota bacterium | reverse complement strand
GTCTACCTGTCCGCGATGGCCGCGGTCGGGGCAGCCACGGTGATCCTGTGGGCCGCGGAGTTCGCCGGGTTCGCGGCAGGCCGCCTGCCGGTGGCCGGATCGGAGCCGGTCGGCCCGGGGATGCGCGAGCAGGAGCGGGTGATGCTCGGGCTCCGCCTCCGCGAGGGAGTGCGCATCGACGCTTCGAGCCTCGACGAAGCACGGGCGCTCGAAGGGTTGGGGTTGCTCGCGGTCGACGGCGATCGAGTTCGGGCGACGTCCCGCGGCGAGGCGGTGCTCAACCAGGTCACCCTCCGGCTGATGGGCGACCAGGCGGCCTAGCTGGTACGCTTAGCACTCAACCCTGACGAGTGCTAAGGCGCCGGTGACCGGCGGCGGCACCGTCACCTGGGCCAGACGTGCAACATCCAGTCCCTCTCGATCAACGCAAGCAGCAGATCCTCAAGGCGGTCGTCGCGGATTACACCCGCACCGGCGTCCCCGTCGGGTCGGCGTCGCTTGCCGTTCACCTCGCAACGTGGTCGTCAGCGACCATACGCAACGAGCTGGCGACGCTGAGCGAGGTCGGTTATCTGATCCAGCCGCACACCTCGGCGGGGCGCGTCCCGTCCGACCTCGGCTACCGCTACTACGTCGACTTCCTCATGGACGAGGAGGACGTGCCGCCGGCGGTCCGCCGGCAGGTGGATCCCTTCTTCGCGGTGATGCCGAGCGGTGTCGAGGACATCCTGGAGATCGCCGCGACCGCGCTGGCACAGGCGGCGGATGCCGTGAGCCTGGTCACCGCGCCACGTGCGCTCGGGGTGCGGGTCAAGCACCTCGACCTCGTGAAGCTCAGCGACGCCCAGGCGCTGCTCGTGCTCGTGCTCGAGGGCAATCTCGTTCGCCAGCAGGCGCTGAACCTCACGTCGCCGACCGATCAGGCGGTGCTCAGCGCCATCGCCGCCGGTCTCAATGCGGTCGTGGTCGGGCTCAACGCGGCCGGCATGTCGCGGCTACCCGAGTCGGTCGGTGAGCACTCCGCACTCGAGCACGACCTCCTCACCCAGATCGTCGCGTTCATGACCGTCTGCGACGCCCAGCAGGACACGCTCATCCTCCACGACGGGGTGCGCAACCTCCTCCATCAACCCGAGTTCGGGGACGTCGAGCTGCTCCAGCAGGTCATCGAGGTGGTGGAGGAGGAGCGCATGCTCGCCGCCCTGATCAGCGCGGCCGATCTCGATCACGGCATCCAGATAATGATCGGACGCGAGAGCGGGATGGCCGAGCTCTCACGATGCAGCCTGGTGCTGACGACGTACCGCGCGGGTGCGGAACGCCGGGGCACGATCGGTGTGCTCGGCTCGACACGCATGGCCTACGCGCAGGTCGGGCCGCGGGTGCGCTATGTGGCCCAGCGGGTCGGACGAGCCGTCGGGCGTGCTTTGAGCTGAGCGTGGGCATAGTGACGGCATGACAATGGACGAACAGGACATCACTGACGCGCGCCCTGACGCGGGGCCCGGGCCGAGCCAGACGGTCGCGGATGAGCCGGACGAACGCGATGCCCGCTACCTCCGTCTCGCTGCAGACTTCGAGAATTTCAAGCGGCGCAAGGGCCAGGAGATCACCGACCTGCGCCGATACGAGAGTGAGGATGCGGCGCTCGCCATGCTGCCGGTGCTCGACAATCTGCGCCGGGCGGTCGAACACGCCGGCGAGGCCGGTGCCGAGGACTTCTTCGTGAGCGGTCTCCAGCTTGTGGTCCGCGAGTTCGAAACGGCGCTCGAGCGTATCGGGGTCGTGCCCGTGCCGGCGGTCGGCGAACGTTTCGACCCGACGATGCACGACGCGATCGCGGCCGAGGAGTCCGACGATGTGGACGAGGACACCGTGGTTGCCGAGCTCGTCCCCGGATACCGCCTCCACGACCGCCTGCTCCGGCCCGCGATCGTCCGCGTGGTGCGCCCGCGCACCCCCGCCGCCGGTCACTGAGCGATGGCAACCATCAAGCGCGACTACTACGAGGTCTTGGGCGTCACACGCGACGCGAGCCCGGAACAGCTGAAGGCTGCGTACCGCAAGCTCGCCATGCAGTACCACCCGGACCGCAACAACGGCGACAAGGGCGCGGAGGAGCGGTTCAAAGAGGTTGGCGAGGCGTACTCGGTGCTGAGCGACCCGCAGAAGCGGCAGCGCTACGACGCATTCGGCCACGTTGCCGACGGCGCCCAGCCCGATTTCGGCAACTTCTCGTTCGACTCCGCGTTCGACCTCTTCGACATGTTCTTCGGCGGTGGCGGACGCCGTCGCGCTCACACCGGCCCGCAGCGTGGCGACGACCTCCGCATGAACATCGAGATCACCTTCGAGGAGGCGGTGTTCGGCGCCAAGCGCACCGTCGAGGTGCCGCGCGCGACCCTCTGCACCGAGTGCAGTGGCTCGGGGGCGAAGCCGGGCACGACGGCCGCCCAGTGTGCGACCTGCAAGGGCAGTGGACAGGTGCGCAGGACGATGCAATCGATCTTCGGTCAGGTCGCGAGCGTGTCGCCGTGCCCGGTGTGTCATGGCGAGGGACAGGTGATCGCCGAACCGTGTCCGGTCTGTCGCGGCCAGGGTCGCATCCAGGGACGGCACACCGTCGAGGTCACGATCCCGGCCGGCGTCGACGACGACGTCACCCTGCGCCTGACCGGCGAAGGTGAGCCGGGTCCTCGGGGCGGTCCCGCCGGCGACCTCTACCTGGGCTTTCGCGTGCGGCCGCACCCGAGCCTGGTCCGACGTGGTCAGGATCTCCTCTACGAGCTTCCCGTGTCGGTACCGCAGGCGGTGCTCGGCGACACCATCACCATCACCACCGTCGACGGCGAGCAGCCCGTCGAGGTGCCGGCCGGTACCCAGCCGGGACGCCAGATCAAGCTGCACGGGCTGGGTGTCCCGCACGTCCGCACCGGGCGTCGTGGTGACCTGATCTGCGTCGTGCGTGTCGTGGTTCCGAGCCATCTCTCGCATCAGGAACGCGGGCTCTACGAGCAGCTCGAGGGACGTGAAGGCAAGCCCGCCGAGGTGAAGAAGGGCTTCTTCGATTCACTCCGCGACGCCTTCCGAGGCTGAGTACGCGGGCGCGCGGCTGACGACGTTTACCACGCCGTCCGAGCGGGTACGAATATGCCGTCGCAAACCTGCGACATCAGCAGAACTTCGTTACGGGAGAACGTGAAGATGGCAGTAGTTCGTTGGAATCCGTGGAACGATCTGTTCGATCTGCATGCGCAGATGGATCACCTCTTCCAGCCGCTCGCGCCCGCGACAGCGTCGCGCAACGGTGTCGACTACACCGGCCTCCCCGTCGACATCCAGCAGACTGACGCTGCATTTGTCGTCGAAGCGTCGGTCCCCGGCTTCAACCCCGCCGACGTTGAGGTCACCTTCGAAGACGGTGTGCTCACCATCACCGGTCGTCGCAGCACCAGCGAGACGTCCAAGGACGCAACCTACCTCCGTCGCGAGCGGCGCACCGCATCCGTCTTCCGCCAGGTCGGCCTTCCCGCCGAGGTCCGTGCGGAGGACATCACGGCATCTTTTGACAACGGTGTGCTCCGCATCACCGTGCCGCGCGCGCAGAAGGCCCAGCCCAAGCGCATTCCGGTGACGGTGTCGAACGGCGAGCAGACGGAACGCATCGTCGAAGCCGCGACCGCGGCAACCTCCTAAAGCCCCCTACCCCTGATGCCTGGCCGCCCTACCCGGGCGGCCAGGTCATCTGCCGCCCGCCGAGGAGGTGGAGGTGCAGATGGTCGACGGTCTGGCCGCCGCCCTTTCCGGTGTTGATGACCAGCCGAAAGCCCGTCTCGTCGATCCCTTCGTCCTGGGCTATCGATTGAGCGACATGCAGCAGCCGGCCCCACAGGTGGTCCTGCGCGGGTGTCAGCTCGGCCACCGACTCGATGTGCTCGCGAGGCAGCACAAGGATATGGACTGGCGCCTGAGGGTTCACGTCGCGGATCGCGAGCACCTCGTCGTCCTCGCGGACGAACGTGGCCGGCAGCTCGTGTGCCGCAATGGCGCAGAAGATGCAATCGTTCATGAACGCAGCAGGGTACAGCGCAGGCGTTCGCCCAGGACGCTTTCCGCTCGAACCAGGTCCAGGCCCCCCTGGCGAACAGCTGCGTCGCCTTCCACGATGACCTCGTGATAGCCGGCGGTCAGACCGTGCGCGCCGTGGTTCTCCACCACATCCCACGCGACCTCGTGCACACGGCCGCACGCGCGGGCGAGTGACCTCGCGCCTGATCGTCTGGCGGCGCGCCGTATCTCCGCGCTGCGCCGGCGAGCCGTGGCGTCATCCACCCGCCCGCCGATTGCCGACGCCGGAGTCCCGGGGCGCGGCGACCAGCGAAAGACGTGCCCCTGCAGGAACCCCACCTCGTCGACGAGTGACAGCGTCTCCGCATGGTCGTCCTCTGTCTCGCCTGGGAAGGCCACCATGATGTCGGTGGTGAACTCTGTTGCAGGATTCGCCTCGCGCAGCGCGCGGGCAACGCGCAGGTACTGGGCGCGGCGGTATCCCCGATGCATGGCGCGCAGAACGGGGTCGCTGCCGCTTTGGAGCGGCATGTGCCAATGCGAGCACAGCCGTGGATGGGCGTTGAGCGCGATCAGCGCGGGAGTGACGTCGTTGGCGTTGACGCTGCTGAGGCGGATGCGCGCACCGCTCCCACACACGTCGACAAGCGATGCGACCAGGATTGCGAGGTTCGTGCCGATGTCCCGGCCGTACGACCCGAGATCGACACCGCACAGCACGACCTCTCCGTGGCCGGCATCGATCGCCTGGCGGACTCGATCGCGAACCACGCGCGTGGGAACGCTGGTCGACGGACCGCGCGCCTGCCACACGATGCAGTACGTGCAGCGATGATCGCATCCGTCCTGCACCTTGATGAAGGCGCGCGACCGCATCGCCGGGGCGTCGCGATTCCGTTCGGCCGGCGGCCTCATGGCGAGTACGTGAGCAGCGATGCTGTCCTTGTCAGGGTTCGCGAAGATCGAGTCGACAGTGGTGTACGCGCCCGGGTTTGCGTCGACGCTGCAGCCGGTGAGCACCAGGTGCGCCGCCGGGTCGAGACGCCGCAGCCGGCGAATCCGCTGGCGCGTGGTGGCATCCGCCTGCATGGTGACCGTGCAGGAGTTGAGCACCCGAACGTCGGCGATCTCGCTCTCCGGAACGACGTCACAACCACCGGCGGCGAGCTTGCCTGCAAGCTCCGCCATCTCCGCGAAGTTCACCTTGCACCCCAGCACGGTGAGCGCGACCCGAAGGGGGCGATCGACTGCCGCGGTCACTGCGGGGGCGGTGCTGCGACAGCGTTGAGGTCGCCCGCGCCGGCGAGGAGCAGCGATGTGGCCACTGCCCCTGCAAGCCGGCTCGGCAAGGTGCGCGACCCGAGGTGGACGGTGATGGCACCGGAGTCGTCGAGGACGCGCAGGTCCTTGGGGTCGAGGCCGCCCTCGGGGCCGATGACCAGCCCGACGTCCGCCGGGGCCGCCGGGACCGCGCTCAGGATCGGTGCGGCATCCTCACGGATCACGCACGCCAGGATGCGTGTGCCAGTGGGCAGCGCGTCCACCGCTTCGCGCAGGGGGAGGATCGCGCGCACCTCCGGGGGAGACGCCCGGCCGGCGAGCTGCGC
>JBAPOS010000242.1:0-2659 GCA_049279755.1 Candidatus Dormiibacterota bacterium | reverse complement strand
CTCATGAGCTGCTCCATCTGCACCTCCTGGGCCACCTGCATCAGCACCGGTTGCGAGGCCGCCGCCGCAACCACCTGGACCTGCTGGCGGATGACCTCGAATCCCTTGCAGGCCATGCAGGTGCCCTGATGCTGGCACCGGCACAGCCGGGACTTCAGCTTGTCGAGCTCCGAGTGAATCCCACTCAGATCGACTCCGGGTTGAGAAGCGTCGCCCATGACGTGATCGTAGTTGACATACGGGTTCGCACCGCGAAGGTTGCATCCGCTGCGGGATCGGGTATAGTCATTCGCAGACGGGAGGCCTCGCGCATCCCCGCGGTTGACGTCGATTGGATCGTCGCCCCGCGTCAAAGAGCTCCGCCCGAGGCCGTCCCGAAGTCCAGTAATTGCGCCGGTGGACAGGGCCACCGCGCATCCGAGGTTGACAGTCCGCTGATAGCCCCAGACCTCGCGCTCGATCGTCTGCACCTCATCGTGCCCGACGGCAGCGATGCCATGGTCGTCCTCGAAGCATGGGCGAACGGCTCGCACCCCGGTGCCGATCCGCGCACGAGTTTCGCCGAGCGCATCGGTGAAGTCGGCCACGTCTCGGTGTCATTCGGTGACGAGGATCCGATCCAGCTACGCCTGGATCTTCCCGATCTCGTCCTCCAGTGCGTTGCGCAGGCCGGCCCGGACGGCACCCGCGAACACCTCGGCCTGCGGGTTCTATCGATCCGCCCCACGGGCGGACAGCCCGAGGGAGCGAAGCTCCTGACCATCACGACTCGCGAACCTATCGTGACCGCCGCAAATGGCGTGGCGAGCGATACATTCCGCCTTCTCGACTGGCGGATCTCGACCCAGCACGCGGCCCGCTCCGAGCAGCTCTACGCCACGCTGAAGCTGGTCGACAGCCTCGAGCGAGCGGAGAAGCAGCGTGCACAGTCGCAGCGAACGCGGTTCAGCGGCGCCCGCGAGTTCTGGCGCTGCCGCACCTGCCGGGCGCTCTGGCGTCCCGAAAGCCAGGAGCGCTGCCCGTCGTGCGGTCGTGAGTTCACCGACCTGGACCGCAAGTCCCCGGAGGTCGGCAAGGTCGAGTTCCAGATTCCGGCCGGTGAGCCCATCAACCTGACTCCCGACGCGGCCGTGCTCATCGAACCAGACGACGAGACCAACTTCGTCGGGCGCGTGGCCCGCATCGATCACCAGCGCCACGTCGTCGAGATCGTCACGCGCACCTTCGAGCACTCGGGCAGCGAGGGGTACATCGCTCCCTCGTTCAACAAGGCCCTGTACCAGGCCAAGCGATCGGTGCTCGCGGCCATCGCCACCAAGGACTTCGGCGTCGGGCTGCTCGCGCAGCTGCTGGTGAGCCCGGAAACGATCGTCGCGCCCAAGGACGAGTCGGACGCCGAATCCTCCTGGCTGACCAGCGGGATGCGCCCGAACAAACCCCAGAACCGCGCCGTGGGGTTGCTGAGCCGCCTCAGCGCAGGCCAGGCGGTCTTCATTCAAGGACCTCCCGGCACCGGCAAGACCACCGTGATCGTCGAGGCGGTCAAGCGCCGCCTGGCAGCCAATCCTGATGAGCGCATCCTGGTCACGTCGCACAGCAACCTCGCGGTCGACAACGCGCTCGAGCGCCTGGCCGGCACCCCCGGGATGCGCGCCGTCCGGGTGGCTCGCGCCGAGCGCGTGCATCCCGCGGTCGACAAGTTCCGGTGCGACGACGAGGACGATCCCCGCCTGCTGGAGGCCAACTGCTACTTCGCGACATGCGCGACGGCGGCCACGTCGGGCATCACCGACATGAACTTCGACATCGTCATCCTCGACGAGGCGAACAAAGCGCGCGCCGACGAGGCGCTGCCGGCGCTGCGACTCGGCCGGAGCCTGGCGCTCGTCGGTGACCACAAGCAGCTGCCACCGGTCGAGGACGACGCGCTCTACGGCATCGTCGAGGTCGACCCGGCCCTGGAGGACCTGGTCAACCGCAGCCTGTTCGAACAGTGCTGGGATGGCGGGCTGCCCGCGGAGGCTCAATGCCTGCTGACCATCCAGCACCGCATGCATCCCGATATCGCGGCGTACGTATCGGCGGCGTCCTATGACAGCCAGCTGGAGAACGCGCCCGAGGTCGAGGCATACGACTACATCACGCGCAAACCGTTCCCGGTCGCTCTGCACTTCGTCGACACCGAGGGGATGCGCGGCGGACGCGAGCGTCGCGGGCCAGGCGGTGCGCTGCGCAACGAGGCCGAGGTGCGCGTCGCCGCACAGGTCGTCCGGCTGCTCGACGAGCGTGCCCCTCGCGAGCTCAGCATGGCGGTCATCGCGATGTACGCCGAGCAGGTGGAGCGGCTTCGCCAGGCGCTCGGACGCCGGCGGTTCAAGCGCACCGTCAAGATCGACACCGTCGATTCGTTCGAGGGACGCGAGGAGGACATCGTGGTCATCTCGCTGGTGCGCTCGAACGAACGTGGGCGTATCGGATTCCTCAGAGTCCCCAACCGTCTCAACGTCGCCATCTCGCGGGCGAAACGCCTGGTGGCCTGCATCGGTGACAGCGCGACCCTCCGGAGCGGCGACGAGTCGATGTACGGAATGCTTGTCGAGGCATCGCGCTCCACCGGTGGATGGCTCAGCGCGTTGGAGCTCGTCTCGCAGCCCAAGCC
>JBAPOS010000241.1:0-8151 GCA_049279755.1 Candidatus Dormiibacterota bacterium | reverse complement strand
ACGCCGCCCTTGCCGCTGCCAGGTCGGCCGACTTCGCCACCAGTCCCAATCCGATGGTCGGATGTGTCATCGCCAGCGGGGGTGAGGCGATCGCCACCGGGTTCCACCGCAAGGCGGGCGACCCTCACGCCGAGATCGAAGCGCTCAGGCTCGCGGGTGAGCACGCCCGCGGCTCGGACGTCTACGTCACCCTCGAGCCCTGCGCGCATCACGGACGCACCCCGCCCTGCGTCGACGCGATCATCGCCGCCGCCCCGCGCCGCGTCGTTGTTGCCATGAACGACCCAAACCCGCGGGTTGCGGGTCAGGGCATCGACGCGCTGCGCGCCGCCGGGATTCTTGTCGACGTGGGTCTGCGCGAAGCCGAGTCGGAGCGGCTCAACGAGTTCTATGTCAAGCACATCACCACCGGACTCCCGTTTGTCACGGCCAAGTTCGCCGCATCGCTCGATGGCAGGATCGCGACTGCGGGGGGTGAATCGCGCTGGATCACGTCCGAAGCGAGCCGCGCCCGGGCACATCACCTCCGGCACGCCCACGATGCGGTTCTGGTCGGCATCAACACCGTGCTGGCCGATGATCCTGCACTCACCGCCCGCTTCGAAGGCGGGCGCTCGCCGCTGCGCGTCGTCGTGGACAGCGCGCTCCGCATCCCCGCGGATGCTCGCGTGCTCGAGCCCGGAGCCGGCTCCGCGCTGGTCGCGACCACCGCCCGTGCCAGTGCCGACAGCGTGGAGCGGTTGCGCGCGTCCGGGGTGCACGTAGAGGTCGTCGGTGAGGGACCTGGCGGTGTCGACCTCGACGCCCTGATGCACCTGCTGGGATCCCGCGAGGTGGTGAGCGTACTCATCGAGGGCGGTGCGGGTGTGCTCGGATCCGCGTTCGATTCCGGCATCGTCGACAAGGTCGTCGCCATGCTGGCGCCGAGGATCATCGGCGGGACCTCTGCACCCGGAGCGGTCGGTGGTGCCGGCGTGTCAAGCCTGGCGTTGTCGCCCCTCCTGCGCGATGTCTCCGTGGAGAGGACGGGTCCGGATCTCGTGGTGACCGGATACTGTGTACGCTGAGATCGAGGAGTAATCAGCGTGTTCAGCGGGATCATCGAAACCCTCGGCATCGTGCGGGCGCAGACGCCTGGACGGATCGAGGTCGTTCCGGAGACACTTTTTGCGCGCCTCGAGATCGGCGAGAGCATCGCCGTCAACGGCGTCTGCCTGACCGTTTCGTCCGTCTCCGACGACGGGTTCACGGCCGATGTCATGCCCGAGACGCTGCAGCGCACCACCCTGGGTGCCCTGGCCGGTGGCGAGACCGTCAACCTGGAGCGCGCGCTGCGCCTCGGCGACCGGGTCGGCGGCCACATGGTGTCCGGTCACGTCGACGCGACCGGCATCGTCACTGCCCTGCGTGAGGACGCGAACGCCCGCTGGGTGACCATCGCGACCCCCGAGGACTTGATCGATCTCATCGCGGAGAAGGGCTCCATCGCCGTCGACGGCATCAGCCTCACCGTCGTCGACGTGTTCGCAGGGGCGTTCACGGTGTCGCTCATTCCCGTGACCCTCGCCGCCACAGTCGCCGGCGCCTGGAGGGTGGCGACCGCGGTCAACCTCGAAGTCGACCTGATCGCACGCTATGTCGCGAGGACGCTCGCAGCACGCGACCGTGCCGGCGTGTTCGCGACGCTCGCGCGCGAGGGCTGAGCCCGATGAGCCTGGCGACCGTCGAGGACGCGATCGCCGATATCCGCGCCGGCAAGTTCGTGATCATCGTCGATGACGAGGACCGCGAGAACGAGGGCGACCTCGCGATCGCTGCCGATCGGATCACGCCCGAAGCGGTCAACTTCATGGCAACCCACGGACGCGGGCTCATCTGCGTGCCCATGGAGGGCTGGCGTCTCGACGAGCTCGGCGTCAGCGCCATGGTCGATGACAACACGTCTCGGTTCGGCACCGCGTTCACGGTCACCGTCGAGGCGATCGGCCACGGCGTGACCACCGGCATCAGCGCGTTCGATCGCGCCACAACCATCCGTCTGCTCTGCGACGAGCATGCCAAACCGAGCGACTTCGCCAAGCCGGGTCATACGTTTCCGCTGCGAGCGGCGGTGGGCGGTGTGCTCGAGCGTGCCGGCCAGACCGAGGCGATCGTCGATCTCTGCAAGCTCGCCGGGCGCTTCCCCGCCGGTGTCATCTGCGAGGTGATGCGCCACGACGGCCGCATGGCCCGGCGCCCCGACCTCGACGTTTTCGCGGTCGAGCACTCCATCAGGATCGTGACCGTCGACGACATCATCGCCTACCGGCGGCGCAACGAGCGACTCGTTGAGCGCGGCGCGACGACCACACTGCCAACGGAGTACGGCACGGTGGTCGCCCACGCCTATGAGGATGTGATCACCCACGCGACCCACGTGGCCCTGGTCTGGGGCGATGTGCGCGGTGACGAGCCCGTGCTGGTGCGTGTACACAGCGAATGCCTCACCGGTGACGTCTTCGGCTCGCAGCGCTGCGACTGTCAGGCGCAACTGCACAAGGCGATGGCGATGATCGCCGACGCGGGTCGGGGAGTCCTCGTGTACCTGCGCCAGGAGGGCCGCGGGATCGGGCTGATGGACAAGCTGCGCGCGTACTCGCTGCAGGATCGCGGGCTCGACACGGTGGAGGCGAACCTGCGGCTGGGACTGCCGGTTGACAAGCGCGATTACGGGATCGGCACCCAGATCCTCTCCGACATCGGCGTCAAGCGGATGGTGGTGCTCACCAACAACCCGAGGAAGTACTACGGCCTGAGCGGATACGGGCTCGAGGTCACCGACCAGATCCCGCTGGTGATCCCGGCGAACGCCCACAACGAGCGCTACCTCCGCGTCAAGCAGGAGAAGCTCGGCCACAGCCTGGATTTTGATGATGCCGTCGACTCGCTATGACGCCGATGCCGGCGCCGCCGGCGCCCCCATCGAGGGCGTACGCGTCCACACCGGCGGTGTCGACGCGACCGGTATGCGCATCGGCATCGTGGTTTCGCGCTTCAATGACATCATCTCGACTCGGCTGCTCGACGGTGCCGTCGAGGCGCTGCGCCACCAGGGCGTCGGCGCCGGTGACATCGAGGTGGTGTGGGTGCCCGGCGCGTTCGAGATCCCGATCGCCGCGCGGGAGCTCGCGCAGCTCGGGGGTGTCGACGCGGTGGTCTGCCTCGGCGCCGTGATTCGCGGCGGCACCGCACATTTCGACTACGTCGCCGGTGAGGCGTCGCGAGGGGTGGCATCCGTGCACGCGACGACCGGCGTACCCGCCACCTTCGGCGTGCTGACGTGCGACACCCTGGAGCAGGCACGCGACCGATCGGGCGGCACCTATGGGAACAAGGGTGCCGAGGCCGCCGTCGCGGCGATCGAAATGGCGTCACTGCTCCGCGACCTGCGCGCTTCAGGCACCGAATCAGGCCACCGCGCGGCATCGTGAGCGCGCCCGTGCGCATCGTCTCGCTGCTGCCCAGTGCGACCGAGATCCTCTTCGCGATAGGTGCCGGGCCGCAGGTGGTCGCGGTGACGCACGAGTGCGATCATCCGGCGGCCGCGCGACTCCTTCCGAAGGTGACATCGAATGCCGCCATCGCCGAGGGCGAGTCGCCCGCGAGCATCGATCGGCACATCAGGTCGGCCCGCCACGCGGGATCGAGCATCTACCGGCTCGACGAGCGCCTGCTGCATGAGCTCAAGCCCGACCTCATCGTCACGCAGGAGTTGTGCGATGTCTGCGCGGTCGCCTACGGTGAGGTGCGACGCGCCGTGCGCCGCCTTCCCGGCGACGTTCTGGTGCTCTCCCTCGAGCCCCGTTCGCTCGAGGACATCTGCGCATCCGTCGAGGAGGTTGGAGCCGCGACGGGCTGTCTCGACGGGGCGGCCCGCGTGGCCGCGGCGATGCGGCATCAGATCGCCGCGGTCGCAGCCCTCGACCCACCGGACCCGAGGCCACGCGTCGCGTGTCTCGAATGGACCGATCCGATCATGGTGGGTGGCCATTGGGTGCCGGAGATGGTCGAGCTCGCGGGCGGCGTCGATCCGCTCGGCACCGCCGGCGAACCGTCGCGCTACGCGTCGTGGAGCGACGTTGCCGCGGCGCGTCCTGAGGTCATGGTGCTCATGCCCTGCGGCCTCGACCTCGAGCACACCCTCGAGCTTGCGCCGAGCATCGCCGGCCGGCCCGGGTTCCACGGGCTGCCGTGCGCCGCCAACGGTCGCGTCGTCGCTGTCGACGGATCAGCGTATTTCAACCGACCCGGTCCCCGGATCACTCAGGGTCTATCGATCATTGCAGCGGCCGTGCGCGCCGCACCCGCTGATGTGGCGCCCCCCGGTGCCGCTTACTGGAACCACCCGGCGACGTCGAGGATGGCGTTGATGTCGCCCAGGCCGTTGTAGAGATAGACGTCACCCTGCGTAGCCCCGGCGGCCTGGCCGATCCCGACGATTGCCAGGTTGGCGATCACGTCACGGGCGGCGGGGTTGAGGTCTGACGCCTCGGGCTGTGCGTGGTCGCCCGGGTAGAGCTCGAGATATGTGGACTGCGTGCCGGCGATGCCCGTGAGGTTGGCCACCACTGCGGCCGGCTGGGCGCTCAGGAACGCCGGAACCGCGACCGTCCCGGCCACCTGCACGAGCTCCTTGAAGTTCGGTAGGAGCGTCTGGCCGGAGCAGTGCGTCCCCGTGCCACCACGGGTGTCGCAGATTCGGGTCGGTGGGACGGAGTAGAAGAGGGATCCGCCGGCCTCACCGCCCTTGCCGAACCAGCCGCCGACGTCGATGATGAACTCGATGCTGCCGGCGGCGTTGTAGACGCAGACGTCGTTCGCAGGTCCGAGCGGGGAGATGACCCGGTTCGGCAGGCTGATACCTGCCCTTGGGTTGAGGATCGACGCGCCTTGCGCACCGGTTGGGCACTGGTCGCTGGCATTGGGGGGCGCCACCGCGAGGTATGTCGACAGCGTTCCCTGCGTCGCGGTCAGGTTGAAGACCACGGCCGCCGCGCCGGTGACCGGTATGGAACCGGTACCACTGAGCACGATCTTCCGCCAGGTGTTCGCGGGGAGCGGGTTGTTGGTCGCCCCGGCGCACTGGGTGTGATGGTTCGCGCGCGTGTCGCACATCCGAATCGGCGCGATGCTGTGAAATTCGCCTGGCGGAGTCGGTCCGGCGCTCGGCGTCGCAAAGTACCCCTGGATGTCGACGATCACATCGACGACTCCGACCGGGTTGTATACCGTGATCGCGCCACCCGAGGTGAGCTGCACGATCGCCAGGTTGGACTGCACCGCATCCGGGTCGAGGTTCATGTTCGACGCGACCGGCACCGAGCCGGCCGGAAAGGCGGTGACGTATGTGTGAGTCGCGCTGTGATTGATGGCAGTGAGGTTGACCACGACTGCCTGCGCTCCCGTCGGCACCATTTGGGCACTCGGCCCCGCAACGCCGGTCACCTGGACGGTGACCCTCCCGCCGGCGCCGAGAGTCTTCCCTGTGCACTCGTCAGGCGTTCTCGATGCCCGCGTATCGCAGACCCGGAAGGGGGACAGCGCGGTGTATGCGCCGGATGGGACATACGTGTACAGATCAGCGGCGCTGACTCCGCTCGTGCCGATGCTCGTCTGCACGGTGACGTCGACGGCGCCCGCCGCGCCTGCCGCTGGCGTGTATGCCGTGATCAAACCTGGACCGACGACCGTGAAGCATCCCGCCGTGCACGGAAATGCGTTACTGGCCGGTACGTCGAGGCTGCCGAAGAAGACATCGGAGACGGTGATACCACCGGTACTGGAGAAGTTGGTTCCAGTGATGTTCACGACGGCGCCGCCCTTCTGCGCGCCGTATCTCTGGGAGAGGAAGGTCACCGTGGGGAAGGTGGCGCCGTAGAAGTACCGGTCAGACGTGGTCACCGCGCTGGTGCCACCGACGGTGGTCGCCGTGATGTTCACGGTCCCCGAACCCGCCGGAAAGTCCTCGATGAAGAGCTGGGTCGACGAGTTCACGTTGTAGCAGGGGGCGGTCGGTGCTCCCGGGCACGGCTGCACGACGATCGAGGTCGTCCCGACCGTTACCGATGTGGTGGTGAAGTTGCGGTTCGTGCCTGTCGGTTCGAAGCCTGTCCCGGTGACGGTCACCGACGTGCCACCGCTGGTCGATCCGTGATTCGGCGCCACCTTGGTGATGGTCGGAATCGGTGCGTAGGCGTAGACGTCGGCGGCCGATGTTGGGCTCGTACCGCCGGACGTCGTCACCGTGATATCGACGGTGCCCGCGGATCCTGACGGGAAATCCATGATGGTGATCTGCGTGGCACTGTTGACGGTGAAGCACGGCGCGGTCGGCGAGACCGGACACGGCACCGTGGTGATGTTGGTGCCGCCAACGGACACCGCGGTCGCGCCGGTGAACAACGTGCCGGTCACGATCACCGTGTTGCCGCCCGCGACGACACCGGCTAGCGGCGAGATCCCGGTCACAGCGGGGATCGGTTCATATGTGTACTGGTCCGCCGGCTGTGAAATCGGACTCGTACCTTCGGGCGTGGTCACAACGATGTCGACAGCACCGACTGCATGCGCGGGGATGTCCTCGACGGTGAGTTGGGTGGCGCTGTTGACGGTGAAGCACGCGGCCGTCGGCGTAACCGGACATGGCGACACCGTGACGTTGTGGGGGCCGACCAGGACGCTCGTGGTGGTGAATTCGCCACTTGACTCGAACGCGGTGCCGGTGACGACGATCGTATTCCCGCCTCCGGTTGGACCGGTCGGGGGCGCAACGCCGGTCACGGTCGGCGCCGGCAGGTAGGTGTACGTGTCCGCTCCCGAGGTGGCGCTGGTGCCGCCGGCGCCGGTCACCGTGATGTGCACGCTTCCCGGCAGCGCGGCGGACGGGAAGTCCTCGACGGTGATCTGGTTGTCACTCACGACACTGAAGCACGGGGCGACCGGAGTGCCCGAGCAAGCAGTCGTGATGTTGGTTGTGCCAACAGACACCTGCGTGGCAGCCACGCCCGCTGTGTCGAATCCTGTCCCATCGACATTGACCGTGTTCCCGCCCACCAGCGCACCGAAGGATGGCGAGACGCTCGTCACAGTCGGGGACGACGCGTAGATGTACTGGTCCGCCGGCGTCGTCGCGCTGGTCCCGACGGGCGTCACCACGGTCACGTCGACGGTGCCCGCAGCATGAGCTGGGAAGTTCTGCACCGTGATCTGCGTGGAGCTGTCGAGGGTAAAGCACGGTGAGGACCCCGCGGGGCACATCGCGCTGATGCCATGCGTGCCGACGAACACATCCGTCGCCCCCGTGAACCCCGTCCCGGTGACGAACACTGTGTTGCCGCCGGCGGCCGATCCGGCGCCGGGCGCGACACCCGTCACCGTCGGAAGCACCGCGTAGGTGTACTGATCGTTGCTGTTGACGGGGCTCGTGCCGCCCGGCGTCGACACGGTGATGTCAACCGTGCCGGCGATGTGCGCGGGCATGTCCTGAACGCTGATGTGCGTCGAGTTGGTGATATCGAAGCAGGGGCTTGTCGGCGATCCACCGCAGGGCGTCGTGCCGACGTCGGTCGTGTCGACCATGACGTCGGTCGCGCTGTAGTTCGCGCCGGCTCCGTAGCTCGACATGAATCCGGTGCCGGTGAGGGTGACGGTGTTGCCGCCCCCGGTCGGCCCCGTTCCGGGAGCGACATTGCTCACCGAGGGAACCGGCGCGTATGCATAGGTGTCCGCGGCGCCGGTCGCGCTTGTCAGTGTCGAGGTTCCGTCGGTCGATTGCGTCGTGACCGTGACGTCCACCTGGCCGGTACCCGCGGGAGGCGTCGCCGTGATGGATGACGCGCTGTTCACCGTGAACGGTGTGGCGGGGTTGCCCCCAAATGACACCCCCGAGGTCGTGAATCCAGACCCTGAGAAATCCGTGCCGCCGATCGTCACCGACGGCGCCCCACCGCTTTCCTGACCGGAATCCGGGCTTACCGATGTGATAGTTGGAGCGGGCTGCTGATACGTGTAGTAGTCCGCCGGGGGATTCGCCGTGCTGGTCACACCCCCGGCGATCACCTGGACGTCGGAGGTCCCCGCTGCCCCCGATGGGGTGGTCAGGTCGATCTCCGC
>JBAPOS010000240.1:0-22924 GCA_049279755.1 Candidatus Dormiibacterota bacterium | reverse complement strand
TACCGGTACGGCCTGAGCATTCAGCACGGTCGCGGTCACAGCTCGATCGCCGAAACAATTGGCGAGGCCACGGTCGTCAAGTCGAAGGTAGAGCAGATCTGCGATGGTGCCGCCTTCCATGTCGCAGTCGACGAGAGCCACCGAACGATTTGCCGATAGGGACCACGCGAGACTCGTAGCCCAGGACGTCGATGTCTGTCCGGCGCGCGTGGTGCAGACACCCAGGAGCAAGCTCATGGGGTGGAGGTGCTTCCCGAAAGCCCGCCACACGCAGTCCCACAAAGGATGTGTATCGCCGCGTCGGCGCTCAGGGGTGCCGGCGCCAGTCGCGCGCCGGGAACTGTGAGTGCGACATGCAGGGCAACGTTCGATGAACCAACGGCAACCCACGACGCTTCATCAGCCATCGGCACCAGCATGGTCACCGAACCTCCCGACACAGTGTTCACGATCAGGTCACGCCCGATAAGCACCTGCTGATCGCCAGTCAGAGCTGCGAATACGTCGATGTTCTCGCCTGGCGCCAAGGGCGGCGCATCAAGCACGGTGATCGCAACCTCGGATTCTGCCGTCACCGGAACCAGATCGTCGCTGCGAAGGATGTCGTTGACCGACATGCTGCGTGCAAAGAGTGCATGAAACCTGGCGGGACCATCCGCCTCGAAGTTGAAGTCGCCGGATCCAGCACGGACTTGGGTCAGCTGGACGTCAGCCGCATTGAAGGGTGCGCCGGCTAGGACGTCGTGCGTGACGATCCACACCGACACCGTCTGTGTCGCGTTCGTCTGCTCCGTGTACACGATGAGCGCGAGTACGACGACAATGACCATGCTGAAGAACATGGCGGCAGCGAGTCGTCTACGACTCATGCGATGAACCCCTCCCTGAGAATCCCCCTCGCCGCCAGGCAGGAGTCAGCATAAGACAAAAGGAGGTGGGTGGGTAGAAGCACGATCACGGCAGGGCGGAACCCCAACAGCGCAAGCCGCTTGGATCGTGCTGATCCGGGTATCCGGCTGGGAGCAAAGGGCAGGGATCGACGGGCCTGCCTCCCTCGAGGACTTCGAAATGAAGGTGATCTCCTGTCGCGCACCCGGTGGCTCCTTCGAGCCCGAGAGGCTGACCGATGGTGACGTGAGCGCCATCCGCCGCTGCGAACGCGTCGAGATGGCCGTAGAGAAATGCCCGACCATCGGCGTCAAGAACCCCGTACGTGCCGAGACCGCCGATCCGCCCCACTGGATAGACGCATCGGATCCGCTGACCTTGATCGCGATGGAAGATGCCGTCAGCCACCGCGACCACCATCGTGTCGGGCGGGCAGACGAGATCAATACCGGTGTGGGGATGCTCCCACGGGGTGTTGCCGAAGCCCTGGCTGACATACATCGTCGGGCAATTCATCGGAGCCCCGACAACCGTCTTGATCTCGTCGGCGCACGGAATCGTTCCGCCGCTCCGGCAGGACGAACCGCCCACAGGTCCGACCAGGGACGCCGTGGCGGCAACGAGCGCGCCACCAATGGACAAAGCCATGACAGCCGCGACCACGGAGCACGCGCCGCATCCGAGGCAAGATGCGAACAGGCAAGACCCACGTCGGCGTTCTTGGTTGCGCGAGGATCCGCCCCTCAGAGCCGAGGCAAGCGCCGATGCGGAACGCGCTTTCGAAAGCGCGGCACCGATTGCGACTGGGAGAGCCAACGTTCAGCCCACGAACGCGGGAGCAGATTGAGAACCGGCCTCTGGCGACGAGTGCGCGAGAGCGAGGACCGCGGAGCCGGGCACGATCGCAACAACAGTGCGCTCGCCGCCGGAAAGAAGAACCGCCCGTCCCTGGAGCGGCGGATTGATCGCGGCGATCTCATCATCGCTCAATCCAAAGACGTCGCGAACGCCGGCTAGCGCAGCCTCCTCGACTCCAAGTATCACTTTGGTCGCCGCAGTAGCAACCAGCGTTCTGCCGAGATCTGTGCCAACGAAATCCTGGACCTGTTGCGAACACATCCAGACCCCCGCACCATGTTTACGAGCCTGGCGGACGAGCTGCCCAAGGACCTCGCCTGCGTCCGGGTCGATCGTGATTCGGTGTGCCTCATCGACCACAACGATCATGCGGCCCTCATCTCGACCGAGGGCGGCCAGCACCGCCGTGAGCACCACCGCTAAGGCAGGCGTCAAGTCAGCGGCGTAAGTCAACGCGAAGTTTCGCAGACCAATTGATACAGGTCGGGTCCCGACGCGAAACGTTGACGGGCGATCGAAAATCTGAGCCCGTTCCCCTTGAGTGAAGCGTCGGAGGCGTGCGGTTATGACTCTGCATCGATCCTTTTCACGCCGTGTTAGAGCCTGCGTCGCCGAGGTCGTCTCGATGTAAGCGACGAGATCATGAATCAATGGCTCAGCGCCCGATCCCCGTCGACTCCATTCATGGAAGAACGAAGCGATCTCGCCGTGGATCCACCCCTGATCCTCGTCCGGCAACCGTCGAATGGGACGACCATCCTTCACACCTTTTTCATCACCGGCCATAACGCTGAGGACGGGAAGAAGCAGACTCGCAGCCAAGTCCGGCGCCACCTCGCAGCCGGGTGCTAGGGGGTTTAGGGCGTCCTTGCCCAACTCGAAATGGACTCCTCCGATCGCGTTCATGACGCGTCGGTATTCCGAGTCAGGATCGATGACCACCGCTGACGCGCCTTCCATCACGTGCCGCACGAGCAGCGTCTTGGCGGCCACGCTCTTGCCCGATCCAGAGCTCCCGACGATCACCGCGTTGTGATTGGGTCTACTCCAGATGGACAGATACGCTGGCGCCCCAGTGAGCTGATTTATGCCCACCAGCGGGTGCCGCTGGTCTGCGAACGGAGTACCCAAGGCGGGCAGCACACAGGCGGCGACTGCATCGGAAGTAAGTTGGAGGCTTCGACCGAGCGGGGCGCCACCGGGTGTGACAGCCAACGACGGCAGCAGCCCTGGAGACGTCGGATGAACCATCTCAAATCCCTGCCCTCGGAGGAGACCGTCGAGCCGTTCGGCTGTCTCCGCCGCTCTTGACAGGTCCGAGTCTCGAACCGCGAAGCTCAATGCGATGCGGCACGGAATCAGTTGACGCTGAGCCATCGCCGCTAGGGCAGCGGTTGTGTCTGCGAGCGCGACCTGATTATCGACGGCGTCGTTGCCCTCGCGAGCCGTGTAGCGCTGCATCGCAGCGCGGCGGTCAAGCACAGTACGCGCAACCTTCGTGTCAACTGGAAGCACGTGGAGGCTCGCATACCCTTTCGCGCGGCTCCTGATTAGCCCGTCAACGACGGCGCCGGGGTGAACCGTGGGTGGAAGGCGTATCGCCGTCAATACGATCTGGAACTCATCGCCGATTCGGACGACTCCAGCGCCGCTGACGGCGGCACTTGTCGCACCGACTACCGTGTCGACGAGGAGCTCCGCGATGTCGTCACGATCTGCGACTGTTGCGGACAGCCCCAGGGCTGGCGCCGTCCGCAAAGCAGTCAGCAGCGCGCGCGACGCGTCATCAGCGCTTGCCTCGAGAGCTCGTGGCAGCCGGGTCAGGCGACTGAGCCACGGAATGCCGTCGCCCGCCGCGAGGCCGGGTGCGAGCACCGCAAAGTGACGGAGACCGATGCTCTGCTCTGCAACCCCGCCTGCAAGATCGCGTTCCAGTTCACCGAGGCGCGTCGCAGGCCAGCCTTTGGTGCGCTCGTCGAATGCGCATTGTGCACGCTGACTGTCGAAGCTGCTTACAACGCTTAGCAGCTGCGCCGGGCAGTCCAGCCCCAACAGCCACTGGATCACCGTCGTGCACCAACGAGCGTGTCCCTCGCTGGCGGGCGATCCACCGGGACCCTCCAGCATCAGGATCGCGCGAGCACCCCCGGGATTGAGACGGACGACCCCGGCGTCCGCATTGCTCACGATTGGCAGCGCACTCAGATGACGCAGCGGCCGCAGCGGCCCCCGCCACAGGATCTCGCTCCGAATCCGCGATACCTGCATGGCGTTATCTGCAGATTGCACGTGCGCTCGGTGACCGGCGCCATCGAGCACCGCCGTCGACAGCAGTTGCCCACCGAGTCGATAGACGCACCACGTCCCGATCCAGATGCCGTCACGGGTCGGGGCGGACAGCGTGAATCCGAGCATCATCACTGCTATCGCGAGGCCGAAACGCGATCCCACCGATAGAGGCGCGAGACCGAGACACCAGAGAGCAACGGGTGCGGATGCCGTCAAGAGTAGGAGGGCGCGCAACGGTACCAAGACCGGGCCGAGGGGTACGCGCACCTGAGCATCTACCGCCAGGGGAACACGCACGCCGCTCACGCGATACCTGCCTCAAATTGTGGGAGCGTGATTCGAGGACCTGGGTCGCGCTCACCCTGCGGGGCTGCGCCGAGCCACTCCGACAAGCAGTCGTTGGCAAAAGCCGACTGGTTTCGCGGCGATGTCCGGGTCCAGGCGAGCTTGGCGCGATCACCCGACGATATCGATCCGTAGGGCTGATCGCGAGTCGAAGCACCGATCGACTTTGCGTTGGTTGCGCCGTAGGCATTGAAGGCGCGCTGCGAGAATAGATCGCCGGCTCCTCCGACAGCCGCCCGCCCGTCGACGCCGAGTGCGCCGGCAATGTTCGGTGGTCCACCCGAGGCAACCAAATCGGGGAGGTGGTTCCACGAGTTGAACGTCGCAGATGTGATTCCACCCGAAGCCGGCCCGGCTGGGCTCAAGCCTTGGGTGGCAAGCCCAAGGCGTTTCATGAAGTTCACTGCGGCGTTCCCACCGTCGCGGTTCGCACCGAGCGCTTCGGCTACGAAGCCCGCCGAGGAGAGGCGATGCACTGGGGCCACCATCGTGGCGACTCCAGCGGCGAATCCCGCCAGCGCGCTACCATGACTGAACCCGCGCCAACTCAACTGATGAATCATTTTTGCTGAAAACCACAGTCCTCCGCAAAGAATCACCACGGCGAGAAGCGGGCCGACTGCGAAGGCGCTGACCACGTGGGATGCGAGTGTCAAGCTCAGCGCGATCGCCATACCGAGCACCAGCGGCGTCAGGAGCGCACTGCCGAGCAGATCGAGCCACCAGTGGAAGAATCGGTTGTTTGAGTCGAACACTGCCGTGGCGAGACACAGCGGGGCAGCGACGATACAAAACCCGAGCATCACCGTACGAACGACCATCAGAAAGGCTGCGTACAGCAGAAGAATCAAAAGGGGGACGCCGCCGATGACCACGGCAACCATGTCGTGGCTCGTTGCTGCAAGGGATGCAAACACGTGACTGAACCATCCTTGACCCGCCCCGAAGCCGCTCAGCAGGGACGCGTGAAGAATGAGCTTCACAATCGCTCCCGAGATCGCGACTGAAACGTCAACGCACCAGACAACGGCAGCGTATCCGACACTCACCGAGGTGCCCGGAACACCGATGACCGCGACCGCGAGGAGAAAGCGCGGCAGGACGGACAGAACTGTATCCATTGAGCCGGTTCGATGATCCACCAGCGCCCTGATGATGCGTCCAGCCGCTGCGACGGTCGCAATCATTAGGGCGGGGGCAATCATTGCGTGATATAGGGATTCGTAGATCTGCGCGGAGTCCCATTGCTGACCTGGTTCGCCGATGGTGCCAAGGAACCACGTCTGGAGTTCAGGTGGAAAGAGCGCGTTGGTGAGCCAGTTGACGGCGTCAGCAATGAAGTGACCGGTGTCAAAGAAGAACCGAAAAAACTGGGTCAGAATGGTCAACGCGCCGCCGAGGACGTTGAGCACCGCGCCTCCGGCGTCGTAAGCCCCGTGAAAGAAGCCGGCCACGTTCTGAAGCCAGCTGACTGGGTTCCACCAATTTGCGGCGATCAACACCTCAGGTGTTCCGTGAGATCAGCCGGGATCGGTGCGCTGCGAAATGCCAGGATACGCACGCGACTGAATCGCAGTCTCAGCGACTCGAGTCGTAGGCTGCTCTGGTCCGGGCATTCCAGATCCCTGGGGCCAAAATGCCGATCGACCGGCTCGCGGAACGATAGTCCGATGACGAGTGAGTGGGATTGAAAGCAAGTACACTTCGCGGCGCATCAGCCGACTCCCGCGATCGACTTGACGAGTTGCAGAACAAGGATCGCGCCGCCGCCCTTGGTGACCATATCGATCATAAAAGAGCCCCCGCTTTCGCGGTGCTCCATCATCTTGTGAAGGCCGGAAATCCCGACGGCCGCGGGAATAAGAAACTGAGCTGAGGTCAGAAGTGGGTTCGCAACGCGAGCGAGAACTTGTTGCGAGAGAGGATCATTTGACGACACCTGACTCAGCGCGGTGAGCCAGTGGACTGTTGCGATGACAGCAAGTACCAGCATTGGCGGACGCTCCTCAACCCTCGGTCTAGGCCGCTCGGGGCCGGAAGTCAAACTCTAGGAGGGAGCTGCGGACGATCTCCGGACAATCGGGGGTCGCAAGGACACCTTCGTCAGCTACATGAATCTGCGCGGATCCGGACATCCTCGAGCCGGGAAGAGGCACGAAATCCCCGCTTGCAATGCGTCGCCGGACGGTCCCGCCGGCAGGCTCGTGGATCCGTCGCCAGGGTCCCGAGGTCGTTCGCGCGCGGACGGTCGGGCCGCAGCGGGCGGTACCTCTCCAACCCGCATGGTGGCGCAAGCTGGTGCGACCGCCTGATGCCCCAGAATCTTGATCGCTGCGCACGCACGTGCAGTCCTCAAGGAGATTGGCATGTTCACAAGCATTCTCGTCGGCGTCGATCGCTCGCAGCACGCACAGGTCGCACTCACCCAGGCGGCCGACATCGCGCGTACGCAGAAGGCGTCACTGACGGTCCTGGTCGCCTACAGCACCCTGATGCCCTGGGGCCCGGTCGCCCCACTGCCGCAGAGTTCGGTCGATGATTTCATCGCCGGCGTCCGGCGCGATGCGGAGGGGGTCGCGGATGAGGCCAGGGCCGCGATTCCACCCGAGATCAAGGCTGAGGTGCTTGTCATCGACGCCTCGCCTGCCGAGGCGATCCTCGAACAGGCGGGCGCTGGAAACCACGACCTGATCGTGGTCGGCTCGCGAGGACGCGGCGATGCCGGATCCATACTCCTGGGGAGCGTCAGTCACGCCGTGCTGCACCACAGCCGCGTGCCGGTCCTCATCGTGCATGTTCCGTCGGTGGAGAGCGCAGACCGCCCCGCGTAGTCATCCCGCAATACCGCATTGACGGGGTACGAGCCTCGCAACAACAACCGACGCCGGTCCTGACTCTGGGCTGCGCGCAGCGTCCATCCACGGAAAATGGACACACCGAGGCTCGGACTTCGACGCTCCCGCTGGCCTCAAGCGTCCGGAGTTGAGCCCGGCGCTCGCGCATGCCATCGCACGACGGCTATCGGCGCCACCGATTTCATCTGCCCGTCCTCGGCACGAAGCAGCTGCCATCCGCCTTCATGGACCAGCCAGTGATGACGATGACAGAGCAGCACCAAGTTATCGAGATCAGTGGGGCCGCCTTGCGCCCAGTGTTTGATGTGATGTGCCGCGGTCCAGGACGACGGGCGATCGCACCCTGGCCATTCACATCCTTCATGCCGAGCCTGAAGCGCGCGGCGCGTGGGTCCAGAAGGCAGCCGACGCGCCCGCCCAACGTCGACCATTGCGGAGTCCGGACCCAAGAGCACACGAGTGACGCTGGCGTCGCACGCGAGGCGTTGCACGGTGGGCGTTCCGATCGGCCCGGCCCGCTCGAGCATCCCGGCAGGAGCACCGGTGGCTCCCACCAGCGTGTCAAGGCTGGTGGTGACCTGCAGGTGCGGACGTTGACCACGCACACGGGGTAGGAGCGAGCCGTCGAGGGCGTGCCCAGCGAGTTCCACAAGCGCGTCGGCGTAACGTCGGGCCCGCGGCCGATCGTCGTCGCTCCCGCTGCTGCGGGCCAGCGGATCGAGCGCAGTACGGAGTGTCGCTCCACCCACGGGATCGAGAAATCCCTTGATGAAGACCGCACCTGCTTCGCCGGTGCGCACCTCCAGCGTGCGGTACTCGACGTCCCTCAGCTGTTCGGCCTGGAACGCCTGAGCGTCGTGCGCATGGCGAACGTGCGCACAGTCAGTGCGGAAGCGGCTTAGGCTGTGGCTAAACGCCTGGTCGAGCAGCGGCTGCTCTTCAAATGGCATCGCAGTAGGGGAAGCTTGAAACGCCCGCGCCGTGCTGGCCATCAAAGCGAGATGCGCAAATCCGAGCTTCCCGTCCTCAACTGCGGCAATGCTCTCCGCAAGAACGTCAGCCTGCGACCCGACAGCGATCGCACTTGTCGCCGCAGCCGAAGTCATCCCGCACTCCAGGCGCATCCAATGGGGCGGGCTCAGGCATCCCTGCCATTCCTCCTCCCCAGTGTTCGCGAATGCTCCCGCCACCGTCGAGAACTCCAACTCGATCCGATCGATGATTCTGCGCAGGCGCGTCAGGTCGTCCCGAAGAGCCTCCGGAGCCGTGGTCCTAGTGCGGCATCGCACGCGGTCGGCCGCGGCAGCGAGCCTGGCAATCTCGTCCAACCCATCTTGATCTTCGCCACCGCGACTACACATTTCCGAAGTATACACATTCCTGTGTATATACTCGTCCAGCATCGCCACCGGGTCGGCAAGCGAAGACGCACCCACCGCGCGCCTCCGCACGATCGCCACCCCCCCGTTCAACGCCTAACTGACTGGCGGGCTCAGCGCCTCGGTCCGAGCGGTTACCCGAACCGGCGCCGGCCGCGACGGGCTCGCGCCCCGCAGCCAGGATGCCGTGGCCCCCACCAGCATCATGATCACCGAGAACGCGAACGTGATGTGCATCCCGACGATAAAGGGATTGCTGATCAGATTCGGGAAGAACGTCTGCCCGGACAGGTAGGCAGCCTGGCTCGCGGTCAGTGTGTGCAGCGAAGGGCCGAGCAACGTCGTCATCGGGTTGTACCCGAGGAAGGCTGCGAACAGCGACCCGACCGGCGGCAGGGTCGCCACCTGGTGCGCCACGGATGTGGAGACACCATGAGCGGTCAGCCCCGCGAACATGGTCGACGGCAGCGTCGAGCTGAGCCCAGCGATCATGAGCGAGAAGAAGATGCCGATCGATAGCGTCATGCCGCTGTTCTGGAACGTCGCGAGCATGCCCGAGGCGACGCCACGGCGGTCAGCCGGCACCGCGTTCATCACACCCGCGGTGTTCGGTGCCACAAACATTCCCATCGATACGCCCACTAGGAATAACAGCAATGCGAACGGCAGGTAGGAGAAGTTGGCCGGTAGGAACATGAGCAGTCCAAATCCGATGGCCGAAAAGATCATGCCCGCGGTCGCGAAACCACGCGCGCCGAGCCGGTCAGAGAGGAATCCAGACGTCGGCCCGCCGATGAGGAAACCCGCGGTCAAGGGCAGCATGAAGATCGCCGCCCAGAAGGGCGTCGACTCGAAGCTGTACCCGTGCAGCGGGAGCCAGATGCCCTGCAGCCAGATGATCACCATGAACATCAGCCCGCCACGACCGATGGAGCTGAGCAGGGCGGCGACCGTCCCAAACGTGAAGCCGCGGAGACGGAAGAGGCTGATGCGGAACATCGGTTCCTCGACTCGACTTTCGACGATCACGAACACGACCAGCAGGGCAACACCGCCGATGATGGCCGTGAGCACCGAAGGATTCGTCCAGCCCATCGAGTGACCGCCATACGGCTGGATCCCATAGGTGATCCCCACGAGCACCGAGATCAGCCCGACAGCGAACAGCACGTTGCCCCACCAGTCGACGCGCGATCGCTTCACGACGCCGGTCTCGCGCAGCTTGAGATACGCCCATGCGGTGCCGAAGAGGCCGACCGGCACCGACACGAGAAACACCAGGTGCCAGTCGGTGGTGCTGAGCAATCCGCCCACGATCAGCCCGATGAAGGATCCCGACACCGCGGCGACCGCGTTGATGCCGAGCGCCATGCCGCGCTCCCGCTGCGGAAACGCATCGGTGAGGATGGCGGTGGAACAGGCGAAGATCATCGCGCCACCCACGCCCTGGATGAGGCGAAACAGAATCAATTCCAGCGCCGCCGTCGGGCCGGTGCTGAACACCAGCGAGAGCAGGATCGAGCCTACGGTGAAGACGAGAAACCCCAGGTTGTACAACCGGACTCGCCCGAACATGTCGCCGATCCGCCCGAGGCTCACCACCAGCACCGCGGTGACGACCATGTACCCCATGATCATCCACATCAGGTAGCTGACATTGCTCGGGACCAGCGGGTTCAGCTTGATACCGCGAAAGATCGCCGGCAAAGAGATGAGCACTATCGACGAGTTGACGGTCGCCATAAGCATGCCGATCGTCGTGTTGGAGAGCGCGACCCACTTGTAGTGGGGACCAACCTCTCCGTGTTTGCGAGAGCTCTTGGGGGGCGCGCTGACTCCGCTGCTGGTCACGCCGCGGACTGTGCTCGCTTCTCTCGTTCGCGGCGATCGCGTTCACGCCGCCACATGCGAATGCTCTCGAGCTCGAGCGGAACTCGATCGCGCTTCATCTCGGCAAGGTTGGGATTGCGGGCCGCCCATGCGAAATGCCGCCACAGTTCGACTGCGCCCTCGTCGTCAGGCACCTCGCTGATGATCGGGCCGAACATGTGCGGGCCGTCGCCGTCGAGCACGATCGTGGGTACGCCGAAGGCCTTGTGTGCGGTGACCGCCTCATCGTGCTCGCGCTGAACTGCCTCCCATGTATCCGGATCTTCGAGCGCACGCTGCAGCAATTCGGCCTCGAGACCGGCTTCCCGCAGGCTCGCCTCGATGACCGCAGGGTCGTCGACGCGTTCGCCGCGGAGGTGGAGCGCGTCGCTGATCGCTTTGTAGAAGGCGCCCACAGCAGTATTGCCGTGAGCCCGGCGCACCGCGATGGCGGTTCGGAGCGACGGCACGGAACCCGTGTCCGTTGCCGTGCGCCCCTCCTCGCCACCATTGACGATCGCCAGCGAGAACACCCGCCAGTCCACCTCGACCACACCGAGCTCGTCGAGCCGCCGCGCCCAGCGCGACGTCTGATAGCACCACGGACAGAGTGGATCGAAGTAGAAGCGAATACGCTCAGCCATCGTCATGTACCTCGTGTCAAATGCTACGCGGTCGCGCCGACAGCAGACTCCTCCGCGGGCGCGGCAGCCTTGTCCTCAGCGAGCTCACCGTCGATCTCGAGCTTGACCTTCTCGCCGACCAGCAGGCCGCCACCGCCAAGCGGGACGTTCCAGACGAGGCCCCAGTCGGTGCGGTTGATGGTTCCGGTCAGGGTGCCGCCGACCTTGAGGTTGCCGTAGGGATCGGTTGCGGTGCCGCTGTGCTCGTAGTCGAGCGCGATCTCCTTGGTGACGTCCTTGATGGTCAGATCGCCGATCGCCTTGAAGTTGTCGCTGCCGTCTTCCTTTACCGACTTCAGGGTGAAGGTGATCGTCGGGTACTTCTCGACGTCGAGAAAGTCGGCGCCTTTCAGATGCCCGTCACGCATCTCCGAGCCAGTGTTGATGCTCGCGGCCTGCACGGTGATGGTGCCCCGTCCGGTCGTCGGATCGTTCGGATCGTCCAGGTCGAGATCGGCCGTGACCTGGTCGAAGCGGCCGCGCACGGTCGCGACGCCCATGTGCTTCGCACTGAAAGCGACCGAAGTGTGGTGGGGGTCGAGTGTCCACGTCATCTCGTGTACTCCTATTTCTCCAGGAGATGCCCCTGGGGGCCTCGGCTCACTATGGCCGATGTACCGCATTATTACCCAAAGTGCTATATTTAGTCAAGTGACTCGTCCAAGTAACTCTTCCCCGGGGCGAGCTAAGATCAGAACCGTGGGATTCGAGGGCTAAAACAGATGACCAGCGATCGGGAGTACTGCCCGGTTCACGAGGCAATTCAGGTTCTCCAGGAGAAGTGGACGATGCACATCGTCCGCGCCCTGCTGGACGGCCCGTTGGGCTTCAACGAGCTCGGGCGCGCGGTCGGTGGTTGCAACCCGGCCACCTTGAAGGTCCGCCTCGACGGCCTCGAGGACCTCGGGCTCCTCAAGCGGACGGTCCATTCGCAGATGCCGCCGCGCACGTCGTATGAGCTCGCCCCTGCGGGTGTTGACCTGCAACGGGTGATCGATGCCATCGATGGCTGGGCACGCGAGCATCTCGTCGAGGAGCCCCCGGCTGACATCGAAGAGGAGTCCAAAGCCGCTGTCGGCTGACCTGTCGATGGGCGTCCGTCGATGGGCCGCGCTCGCGGGCGCGATGATGGTCGCTGCGGCGTGCGGATCAAACCCTCGGCCGACCGCCACTCCAAGCGCGACCGCGGTGGTCACCGCGACGCCAACGGCGAGCGCGCCAACCAGCGCGCCCCCCAACGCGTGCGCCGCCCCCTCGAATGAGCCGGCGCCCAGCGGCACCATCGCGGCCAACTTCGCGACCGCCCTCGCCTTCGCACCCGATGGCAGGCTGTTCTGGGCAGAGCGCTCGGGCACCGTGCGGGTGTGGCAGAAAGGCGTGTCGCGGGTCTTCGCACGGGTGAGGACGGTCACCTCCGAGCCGAACGGGAGCTACAGCGAGCGCGGCCTGCTCGGTCTGGCGATCAGCCCGTCCTTCACCGCCGACCGCTTCGTCTACGCGTTCTACTCGGACGCGAGCTACCGGACCCAGCACGTCATCCGCTGGTACGACTGCGACGGCACCGGCATCCATCCCACGATCATCGCCACCTTCCCGGCGGGCGGCGACTGCTGCCACAAGGGCGGCCGCATCGCGTTCGGGCCGGACGGCAAGCTCTACGTCACCCTGGGCGACGAGCACGACGCGCCGAGCGCGCAGAACGTTGGCGACGTTCGCGGCAAGGTGCTCCGGTACAACCCCGACGGAACCGTCCCGGGGGACAACCCATTCGGGCGCACAAACCCGGTGTGGGCCTATGGGCTGCGCAATCCGTTCGGAATCGCGTTCTCACCCACCGGACAGCTTGCCATCACCATGAACGGTCCGTCCGGTGATGGGGGGAGTCCCGGTACTGGATACGACACGCTGTATCTGAACGTGGCTCGCGGCGCCCACTTCCAGTGGCCGGACTGTTATGGGTACAGCCACCCCCTGGCGGCGTCGACCTGCGGCGGCGGGGTCGCCCCCAACTGGAGCAGCGAGGCGAGCACGTACGTCCCGACCGGTGCCACCTTCGTCGACGCCGCCGGGCCGGCCGGGTACGCCGGGCACCTGGTGTTCTGCACGTACGACCGGGGGATGGCCATCGCCACCGCGGGTAGTCCGCACGCGACGGTACGCCTCGGGCCGTCCGGCTGCCGTCTCGACGTCGTGGAGGGCCCAAACCACGCCCTCTACTATTCGGACCTCACCCATATCTATGAGCTAGCCTAGGCCTGACGCGGCGGAGCAGTCGGGTCGGAAGACGAGAGGAGCAGCGCCGTGGGCCATGAGCGGCGACGCATGGGCGGATTGAGCGCGGTGACGTGCGCCGCCGTGACCGCGCTCGCGGTCGCGTGCGGTGGGACGACGGGGATCGACCGCGACACGACGCCCCTTCCCGCACCGCCCGTGACCCCCACTGGTTCCGGGTCCCCGTCATCGGCACCGACGTCGGCATCGACCCCGGCATCCAGCTCGACCACGTCGGCGTCGTCACTGGGCACTCGGCCAACGAGCACGCCGCAGCGCAAAGGTGGCCTTCCGTATGTGACCCCGCACATCCTGCTCGTCATGCTCGAGAACAAGGGCTACGCGGCCACCCTCGGGTCCTGTGGCGCCGATCCATACCTCTGCTCGCTCGCCGCGGCGTACCTGAGCGCGAACGCGTGGTTCGGGGTCAGTCACCCGAGCCTCCCCAATTACCTGGGCGCAACCAGTGGATCGACTCAGGGCTGCGGCAGCGACACATGCGCTACCGGGATCGCCGCCCGAGACCTGGGCGCTCAGTTGAGCGCCGCGCGCATCCCCTGGGTGGCCTACATGGAATCCATGCCGTCAGCGTGCTACGGCGGTCTCGGGAACGGAGCCTACGCGCGCAAGCACAACCCGTTCGTCTATTACGTCGACAACGCGTATCCGTGTCATGACCTTCCCTACCCCGGCAGCTCGGGGCTGATCGCCACTCTCGACAGCCCGGCACCGCCCGATTTCGTCTGGATCACGCCAAACCTCAACAACGACATGCACGACGGTTCGGTGCAGCAGGGCAACGCCTGGCTCGCGGCCAACCTTGCTCCGGTGTTCACCTCACGCTGGTTCACTGGTGGCGAGGCGACGGTCATCATCACCATGGACGAGAACGACGCGTCGCCGTCGCCGGGAGGCGGCCAGATTCCCATGGTCGTGATCTCGAGCACCGCCAGGGGTGCCGGCCACCGCGCGATCTACGGGAACCACTATGGAACCCTGCGCACCATCGAGCAGGAGTTCGGCCTGCCCTTGCTCGGCAATGCGCTGAATCCGAACAATGGCGACCTCTACGCCTACTTCGGGTGAACTCCGCCTTAGCGCCGTCTCACCGGCTCGGCCTGGGATTTCGAGCACCCGAAGCCGGCGAGACGGCGCGCGATCAGACGTACGTGAACTGGTGCCCCTTCGCTGAGGTTCCAGCCGGCGTGTGCACGAGAACGTTCACCGGTCCGGCCTTGCCCCCCGGGCTCGTGCAGGTGATCTCCGTGTCCGACACCACCGTGAAGGTCGCCACCTTGCCCCCAAAGGTGACCTGCGTTGCACCCGTGAAGTTGCTCCCCATGATGGTCACCATCGTGCCGCCGGCTTTCGGACCGCTGCCCGGACTCACAGTGGTCACCACTGGTGCGGATCCAGAGGTGTAGCTGAACTGGTCTTTCGTGGTGATGGCCGACGTGCCACTCCCGGTCGTGACCCGGACGTCGACGGTGCCACTCCCCGCGGGACTGGTTGCCGTGATCTTCGCGTCGGACACGAATGTGTAAGCCGCCGCGGTGGTGCCGAAGGCAACACCCGTGACCCCGGTGAAATTGACTCCGTTGATCGTGACCGACGTGTTCCCGCCCGCCGGACCGCTGGTCGGGCTGATGCTGGTGACCACCGGCATCGACCCCGAGGTGTAGGTGAACTGGTCGGCACTGGTGATGGCGGACGTGCCGTTGCCGGTGGTGACGCGAACATCGACAGTCCCGCTCCCGCCCGGGCTCGTGGCCGTGACCGAGGAGTCGGAGACGAAGCTGAACGCCGCCGGGCTGCCGCCAAAGCTCACGGCGGTGACTCCCGTGAAGTTGCTCCCGCTGATGGTCACCGATGTTCCACCCAACGTGGTCCCGCCGCTCGGGCTCACCCCGGTGACGACCGGCAGATTCCCGGCACTGGTCACGCCGAGTGCGTAGAGGTTGCCATCGACGCCGGTGATGAAAGCCATCCCGTCGGCGACGGCTGTGGATGAGTCGAACTGGGTGGAGGCGACCTTGACCGTCTTCAGCAGCGAACCATCGCTGAGTCGGTATGCGTATTCGTCACCCGACAAGTCGCCTCTGAGCACCACTTGATCGCCCGGCGCGCCGGAGATCGAGACCGAGCCCAAGGTGCTGCCTGCTGACGCCACGCTCCGCCACACCTTGGCTCCGGTCGTGGCATTGAACGCGTAGACGTACTTCCAGTAGGCCAGCACCAGGAGGTTGCCCGCCAGGGCGGCACACGACACCGAGTTGGTGCTGTGCGCGGTATCGCTCTCCAGGTCGAACGTCCAGAGTTGCGTCCCCGTGAGCAGGTCGAGCGCGTACTCCTGCTTGTCCTTGCCGTCGATGTACACGATGCCGTCGGTGTTTTCGACGCCAGGCGCACTGATCGTTGGGCCGGCTCCTACGTCGGCATCAGAGAAGTTCTTGAGCGTCTGGAAGCGCCACACCTGCGAACCATCGCGAGCGTCGAGCGCATACACCGCATCGTCCGGCTGATTGGTGCCGAAAACGACGAGCGGGCGGCCGGTGCTGTCGGTGACGAGCGCCGGCGGCGACCAGGATCCGTTCTTCTTCCCGCCTGTTGTGCCGATGTCGTGCGACCACTTCAGGGTGCACTGGCCGGAAGTGTTGCCGACGCCGTAGATCGCCCACTCGTGGCCGTGGTTGACCGACTCCGATTCCCCCGTGTCCCCGAAGTACACGATCGGCCCCGTGCTGTCGTGCCCGACAACCGGAGAGTCTTCGATTCGCCCCGGGACCGTCTCGGGAGCGAACACCGGAAGTGTGTAGGAGCATTGCAAAGCACCCGTCGTCGCATCGAGTGCGGTCAGGACCCCGTTATCACTGCCGACGTAGAGGCTGTTGCCATCGACAGCCGGCGTGACCACGGCACCTCCACCGATGTTCTGGGGGCTCGTCCAGACCACAGCTCCAGTGGTGTCATACGCGCGAACGATGCCATTCAGGCTCACGACATACACAAGCGTCTTGCTGAGGGTGGCGTTGTACACAACCACCGGCGACGAGATGCCCGGGTCACTGCTCCCGCCGCCGATCGGGGCCGACCACTGGACCGCGAGCGAAGCTGCCGAGGCGGCTCCTATCGTGGCGTCCAGCGAAACCCCGGTGTGCTGAGCGTCGTGGTGAAAAGTGCTCCAGTCATCGCTCGCTGCGACGGCGGGAGATGTCCGCCATGCCCCCATGGCGATCCCCGCGGTGGTCAGGCCTACGAGCGCGAGCTTTCCCAGCATCCGTGAACCCCCAACTTCCTGAAATACGCGGCGCAGCCACGTTCACTCTCGTCCCCCCGGACGTGATGTCAATGATACACGTCGAACGAAAATCGTTCCAGCGAGGCTAGCTTTCGCTCGACGGCGCCCAGTCACCAAGCGGAAGCGAAGCGAGCACGGCACTTGCCTCTGCGATCTCTGCCTTGGACAGCCGATGACGAAACAGTTCGGCCTGTCGTCGCCGCAGGCTATCCGCACCCTCGCCCGCGAGCTGCTCGTCGGGGATCTTTCGAGGGTTACGGTTGCGATCCACGAAGGTTGGCCGGTCGGATGCATCGAGGTAGGCTGCAGCTGCAGGCGTCCAGGTGAGCCCGAGATTCTTGGCGAGCGCTTCAAAGCGTGGGTGTGGATCCTGACAGAACTCGTCGTGCGAGATCACGATCCAGTCCGGATGCTTTTCCGCCGTGGTCTTGAGAGCGAGCGTCAGCAGTCCGATGGTCCACGCCACGTTCGCAACCGGCGATGCTCCCGGCGTGAGCGCTGGGATGCCCAGGGGATTGAGCCAGCGCTCCCGGACAACCGGATCATCGGCAAGCGACGCGTCGCCATCGATTCCCAGCGCCATCCAGCTCGAGACCAGGTTGAGAGGATTGCGATGCTGGACCACGACCTGCGGTTGATATCGCTGCTCGATCCACTCGAGCGCCAGCGCGCAGTTTGCCGATTTGACGAGGATGTGCTCCGGCGCAGACCTCGATCGGGACGCCTTTGAAACCCGGACGAGACCGGCGAGACCACGACGGCGTATCGGTGCGGGAACGTGGCGAATCAGCCGGCCAACGCGCCTGCGAGCCGGCGATGGACGCCACGGCCATCCTCCTGCGAATGCGAGGTCCCAGACCATCGAATACTGTGGGGACTCGTCCGCCGGCGCCAGCGCCGGGTATGCGCCGAGTCGATCGCTGGAGAGCGTTCCAAGGATGTCGGTCGCGGGCTCGTCGGGCTCGTACACGTTGTGGATCCCCTTGGTACGTCCAAGCACATTGGCCACCCATGTGGAACCGCAGCGATGCGTCCCTGCTAAAAGTATTCGCACGTCGGATCCGCGGTTACGAGACGATGTCGGGCGGCCGACGCAGCGCCGGCATCGAGACCGGCAGGTCGCTCAGTACGATATGGCGAGCAGCGAGAAACCCTCTACAGAGCAATGATCCCCTCCGTTTCTACAACCAATTGTTAACGATACATGAACGTCCGGCCATGGGAGGGACCTGGCACTCCCCGCGCCGATCGCAGCGCGTCAGTTCCGCGCGAATGCAGCGTTCCACCGGTTGGAAACCGACCCTCCACAACCCCCAGGAAGGATGGATCCGGGTGGCCCGCGATCGGAAGCGTGTCACCTAGTCGAAAGGTTGGCGCCTCTACCCTCCGAGTGGACGAACCCTAGGAGGCTGGCGATGGATCAGGACACCTTCACCGACGCGCTCGCGCCCGACGACCAGTCGCAGCGACGCAGCTTTGGCGGTCTCGGTCGCGGCCCGGTCGCGCTGCTGGTCACAGCAGGGCTTCTGATCGGCGGCGGCATCGGCGGTTTCGTCGCCGCGAACGCAGCATCCTCGGCCTCGACCATGGCGTCGAACACGCTGGTGATCTCGCACACGTGCCCAAACATGGGCGGATCGACAGCGAACTGACCGAGCGGGCGCGAGGGTGAATCCCTTCGCGTGATCGCCTCACCAAGCCTCCCTCCCAAGGCGGCTCGCCCCCCAGGGCGAGCCGTCGCTATATCCGGCGCGTCTACGATCCACCCGTGTCCCCACGCGTGCTCCCCGCGGTCGTGTTCACCGCGGGAGCCTCGTCGCTGGCGACCGAGATCTGCGCGACGCGGCTGCTCGCTCCGTACTTCGGCCAGTCGACGGTGGTGTGGGCCAACGTCATCGGGCTCATCCTCATCTATCTCTCGGTGGGCTACTGGCTCGGCGGGCGCATCGCCGACAGGCATCCGACCCAGCGTGCACTTGGCCTGATCCTCGTCGTCGCCGCGCTGTGCACGGCGGTGCTCCCGTTCATCGCGCGGCCGTTCCTCAACCTCGCGCTCCAGGGCTTTGCCGCGGTGAGCGTCGGCACCGTGGTCGGGTCGTTCCTCGCGACGCTCCTGCTCTTCTCGGTTCCCGTGACCCTGCTCGGCATGGCCTCGCCGTTCGCGCTGCGCCTGGCGATCACCGACATCGAGAGAGCCGGACGCACCAGCGGACGTCTCTCGTCGCTCGCGACTGTTGGTGCCATCATTGGCACATTCGGGTCAGCCCTCGTGCTCATCCCCGGCGTGGGCACGCAGCGGACGCTGCTCAGCGCCGCTCTCCTCGTGGCGCTGGTGTCGGTCCCTCTCCTGGTGCGTCCGGCCCTGACCGCCAGCGGATTGATCGTCGTCCTGCTGGTCCTCCCGCCCGGCCTGGTGAAGGAGACGCAGGGCACGCTCGCCGAGCGCAATACGACGTATCAGTACGTCCAGGTGGTCCGCGAGCCGGACGGACGGATCGTCATGCGCTTCGATGACGGCATCGCCGATCAATCCGTGTACCGGGCCGACACGGCGTTGACCGGAGGCGAATGGGACATGCCGCTGGTTGTCCCCCCGCTCCTTGCCCGGAGGCTGCATCGGGTCCTCGTGATCGGCAACGCGGGCGGGACGACGGCACGAGCGCTCGCCGCCGAGTATCCCGGCATCGATGTCGACGGTGTGGAGCTCGACCCGGTGGTCACCGAGCTTGCCCGCCAGTACATGGGCCTCGACGCGATCCCCAACCTCCACGTGATGACGGCGGATGGACGCGAATATCTCGAGACCAGCGCCCAGCGCTACGACCTCATCGTCGTCGACGCATACCGCACCGAGTACATCCCTTTCTACCTGGCCACGCAGGAGTTCTTCTCCCTGCTGCACGCACACCTCAACGCCGGTGGAGGTGTCGCCCTCAACGTCGAGCGGGTCCCCGGCAACGACGGGCTGGTCCAGGCCATCTCCGGTACGGTCGCCACCGAGTTCTCCCAGGTGTGGGTGTGGCCGGCGCTGCGTTTCAACGAATTGGTGGTCGGGTTGTCCGATCCGATCCCCCCGTCGACGCTGGGTCAGCGCCTCGACGCCCTGCCCGACGAGGTCCAGATCCTCAAACCGCTCGTGGTCGCTTCCGGGTACGTGGAGGCGCCGTCTCCTGACCCGCTCACCGACGACAGAGCGCCGGTCGAATGGTTGACGGATCGGGCGATCCTCGCCTACATCGCCGCGGGTGGCAGGCTGGATGAACGCCTTCTCCCCACCGCCCCGTAGGCCGGGCCGCCGCGCCGTCTGCAACGCCGACATGCAAGAAGACCCCATCAATATCGCACCCGGGTAACCGTTGCGTCGGATGGTTGCATGAGGCTTGAGGTGTTTGATAGTCTTACGACGTTCGGTGGTTTTGCAACGATCGAACCGGGGAGACGGCCTTGAGGGATAGGGGGACTGCGAGCGCTCCTGGGCTTAGCGTGAGCCCGGGAGCGCTTTGCCAAATCGCGCGGCGCGATCCCCGTCACCGAAGCTGACCCTCGGCGGGCGCGGGAAACGCAATCCCACCCCTCCTCGTACTAAGGTGCCGGTCTCAAGATCAGCGAAACCGGCTGATCCCACCCTCAAATTTCAAGCGAAAGGGAGAGAGCATGCGAGGAAACCGCACGCTGGCCATTGCGCTGGTTGTCATTGCCGTGATCCTGGCGGTGGCGGCCGTCATCTTGTTCACCGTGAAGACCAACTTCCTTGCCTCGGGTCACCCGATCCGTCACACGGAACGGGCTCTGGTTCTCGCGGTGGTGGCGGTGCTGTGCCTTGTGGGAGCCTTCCTGGCGAGACCCCAACGCGTCTGACGGTGACCGAGCCTCGACCCGAGTCGCGCAACCCCACTGCGCCTTGCTACTCTCCCGCCCACGCGTGATCGACTGACACTGCCTCGTACCGAGGGGCGCAGTCTGAGATGCGGGGGGTTCCGGATGTTTTGGAAGGCTGCCCGAGTCGCGGTTGTGCTCAGTGTGTGCGCGCTCATCACATCCGCGGTCGCGAATGAGCCGCTCCGGGCACCGGGCAGTCCGATCATCCCCGGCCTCCAGTCCGCCTCGGGGTCACCTCAGCCGGGTCAGACCCCGTCGCGGGGCTCGAGCGCATCCCCGAGTCCCGCAAGCACGCACGGCCCCCGCCCAACCTCGACTCCCGGAGTGGTCAGCACATCGACCCCGACCGGTGTCGCGTCTCCGCCTCCGCGCGTGGCCCCCCTTCCGCTTCCGATCACCGATGTAGCCGACTACGGCGCGGTGGGCAACGGGCACTCCGACAGCACCGCCGCCGTCGCAAAAGCGACGTCCATCGCTGAATCGAGAGGCGGCACGCTGTATTTCCCGGCGGGGCACTACATCTTGCACGGGTCGGGCATCGGTTCCGCCATTGAGATACGCGAGGGGCACCCACTGACCATCGCCGGGCCCGCGAGTGCGCTTGTCACCCTCACGAACACCAACGTCTCCGGGGGCCTGCTGAGCATCCGGGTGGATCACACCGTGGTCGAGGACCTGACCCTCGACGCCCAGTCGTCCAACACACGCCAGGCCCTGGGGGCCGTCGCGAACGATGTGACGGTCGAGAACTGCCGAATCCTCGGCGGCAGGCAGTTCTTCGCGATCTACTACGCCGGCCCGGCTGGCGCGTCGCCCTCGGCGCCGGCGTACAACACCGGCAACAGGCTGTTGAATGACGCGGTGAGCGATCTCGTGTCCAACGACGGGATCTCGTGGTCGTTCCAGGAGAACAGCCTCATCGAGAATCTCCAGCACACCGGCTCGCGCCTTGCGCTCTACGTCGACAGGTATGTGACCGTCCAGAACGAGACGTATCGTCCTGGTCCGCAGGGGGGCGGCACCGCCGGATTCTGGATCTCCTCTCCGTCAGACCACATCACCATCAACAACTTCACGAGCTACGGCATGGGCGGGATCATCTCGACCAACGGGGCGGACGTGAGCAGCAACATCACCATCGCCAACGAGCGGCTCATGGTCCCGGGCAACACCCTGCGCGTGGACGCGGTCAACGGGCTGACGATCCGCGGTTGCAACTTCGGCAGCGACGGCACGCTCATGTTCACCGGATCGATGGCGGCAACCTCCGTCGTCGTCGAGGATTGCGCCGCACTTCCCATGGTGCGTTTTCAGGGAAGCGCGATGGTGAGAGCGGCGTTCATCGCCAATGCCTACTCAAGCGTCGCCGTGGGAGCGCTCCACCGTCAGACGTTCTACAACTACAACTCTGCCCATCCGTCGTTCACGGTGAACGGCGGCGTGTGGCTGAATCGACCCGGCGGTTTCTTTGGGGGCGCTCCCGCCACGTACACGGTGAGCAACCTCGCCGGCTATCCCTGAGACCGGTCAAGGTTGCACACCCGATTGACGGACGCTACTGGAACCAGCCTTCCACATCCACGACCGCGTTGATCGTGCCCAGTGCGTTGAAGATCTTGAAGTTACCCGGTGATCCACCGCCGGACAGCTGCACGGCGGTCAGATTCGGCTGAACCAGACCCGCCGCGACGTTGATGTCGGAGACGTTCGGTGGACCGGATGCGTCCGCAGGGTAGAGCGTCAGGTACGTTAACGCGGTGCCGGCGACCGCGGTGAGGTTCGCGATGATGGCCATGGCGCCACTGGCGATCCCGTCCTGACCTGCGGCCGCGACCGTCAGTGAACTCTTCTGGGTCAGCGGATGCCCGGAGCACGGGGTGCTGGTACCCGACCTCGTGTCGCAGATCCGCGTTGGCGACGTGGAATAGAACTGCAGGCCGGTGGCAGCTGTCGGGCCGCCGAACCAACCGTTGTCATCGATGATGAAGTTCGCCCTGCCCGCAGCGTTGTAGACGCACACGTAGAGCGGCGACGAGTTGGGCGCGAGGTCGACAAACACACGGTTCGCCTGCGCGTGGCCCGCGGCGACGTTGACTGTCGAGACGCTCGGCGCGCCCTTGTTGCCCCCGAACAGGCATCCGCTGTTGATGGTGTACGGAACGACCGTGAGGAATGTGTTGACGGTTCCCGCGATCCCGGTCAGGTTGATGATCGCCATCTCCTCGGTCCCGTCGGTCGGGATCGACGGGCAGTTGGCCGGCACGGTGCACCACAGTGGCATGCCTGCGACCTTCACCATCACCGCTTGAC
>JBAPOS010000239.1:0-8234 GCA_049279755.1 Candidatus Dormiibacterota bacterium | reverse complement strand
GCGCTCGCCCCCGATGCGCCTGCGCCGACCGCCGGAGCCACGCTGGCGGATGCGGCGAGCAGCGCGGCAAGCGCGAGTCGATGGAACTTCGAGTGCATGCCGGTCCAGACTGCCAGAGAGGATCTGACGTTGCCGTCACACCGTCGAAACGATCGAGTTCGCCGGGCTGTGACGACAACCCGCTCCGATCAGGGCCGGGCGGCTACTGGAACCAGCCCTCGAGATCAAGGATCGCGTTGACGCTGCCGGCACCGTCGTACAGGTAGACGTCGCCATCCTTCGAATTACCCGAGACCGTGTCGACTTCCACCACGACGAGGTTGGGCACCACCGCTCGCGCACCGACGTTGAGGTCCGAGACACCTCCGGGGCCCGCCAGGTTCGCCGGAAAGAGCGTGAGGTAGGTCGTCGCTGTCGGCGTGATGGCAGTCAGGTTGGCGATGATGGCCACCACAGGGGGGCCGGTGCCAAAGGCGGGCACGCCGCCGTGGCCGGCGACGGTGATCAAGCGCTGGAGAGCGGTGCCGGCGCCGATGGCACCGGTCGCGCAGGATGTCGACGCGACGCGCGTATCGCAGATGCGAGTCGGTCCGAGCGCCTGGTATTGATACCCCGGCGGGGTTGCGGTTGCCGTCGTGCTCCCGTACCAGCCGTTGACGTCGACAAGCACATTGATCGTGCCGGCAGCGTTGTACACGCAGAGCGCATCGTCCGGACGGCCAACGCCGGTGGGCCCGAGCGCCACCATCACCCGGTTCGCGCGGACGACCCCCGGCAGGAGGTTTATCGTCGAGGTCCCAGTGGGTTTGCAGTGTCCGCTCGAGTCAGTCGGGAAGAGACTGAGATACGTCGACGCGTTGCCGGCGACGCCGGTGATGTTCACCACCGCTGATCCAGCCGTTCCGTCAGCCGGCACACCGCCGGTGGTCGGGACCGTCACCACGATCGACTGTCCGGATCCGATGGCCGTATGCCCCTCGCACGACTTGCGCGTATCACAGACTCTGACCGGCACAATCGGGTGGAAGAGACCGTCGAACGTGGTCGCCGGATGAGTCGTGAAGTAACCCTCGACGTCAACGAGCACGTTCACGCTCCCGAGCGCGTTGTATATGTCGATCCAACCCTCCCCCGAGCTGGCACCAAGCGTCACCGTGATGAGGTTGGCGATGACTGTGCCGGGTCCGAAGTTCAGATTCGACGCCGTCGGTCGTACGGTGTTGAAGGGGTACACGGTGAGCAGGCTTGACGCACTGCCGTTCACCTCGGTGACGTTGAGCACCGCAGCGGTCGCGTTGCTTGGAACCGTGCCCACGGTCACCTGCAGGGGTCGGGTGACGCCCGGCCCGAACGGACCTCCCGTGCCGCGAGTGTCGAGAACGCGAAATGGGGTGACCGGCACGTAGTTGGACAGGGGGATGTACAGGTATGCCGATCCCGTCGTGGCGGTGCTCGACCCCAACGAGTCGGTCGCGATGACGTTCTCGAGGCCGCCCGCAGCGGGCCCTGGCGGGGTGGTGAAGGTGAACGAGTCGGGGGTGACGTTGCTGAGCGTCAATGGTGTGCCCCCAAGCGTCGCCGTGGTGGGGTTCGCAAAATCGGAACCGGACACGAGCACGCTCCCCCCGCCACCGGCCGGCCCCGAGGCCGGGGTCAGCGCCGAAACCGTCGGCAACGCGAACGTGTACCGGGCGATGTACGTGTTCCAACAGCTGGTGGCGCTTGCGCAGCCGGTGCCGGTGTCCCCGTCGTTGTCTTCGGACGCCACCCACACGTCAGTCGGATGCGACGGGTCCTGCACCGCCGCTGAATAGTCACCCCAGCTGCACAGCGTGCATGCCGGGTTGTAGAACGTTGCGCTCGCGTCCACCGTCGCAAAGCTGCTCCACGTGCTTCCGCCGGTGATGGACGCGAGCATCATCGACTCCGGAGTCGAGCTCGACGACTCATCGAAGGTGATCATCACGTTGCCGGCTGCATCCACCGCAAGCGAAGGGTCGTACACGTACGCGCCACTGACGCCCTCAGGGCTGAGTTGAGTCCCAGCCGAGACCTCCCCGGTGGTCGTCGCGGTCGCGTGCACCACGTTCAGGCACGCGCGCGTCGTGCTGTCGCCGCCGGGCGTGCAGCCGGTGTTGCCCGTCGCCCACAGAACGTTGTTCTGCCAGACCGCCGCGAGAAAGCGATCATCGTGGGTCTGCAACAGCGCCGTGGTGCCGGCTTGCGGTGCGGCCGGAGGGGCACTGGTCGGGGTCCCCTCGGAAAACGACGCCGTGCCCGAGCATCCGATGGTGACATTGTGCGAATCCGGAGCGCCACCGATCGTGAAGACTGCGACGGTGCTCGACTGCGGTGCAAGGCAGTTCGCGTCGTTGGCAATCTCGTACGCAGTGCTTGACAACCCCAACCCCATCACCGGCTCTACGCCGATTGGACCACCGGCCTGGAAGGCGACGCTGTTGATGGTCATGGTGCCGTTCATTAGATCGGCGCGCTGGATCTCGTCAGTCTGGCTCGCGGCCAGGGCACCGACACTGCCGGAGCTGCACGACTGGTAGTCGCTCGACTCGACCAGGAGCGTCGACGTCAATGCCAGTGAGACATCGCCGAGCACCCACTTCCCGCTCGTCGGGGGTGGAATCTGCGGATCGATGTTCAGCGTCCCACGCGCTATCCATGGCAGCGCCGGGTTTGCCTGCGATTCCATCATCACCAGCTGGCTGCCACAGGAGGTCAGATTGAATTCGAGCACGATCATCAGAAAGCGACCGGATATCGGGTCGTAGACAAGGTGGGGGTAGCGCACCGACCAGCCACTCGAAACCGGGTTGTTGATCATGGTGTTGATGCCGAACACCGCTGGCGTGCCGCCGGTGCGCGCATACACGAACAGCGCGCTGTTGACCGCTTCGACAACGTTGCTCGGGCCCGCGGCGATGCTTGGATCGGCGGGCGTCGTGACCGATGTGTTTCCGGAGGAGCCGACCTGCGCGATCGCGGCCACCTCTCCCCCAGCGGAGAAGGCACCGAGCTGCGTGGGCAGTGGTCCGAGCGTCGTCGACACGGCACGCGTTCCGACTCGCGCGTGAACGGAACCCGGAAGGTGCTCCGAGGTCGCAGAGAACGTTGTGTAAACCGGAAGTCCAGCAGCCGCGACGGGTGTTGCCGACCACGCGACGGACAGTGCCGCAATGAAGAGGGACGTAAGCGTGAAGCTACGGCGCACCGATTCGATTCTAGAAGCGAATCCCCGCAGTGACACGCCCCTGTCACAGGATCACCGAGTCGTGACATCCGCTAGGCGGCCGCCTGACCACTGTCCCGGCGTCCGGCAGCGGCGATGGCGTATAGAATTGGCTTACCGGACAGCCGGCAGATCGCCCCATTCAGGAGAGCCTCGATGACCGACCTCCGCGCCTGGAAACCCGTTTCCCTCGCTGATGATGACGACGAAGAAGAGGGTGACGACGAGGAAGAGGACGAGGACGAGTAGCGCCCTCGGCGCGGCGGAGCGCTTTCGCCAGGTCAATCTCATCGCCGACCCACTCTATGGCTACATAGAGATCACCAAGGACCGGCTGGGTGAGGCGAGCGAGCGTCAGCTCCTCGACACTGTCTGGTTGCAACGCCTCCGCCGCGTTCATCAACTGCAGTCGGCATGGTGGGTCTTCCCCAGCGCGGAGCACTCACGATTCACCCATCTGCTGGGTGCGATGCATCTGGCAAGTCTGTTCTCTCGGCGCGTCGACAATTCCCTGCGCGCTGCGTTCCCCGATGCGCCGTCGCCGGCGCTGGTTGAGGAAACCCTCCGGATCGCGGGGCTCCTGCATGACGTCGGTCACGGCCCATTCGGTCATTTCTTCGACCATGAGGTGCTCGAGCAGTGGCATCTCGATCACGAGGTGATCGGCCGCCATCTGGTGACCAATCAGCTGGCCGACATCGTGGCTTCGCTGCGCGCCAGCCCCACGGACCGTTTCGCGCCCGGAGAGCAGATCGACCCCATGTGGGTTGCGTGGGTGATGGCCGACGCTGACATCGACGGATACTCGCCGCCTCGGTGGCTGCACGCGCTGAAACCCATACTGTGCGGCCCCGCGACCGTTGACAACCTCGACTACGTGCCGCGGGACGCGTACATGTGCGGCATCAGCCTCGGCGCTGTGGAGGTGCAGCGGCTCATCCATTACACGTTCGTGAGCGGGGACAGCATCGTGCTCCACGCGCACGCCGCCGGTGCCCTCGAGATGTTCCTCGCGTCCCGGCTCTACATGTACCTGCAGGTGTATCACCACCGCACCGGGCGACGCTTCGACCTGTCGATGCGCGAGATCTTCGCCGACACCATCGCGCAGCTCCTCCATGGCAACCCGCTCGAGCATCTCGACGAGTACGAGTTGCTCAACGACTGGTCCGTGCTGGTTGCGGTGCAGCGCTGGCAGCGTGAAGCCCCGGGCACCGAGCGTCGCCGTCTCGCGGACGCGTGGGCGCGCATCGCGGCCCGTGACCTCCCCTGGCATCTCGCATATGAAAGCGTCGTCCACATGGGAACCGACACCTCGATGCTCCAGGAACGGCTCGACGCGGAGCTCGCATCCAAGCACCTCGATGCCCGTGTGGAGGTCGATGTCGCCATCGCGCGCATCGCACCGCAGAACCCTATGACGGATGACGGGATGGTGAGGATCTACGACCCGCTCAATGACACCATCGAGGCAGCTCGCGCCGCCGAACTGGTTGCACGATTGCCGCAGCACAACCAGGTGATCCGTGTCTTCATCGACGACATCTCCGCGCTGCGAACCGTGCGCGACGCGGTCAAGGCCGTCATCGCCGGCTAGTTCCTAGGGAGCGACGGGCAGACGCGGACCGCTCGGCATCACCGGACCTGCAGCGGCGCTGAAGTTCTCCTGACTGACCTGCGCGGCGATGTGCGACGCGACGTCGCGGAAGACCTCCCCGATCGGGCTCGATGGCGCAGCGGCCATGATGGGGCGGCCGTCACCGTCCGCACCCCGAATGCGGGGGTCGAGTGGCACCGCACCGAGGAACGGCAACTCGTAGCGGGCAGCGAGGTCGCGCCCGCCACCGGAACCGAAGATGTCGGTGCGCTCATTGCAGTGCGGGCAGATGAAGCCACTCATGTTCTCGACGACGCCGAGGACCGGGACGTTGAGCTTGCGGAACATCTCGATGCCACGACTCACGTCGGCGAGCGACACGTCCTGAGGAGTCGTGCAGATGACCGCGCCGGTCATCGGCATGCTCTGCGCCAGACTCAGCTGAACATCGCCGGTCCCAGGTGGGAGATCGATGACGAGATAGTCGAGCTCGCCCCACGACACCTCGTAGAGGAACTCGCGCAAGGCCTTGGCCAGCATCGGACCACGCCAGATCACCGGCTGACCGGGATCGAGGATTGTGCCGAACGACACAACCTTGAGCCCATGAGCCTCGAGCGGCGCCATCTTGCCGTCGGGAGCGGCATGAGGGCGCTCACGAATGCCGAGCATGATCGGCACATTCGGTCCATAGACATCGGCATCAAGGAGCCCGACCCGTGCTCCGGCGAGCCGCAACGCGATCGCGACGTTGACCGCGACGGTGGTCTTGCCGACACCGCCCTTGCCTGCGCTGATCGCAATCGCATTCCGGACTCCGGCGATCTCCTGGCGCCCCGGCAACCCTCGCGTGGTGCTGACGTCGGCGTCCCAGCTGATCTCGACCCGCGTGATACCCGGCACCACCCCGACGACCGCGGCGTCGATGTCCTCGCGGATGCGATCCTTGAGCGGACATGCCGGCGTGGTGAGCACAACTCGAACCGAGGCCACGCCACCCTCGATCGCCAGGTCTCGCAGCATCCCGAGCTGGAGCATCGGCTTGTGCAGTTCGGGATCGATGACGGTGGCAAGGGCGTGCTCGAGGGCGTCGAGCGCCCCGGGATCACTCATCTCGCTTTGAGTATACCCACGCTCCCCCACGCCGAAGCTCAGGAGGGCTGAGCGCGAAACCAGTGTTCGAAGAATCCGATGCCGGTGGTGAGGCCGACACGGAGCCTCGGAAGCTGCCACATCGCCGTACTCGTCTCCGTGACGCTGTCGATGCGAAGATCCTGAACCCCGCCAAGGTATCCATAGCTCGCGAGCGTGGCGAACATCGATGCCTCCTGCGCAGTGCCCTGCGTGCTCATCGGCCACGGCCACACCCCGGTGTATGCGATGAACTGGATGGGATCGCCGGTCAGGTTCTGCAGGACGGTCTTGGTGCGATTCGTCAACACGTCGAGCGTGTGCGCACCCGCAGAGAAGAAGTCGGTGTCGTCGTTGATGGTGTGATCCTCGATCGAGAACCCCGTGCCGGAGAGATTCTTCAGCTCCGACGCGGTCATGTACGTCTGCGGTCCGATCTTTGCTCCGATGAGGCCTGTGCACGGGAAGAACACCGCCGTGAATCCGTCCCGGCGCAGAAGCGGGACCGCGTTCGTCCACGGACTGAGCCGTCCATCGTCGAATGTGATGACGAATGGATGGGGCGGAAGTGCGAGCCCGTAGAGCAGGGCGTCAGCAAGGTGCTGCAGGGAGATGGAGGTTGCATGGATGCTCACGAGATACGCCATCTGCGCGTCGAAGGCGCTCGGCAGCGTTGTGAGACCGATCTCGAGCTGCCATCCGTACTTCGATGGCTCGATTGATCGAGGCGGAATCTGGTCGACAAGGTGATACATGAGGATCGGTACGTCGAGGCTCACGGGTGGGATCGATGACGGCACGATGATCGGTGCATCGAGCGACTCCGGGCCTTCACCGAGCATCTCGGCGGTACCCGAAGCGGGGTCGATCGCGACCTGCAGCGATGTCCTCGAGAAGAGCGCGGCAACGCCTGCAGGACGCAGCGCGGCGGGATTGGCGAAGTTGACCTCGAGCGGGAACCTCCAGACGTTCTCCACCTGCACCGACGGGTTCTCCGGTGCGGTCCAGGTCGATTCGAGTGCCGGTGCGCCGACGCTGACGCTCAGCACCGCAGCGTGCTCGAATTTCCGCGTCAGCATCGCGGCGCGCGCAGCTGCTGACGGCCACATGGCCTGTGCCTGTGGCGCCAGCTCGTTCCATTGCACCCCATAGTCGCCGGAGACGAACTGCGCCTCGAAAGCGTTGGCGAGTGCAATCGCCTGCGGCGGGGCGGTGACCAGCCGGACGGGAGCGACGATGCTGGTCGGGCGAGGCCGCGCCGGCGGCGAACTGCACGCGCTCAGCACAACCGTCGTGAGACAGCCGAGTGCACACGCGAATGCGCTCCGTCGCATCCTCCTATTCAACGCGATCGGTCCCGGGTTCGGGCGGCGGTCGACGCAACGAGGTGCAGCGGAATTGATGCGCTCTCTACAATGCGGCGGGCATGCTCGATCGCCGCGTGATCCGTGATCTCGAGGGTCAGGTGGCGCCCTCAAACGTCTACACGCGCCCGGCGGATCTCGCTGCGTACGCGTACGACGCGTGGGGTGCCTCCGGCGAGCGCCACCTTCCCGACGCCGTGGTGTTCCCGGCGTCGACCGAGGAGGCGGCGGGGGTCGTCAGTGTCTGCGCCGTCCACCGCATCCCGATCGTCCCCCGGGGCGCAGGCACCGGCTATGCGGCGGGTGCATCGCCGTCACGTGGCGGGGTCATCCTCAGCCTCGCCCGGCTCAATCGCATCCTCGGCGTGGAATCGGAGGCGTTGCGCATCCATGCCCAGGCCGGCGCCATCACCGCAAGGATTCACGCGCAGGCCACCGCGGCAGGTCTGTACTACCCGCCCGATCCCGGCTCATCGACGACGTGCACGATCGGTGGCAACGTCGCCTGCAACGCGGCAGGTCCACACACACTCCGCTACGGCGTCACCGCCGATTTCGTCGCCGGCGTCACAGCGGTTCTCTCCGATGGGCGGATCGTCGGGCTCGGCGAGGGCGGAGACACGTCGGCGTCAGGGTTGCTCGCGTTGATGGTCGGCTCGGAGGGAACGCTCGGCGTGATCACCGAGGTGCTTCTCCGGCTGATCCCCGCCCCCAGGTCGCGGTCGACGCTCGCGGCGACCTTTACGGGCATGGAGCGGGCGGCCGCCGCGGTTGCCGAGATCTCTGAGGCCGGGATCGTCCCCGCAGCGCTGGAGTTCCTCGACGCCGGGGCGCTCGACGCGGTCCGGAAGGCCGGCGGGGGCAATATCGGCGGAGACTCCGCCGCGCTGCTCATCGT
>JBAPOS010000238.1:0-3903 GCA_049279755.1 Candidatus Dormiibacterota bacterium | reverse complement strand
GTGACATGGAGGCCACGGGATCGCAGGTCGCTCGTCGCGGCGCGGCAGCGGTCGCCGCACGCGAGCAGGGCTGGGGGTACTGCACCGAATTCCTGATCAACGGCCCCGGCCTCGACGTCGAGGCAATCCGTGCCGAGCTCTCAGCGCTCGGCGAGTCCGCGCTGGTGGTCGGTGACCCGGACCTGGTGCGCGTGCACATCCACACCGGGGACCCGGCCGGCCTCATCGCTGCGGCCTCCTCGCGCGGGCGGATGAGCAAGCTCAAGGTCGAGGACATGTCCGCCCAGCACCACGACGTGCTCGCCCGCGCTGAGGCCAGTGAGGCCGAGGCGGAGGCGGTGGGGACGGCGACACGGGAGCGTGCGCAGGCTCCCCCCAAGCCGATCGGCGTCGCCAGCGTGGCACCTGGCGAGGGGTTCCGCGAAATCATGGGAAGCCTGGGTGCCGACATCGTGGTGAGCGGCGGACAGACCATGAACCCGTCGATCGAGGATCTGCTCAACGCTGTTCGGGCGGTGAACGCCGAGAGCGTGATCCTCCTCCCCAACAACGGCAACGTGATCCTCACGGCCGAGCAGGTCGACCCGCTCGCCGAGGGCTGTGAGGTGCGCGTGGTGCCGACACGGAATCTCCCCCAGGGGATCAGCGCGCTGCTCGCGTTCGACCCGGCTGCGAGCCTCGACGAGAACGCGAAGCGAATGCTGGCGGCGATTGCGACGGTGCGCGCGGTGGAGGTGACCCACGCCGTCCGCGACACCAGCGTCAACGGCCACGACATCAAGCTCGGCGATGTGATCGCCGTGGTTGACGATGCGATCACCGAGGTGGGCAGCGACTACCTCGAGGTGATCGAAGCCGTGCTCAATTCGCAGGCGACCAAGCCTGAGCTGGTCACCGTGTACCGCGGTGACGAGGTCGGCGCCAAGGATGCGGACGCGTTGGTGAGCAGCCTGCGCGCAACGCATCCCGAGACGGAATTCGAGCTGCAGGCAGGGGGACAGGAGCACTACCCGTACGTGCTCTCACTCGAGTAACGGTGATCCATCTCGTCACCGACAGCACATCCGACATCTCGCCGTCGGATGCGCAGGCGTTGGGGGTCCACATCGTGCCCCTGATCGTGCGGTTCGGTGACGAGCAATACCGCGACGGAGTCGACATCGACGCCGATCAGTTCTACGCGAAACTCGCGCGCACCGAGGTTCACCCGACGACATCGCAGCCGTCGCCAGACGTCTTCTCAACGCTGTACCGCACGTTGCTCGCCAACCCGGACGATCAGGTGGTCGGGTTGCACATCTCCGCAAAGCTGAGCGGCACGCTGCAGTCGGCGACACTCGCGGCGCAGGACTTCGACCCCGGTCGAATCCATCTCGTCGACACCGAGAGCGTGAGCGGTGGACTGCAGCTTCTCGTGCGCGCGGCGCTCGACGACATCACGGCGGGGGACAACGCAGCCACCGTCGCCGAGAAGGCGACGCGGCGGCGGCGCAAGGTCACGATCCTGGTGCTGCTCGACACCCTGACGTACCTCCACCGGGGTGGCCGGATCGGCCGTGCCCAGGCCTTCGTCGGCAGCCTGCTCAACGTCAAGCCGCTGATCGCCGTGCGCGACGGCGAGGTCGTGCCAATGGCGAGACCGCGCAGCCGTTCCAAGGGCATCGAGATGATCGTTGAACAGGTCCGCGGCTGCACGCCGCTGCGCAGCCTCGCCGAATTCCATGCTGCCGCCGCCGAGTCGATGCTCGACCTGGAGCAGCGCCTGAGCGCGGCCGTGTCGAACGTCACCGCGATCATTGGACGGATCGGTCCGGTGGTCGGCGCATACAGCGGACCCGGCGGTCTTGGAGTCGCCTGTCTCGGCGCGGACTAATCGGGCTGGCCTGCCACGATGGAGCAGCCGTGACCTCGCAACTGGTTTCGATCGTGACCCCCGGGCATGTGCCGCTCGACCTCGAGTTGCCGCTGCAACGCATCACGGGCATCGGCCCGCGTCAGGCACAGCGGCTCGAGAAGCTCGGGCTCACCACGGTCCGGGACCTGCTCTTCCACCTGCCGCGTCGCTACGAGGACACGCGCGCGACAGTGCCGCTGCGAGAGCTCCAGCCGGGGATTGTGCAGACGTCCCACGTGCGGGTTCGCAACGTGAGCTCGAGACGGAGCCCGTACAAGAAGATGCTGCTTGTCGAGGCCACCCTCGAGGATGACGGCTCGGTGGCGACCGCGGTGTGGTTCAACCAGCCGTTTCTGGCGCGCCAGCTGCAACCCGGGATGGAGATCATGGTCAGCGGCAAGGTCGAGACCTCGACAACCGGACTGACCTTTCGCAGCCCGGTCTTCGAGCGGGCGGGGCGCGACCAGCACCATGTCGGCACGCTCGCGCCGGTGTATCCGGAGACCCAGGGCATCACCTCTCGTTTCCTGCGCACGCGTATCGAGCCGCTGCTCGGGCTCGCGACCCAGGTCCCCGACCGCCTGCCACCGTCGATCCGCGAATCCGAAGGCCTGATGCCGATCGCCGAGGCCCTGTACCAGGTCCACGTGCCGGACAGCCTCGCGACCGCCGCTCGCGCTCGCGAGCGCATCGCCTTTGAGGAGCTGTTCCTGCTGCAGGTGGCCGCCGAGCGCGCGCGCCGTCGACGCCTGAGCGGACCCGGCGTGATCGTCGCCTACGACATCGAGCTGGCGAGGCGTTTCGTCGCGACCCTGCCGTTCAAGCTCACCGACGGACAGCGCGTCGCCGGGCACGAGATCCTCACCGACCTTGCCGCCCCCGGGCCGATGAACCGTCTGCTCCAGGGTGACGTCGGCAGCGGCAAGACCGTGGTCGCCGCCCTCGCAGCGCTCATGACCCACCACGCCGGCTTTCAGACGGCGGTGATGGCGCCAACCGAGATCCTGGCGCGACAGCACCATGCGACCCTCGACTCGCTCCTGGCCGGCCACGGCCTCCCGCCGCGGCTGCTTGTGGGCAGCACCTCGGCGGCCGCGCGCCGAGAGATCCTGGCGGGCCTCGCGGGTGGTCACGACTCGCTCATCGTCGGAACCCACGCGTTGATCGAGGACGACGTCGCGATGAACAACCTCGGCCTCGTGGTGGTCGACGAGCAGCATCGTTTCGGCGTGGCCCAGCGCCGCCGTCTTCGCCAGACCTCGGGAGCGATGCCCAACTATCTCGCCATGACCGCGACGCCGATTCCGCGCTCCCTGTCGAACACCCTGTACGGAGACGTCGACCTGAGCGAGCTGCGCGAGATGCCACCCGGCCGCCATCCCGTCGAGACCCGGGTCGTCCCGCCGGACGAGCGTCACGCCGCCTACGAATTCGTCCGGACCGAGGTTCACAAGGGGCGCCAGTCATTCGTCATCTGCCCGCTCATCGAAGAGTCGGACAAGCTGGGCGCGCGCAGCGCGACCGCCGAGTACGAGCGACTGAGCACCACGGTCTTCCCCGATCTGCGCGTCGAACTGCTGCACGGGCGCATGCCGGCACGCGAGAAGGCCGAGCGGATGCAACGCTTCGTCCGCGGTGACGCCGACGTGCTCGTCGCGACCAGTGTCGTCGAGGTCGGGGTCGACGTCCCCAACGCGACGGTCATGGTCATCGAGGGTGCCGAGCGCTTCGGGCTTGCGCAGTTGCATCAGTTCCGAGGCCGTGTCGGCCGCGCGGAGCATCAGTCGTACTGCCTGCTCTTTGAGGGCGGCATCGACGAGGAGGGCTCGGAGCGGCTCGCCGCCGTTGCAGCAACGGACAGTGGGTTCGAGCTCGCCGAGCGCGACCTCCAGCTGCGCGGGCCCGGTCAGCTCGTCGGCCTGCGGCAGCATGGCCTTCCCGACATGCTCGCGGCTGACCTGCTCGACGTTGCGCTCGGCCAGCGTGCCCGGCAGGCGGCGCTCCGCTGG
>JBAPOS010000237.1:0-9948 GCA_049279755.1 Candidatus Dormiibacterota bacterium | reverse complement strand
CGTCGGTGTCGAGCAGGATCACCTCCGGCGTCACGTCCCGATGGATGACTCCGGCCGCGTGGAGCGCCTCGAGGCCGGCGAGCACGTCGTCGAAGACGGCCAGCGCACCGGCCGCGGCGAGGCGACCGGACACGTCGACGAGATGGCGCAGCGTGATCGCGTCGACCCATTCGTAGACGATCGCCGCCTGGCGCTCGTCGAAATCGATGACGGAAAGGAGATGCTGGTGTCGCAGGGCTCTGAGCACGCCCATGTCGTGGCGGACCTGCCGGCGGAACGCGGGGTCGGACCACAGCGCCGGGCTGAGCAACCGGATGACCACGCGCGATCCGGTGGCGTTGTCGTGGGCGTCGACGAGCGCACCGGCGCGGTCGACGCCGATCCCCCGATCCAGTGTGTAGCCGGGAACGCGTGACCGCGACCCGGCGACGTCGTGGCCTCCAGCCTGGTCCATTCGCTCTCAGTATGCGGTGGCAAAAGCGCGGTGGCGTCGAATTGCGTCACGGAGATCACCGCCACCGGGCACTAGAATGGCCGGGAAGTGGAGTACGTCGAGAGCATCCTCGACCTGGTCGGCAACACCCCGTTGGTCCGGCTCAACAAGGTCACCGAGGGGCTCCGGCCTCTGATCCTGGCCAAGCTCGAACAGCTCAACCCCGGTGGGAGCGTGAAGGACCGCATCGGTCTCTCCATGCTCGAGGACGCGGAGCGCCGCGGGCTGCTCCGTCCGGGCGGCACCATCGTCGAGCCCACCTCCGGCAACACCGGCCACGGGCTCGCCATGGCCGCGGCGATCAAGGGCTACAAGATGATCTTCGTCATGCCCGACAAGATGTCGGCGGAGAAGATCAGCCTGCTGCGCGCCTACGGCGCCGAGGTGGTCATCTGCCCCACCAACGTCGAGCGCGAGTCGCAGCAGTCGTACTATTCCGTCGCCGACCGGCTCACCCGCGAGGTGCCGGGAGCCTTTCAACCCAACCAGTACTTCAATCCGAGAAACCCCGAAGCCCACTACCGCACCACCGGCCCCGAGATCTGGCGGCAGACCGACGGTCGCATCACGACGTTCGTCGCGGGGGTGGGCACCGGCGGCACCATCACCGGGGTTGGCAAGTACCTCAAGGAGCAGAACCGAGCCGTTCGCGTGATCGGCGCGGACCCTGAGGGCTCGATCTACAGCGGCGAGATCGCCCCGTACAAGGTCGAGGGCGTCGGCGAGGACTTCTGGCCGGGTACGTTCGACCGGGAGATCGTCGACGAATTCATCCAGGTAACCGATCGCGAGTGTTTCGTCGCCGCGCGCAAGCTCGCGCGTCAGGAGGGAATTCTCGTCGGCGGGTCGGCCGGCCTGGCACTCCACGCGGCGATCCAGGTTGCCGTCGACTCCAAGCCCGACGACGTGATCGTGGTGCTGCTTCCCGATACCGGTCGCAACTACCTGAGCAAGTTCTTCTCCGACGAATGGATGCGCCAGAACGGCTACCTCCAGCGCCTCGTTCCCGCTCGTGTGCGCGAGGTCATCGATTCGCACACCGACGGTGTCCCCGAGCTGGTCAGCGTCGGTGCCGGCAAATCCGTCGGCGAGGCGATCGACCTCATGCAGCAGTACGGGATCTCACAGCTTCTCGTGACCGAGAACGGGAGCACCGCCGGGGGCGGAGTGGTGGGCAGCATCCAGGAACGGACCCTGCTGGATCGCATCTATCGCGACCCCACGGTGGTCACGACGTCGGTGTCGACCGCGATGGATCCGCCATTCGCGCGCGTTGCCGCCGGGGCGCCGATCGAGGAGGCCTTCGAGGCGTTGCTCGGTGGTGAGCCCGCGCTGATGATCGTCGAAGGCGAACTTCCGGTCGGCGTGATCACCAGGAGCGACCTGCTCGAGTTCGTCGCCCGCCGCGGACGCAGCTGACCGGCGTGCCGAACAAGCCGCACGGCCTGGCCACGCGCGCCCTGCACGTTGGCCAGGGACCCGACCCGGCCACCGGCGCGGTGGTCGTCCCGATTCACCTTGCGACCACGTTCGCCCAGGAATCGCCTGGACGGCACCAGGGATTCGAGTACTCCCGGTCCGGCAATCCGACGCGAGGCAACCTCGAAGCGTGCCTCGCGTCGCTCGAAGGCGCCGCCCACGGCCTGGCGTTTGCGTCAGGACTGGCCGCAACGACTGCCATCATGCTGCTCCTCGATCCCGGTGACCACGTCGTCTTCACCGAGGACGTCTACGGGGGCACCTACCGGCTGTTCGACAAGGTCTTCCGGCGCTACGGGCTCAGCTTCACCGCGGTGGACCCGACCGATCCCGACACGGTGGCGGCCGCGATGAACGATCGAACACGCCTGGTCTGGCTCGAGTCCCCGACCAATCCGCTCCTCCGCATCGTCGACCTGGACGCGGTGAGCGAGCTGGTGCACGGTGCGGGCGCGCTGGTCGCGGTCGACAGCACCTTTGCGAGCCCGGTGTTGCAGCGTCCGCTCGAGCTGGGCGCCGACCTGGTCGTGCACAGCTCGACCAAGTACCTCGGCGGCCACAGCGATGTGCTCGGCGGAGCTGTGCTCACGTCGGATGACTCGCTCGCGGAGCGGTTGCGGTTCCACCAGAACGCCGTCGGCGCGGTGCCGTCACCGTTCGACTGCTGGCTGCTGCTCCGGGGGATGAAGACACTGCAGCTTCGGGTGCATCGGCAGTGCGAGAACGCTCTTGCCATCGCCAGGTGGCTCGAGGGACAGGACGCCGTGGTCCAGGTGTACTACCCCGGGCTCGAAAGCAACCGGGGACACGCCCTTGCCAGGCGCCAGATGGGCGGCTACTTCGGAGGCATGGTCGCCTTCGAGGTCTCCTCGGGCGAAGCGGCGCGTTCGTTTCTTGAACGGCTGCGTGTGTTCACGCTCGCCGAGTCACTCGGTGCTGTCGAATCGCTCGCCGAGAGCCCGGCGATGATGACTCACGCGTCGATTCCGGAGGAGATCCGAACCCAAGTCGGAGTCAGCGACGGGCTGCTGCGCCTGTCCGTCGGTATTGAGGACGTCGACGACCTGATGGCCGACCTGGAGCAGGCGCTGGCGTAGTCTCCCGACGCGGCGCGCCCAGCTTCCACTCGCCGGTGCTGAGCAGGAGGGTGCCGTCGATCTCCGGCAACGCGGGTGCACCGAGGCGGCGAAGCTTTCGCCACTGTTCGCCGTCCTCCTCGCTGAGGAACGTGATCGCCTTGCCCTCATTGCCGTTGCGCGCGGTGCGGCCGACCCGATGGGTGAGCCACTGGGGGGTCTCGGGAAGCTCGAAGTTGACGACCAGTCCGACGTTCACCACGTCGATGCCGCGGGCCGCGACGTTGGTGGCGACCAGCACCTCGGTGTGGTTCGCGCGAAACGAATCCAGCGCGCGGTCACGCGCGTTCTGCGACAGGTTGCCCTGCAGCTCGCCGGCGGTGTGACCCATCCGGAGCAGGTCGCGCACGAGTTTCTTGGCCCCGTGCTTGGTGCGATGAAAGACGATCGTCTGGTTCAACTCGGTTGCCCGCTGGCGGCGCAGCAGCCGTGAGAGCGCATCGATCTTCTGCGACTTGACGACGCTCATGACCCCGTGCTCGAGCGCCGGGACCTGTTCATTGACCACGCGGACGCGCTCCGGCTGGTAGAGATGCTTGGTGATCATGCGCTGCACCCAGTCGGGCATGGTGGCCGAGGCGAGCACCGTCTGGCGGCCTGCGCTGCTGCCGAAGGTGGGACACATCGAGATGATCTTCTCGACGTCCTTCGCAAAGCCCTGGTCGAGCATCTCGTCGGCCTCGTCGAGCACCAGGTACTCGATGTCGCGCAGTCGCGCGAGGCCGTTGCTGGCAAGATCGAGGAGACGCCCGGGACATCCGACGATGACGTCGGGTGCGTTGCGCAGGCCGCCCGTCTGCGGACCGTAGCCGACGCCGCCGATGCAGATCACGGTGCGCAGGGCCGGGTCGACCTTGCGGATCACCGCGTTGACCTGGGTTGCCAGCTCACGGGTCGGGGTCACGATCAGCGCCCTGGCGCCGTGGCCCTGATGCCCGGCGAGCCGCTCGACCAGGGGAACGACGAAGGCCAGCGTCTTGCCCGACCCGGTCGGCGCCTCGATCACGCAGTCGTGGCGTGCCAGCAGGGGCGGGATCGCCTCCTGCTGCACCGTGTTCGGCTCTGTGAAACCGTGCCCACGAAGCGCGGCCGACGTGCGCGGACGCACGCCGATGGATTCAAACGTTGTCACCGTGTTACCTCGGGACCCGAGTCATTCTCGCCGTCCCAGAATCCCCTCGCTGGAGTGTCGTGTGCCGGATTCTTGAGACCCGCCGATGGGCGGCGGAGAGAGGGTTCACCAAGAGGCATGGCTCGCCGATTCGCGAGCACTTGCCAAGACAGTACCACAGGTTGGTGCAAAGATCGCCGGGCGTGACACAGGCGGTTTCCGGTGCCCGGGTGTATATCCTCGCTTCGAATGACGTTCGACGCCTTCCTCCATCAGCTTCCCGACACGGATTCCGCGGAGACCGGCGAGTGGCTCGAGTCTCTCGACGCGCTGGTCGCCAGCGAAGGGACGGTCCGCACGCGTTTCGTCATCGGCAAGCTCCTCGAGCGCGCCCGGCGGCTGCAGGTGCCGGTGCCGTCACTGGTGTCGACCCCCTACATCAACACGATTCCTCCCGACGAGGAACCGTGGTTCCCCGGCGACGAGGAGATGGAGCGGCGCATCCGACGCATCGTCCGCTGGAATGCCGCAGCCATGGTCACCCGGGCGAACAAGCGCAGCGATGGCATCGGGGGCCATCTGTCGACGTATGCGTCGGCGGCATCGCTGTACGAGGTCGGCTTCAACCACTTCTTCAAGGGGAAGGACGACGGCACCTCCGGCGACCAGATCTACTACCAGGGGCATGCAGCTCCGGGGATGTACTCGCACGCCTATCTCGAGGGCAGGATCACCGAGGCGCAGATGGACAATTTCCGTCAGGAGACGGGAGGCAACGGTCTCAGCTCGTATCCGCATCCGCGCCTGATGCCGGACTTCTGGGAGTTCCCGACGGTGTCGATGGGCCTCGGGCCGCTCAACGCCATCTATCAGGCGCGCTTCAACCGATACCTGTACAACCGGCACATCGCGGACACGAGCGAGAGCCGGGTGTGGTGCTTCCTCGGCGATGGGGAGTGCGACGAGCCTGAGACGCTCGGGGCGCTGTCGCTGGCCGCGCGTGAGCAGCTCGACAACCTCACCTTCGTCGTCAACTGCAACCTGCAGCGTCTCGATGGACCGGTACGCGGCAACGGGAAGGTCATCCAGGAGCTGGAGGGCATCTTCCGAGGCGCCGGATGGAACGTCATCAAGGTGATCTGGGCGCGTGAGTGGGACGAGTTGCTCGCTCGCGACGTCCACGGCGTGCTCGTGGATCAGATGAACCGCGTGCCCGACGGCGAGTTCCAGAAGTACGCAACCGAGAGCGGTGCATACATCCGCGAGCATTTCTTCGGTCCCGACCCGCGTCTCCGCAAGATGGTCGAGCACCTCTCCGACGACGACCTTCGTCACCTCCGGCGCGGGGGTCACGACTACCGCAAGGTGTACTCGGCGTACAAGCTCGCCCTCGAACAGCACGGCGCACCGACGGTGATCCTGGCGCACACCGTCAAGGGATGGACACTCGGCACGGGATTCGAGGCGCGCAACTCGACGCATCAGATCAAGAAGATCGGCGAGGCGGAGTTGCGTGCCTTCCGCGACCTGCTCGAGCTGCCCATCAGCGACAAGCGACTCGCCGACGCCAAGCCCCCCTACTATCACCCCGGCGCGGCTTCGGAGGAGGTCGAGTACCTGCTCATGCGCCGCCGCGCGCTCGGTGGTGTGCTGCCGCGCAGGGTGGTCCGCTCCAAGCCGCTCGACCTACCCGGGGACGCGCTCTACTCCGAGTTCATGAGCGGCAGTGGTACTCGAGCGGCGTCAACGACCATGGTTTTCGCGGGACTGCTGCGCAACCTGCTCCGCGACCCGGGCATCGGCAACCGGGTCGTTCCGATCATCCCCGACGAGGCACGCACCTTCGGCATGGATGCACTCTTCAGCGAGGTCAAGATCTACGCGCCCTTCGGGCAGAGCTACGAGCCGGTTGACGCGGGCATGGTGCTCTCGTACCGCGAGGCCGTCGACGGGCAGATCCTCGAAGAGGGCATTACCGAAGCCGGGTCGATGGGAAGCTTCACCGCCGCGGGCACCGCCTACGCGACCCACGGTCAAGCCGTCATCCCGTTCTACATCTACTACTCGATGTTCGGATACCAGCGTGTCGGCGACCTCATCTGGGCGTTCGGCGACTCACGCGGTCGCGGCTTCATGCTCGGCGGAACCGCCGGACGCACAACCCTCAACGGCGAGGGTCTGCAGCACGAGGACGGCCATTCGCCACTGCTCTTCAGCGCGATACCCAACGTGCGCATCTACGATCCCGCATTCGCCTATGAGCTGGCGACGGTGATTCGCGATGGCATGCGTCGCATGTACGTCGACGGAGAGGACATCTTCTACTACATCACGCTCTACAACGAGAACTACCCGATGCCGCCCATGCAGGAGGGCAGCGAGGACGGCATCCTGCGCGGCCTCTACCTCTACAAGACGGCCACGAGTGAGCGCACGCACCGGGCTCGCATTCTCGCCAGTGGGAGCGCTGTTCAGGCCGCCGTTGCCGCGCAGGCAATGCTTCTCGAACAGCACGACGTCGCCGCCGAGGTATGGAGCGCCACGAGCTTCCAGTTGCTGCGCCAGGATGCGCTCGAGGTCGAGCGCTGGAACAGGTTGCACCCCGATGCCGAGCCACGCGTGTCGTTCGTGGATGAGCAGCTCGGCGGTGACGGCGGACCGATCGTGGCGGTGACCGACTACATGAAGGCTGTTCCCGATCAGATCGGGCGCTTCTTCACGGTTCCGTTCATCCCGCTTGGCACCGACGGCTATGGCCGCAGTGACACGCGTGTCGCGTTGCGCCGGCACTTCGAGGTCGATGCCGAGTCGATATCGGTCGCGGTGCTCGACGGGCTTGCGCGGCAGGACCGCCTTCCGCGTCACGTCGTCGCCGCGGCCATCGAGCAGTACGGACTCGACACCGAGCTCGCAGACCCCCGCTATCGCTGAACTCGCTCAGTCAGGCGAACGCCAGCGAAGAGCGTTCGGTATAGCGCGCACCACCAGATGCGGGCTGCGACTCATAGAGCACGACTCGGGATGCCGTGAATGTGGCGTTGACTCGATCCCCGGCACTCGCTGCGGCCCACGCAGCGCGTGCATCGGCACTGAAATTACGGCGCGGCCTGCCCAGCGTGCAGTGCGCGTGAAACCTCCGGTCTTCGACCTCGAAGCCGGCGGCCGCAAGCGCGACGCGGCATTCGAGGGCGAGCGCCGTGAGTTGAGGGACCTCACGTGCCGGACCGAGCCAGAGCACGCGGGGAATCCCCTTTTCAGGAAAGGCGCCGAGGCGATCGAGCACGACATCGAATGGTGGCGTCCGCTCGACGATCGGCGTCACATCACTGAGCGCTGTCGCCGCTCGGTCCTCGTCGATCTGCCCGAAGAAATGCACGGTGAGGTGCAGTGTTTCCGGACGCGCCCAGCCGACACCCGCAACCCGCTCGCGAAGCTCCGCCTGCAGCCGCTCGACCGCCGCGAGCGCGGGTTCCGCAATGGGAACTGCGAGGAAACACCTCACCCAGGCGGTTTCGTCGTGCCGGTTGGGAGCGGAGTCGTGCCCGCGGCCGATGGGCCCGGGCTCGGCGTAGTGCATGGATTGCCACCCGCATTGGTCAGCGTCACCTGGATGTCGTTGGCCGCACAGAGCTGGTCGACAGCCGTGAACAACGCTTCGGTGAACCAGTCCGGCCGGTCGGTGACGTTGTACGGGTTACCCGCGTAGATCAGGATGTGGCGGACTCCCCAGCCTTTGGCTGTTTTCGAATACACCATCACGATGTCGTAGCCGCCCGCGTCGTGGACGGGCGCCTTGGTGTACGCGCCCACCGCGAGCGACTCGACGGCGGCCGCGAACGCGGGGTTGTACGTCTTGAGCTGGGCGGCGCTGAGAACACCGAGATCTCCCCCTTTCGAGGCCGTCCCGGTGGTGCCGGAGTCGTCCGAGTACGTCTTGGCGGTGGTGGCGAAATTCGCTCCCTTGGCGAGGATCTGCTCGACCAGGGCAGCGCGCTGCTGCGCGAACACGTCCTCGACGCGCTGCTCGTTGAGGTTGGCGGTGATCTCATCCCGGAGTTGGGCGATCGACCCACCGGCCCCCGCGAGCTCGGTCTGGAGGGCGCTGGTCCCTCCGGCCTGCCGCGCATCAGCAGCGACCTCGGCCGCAACCTCCTTCGGGGTTGCCTCGAGCCCTAGCTTGGTCGCCTCCTGGCGGATGACCGTGTCGAGGATCAGGCTGCGCAGGATCGCGGCACGCACCTGCGTAACCGCCGCGCCTCCCGTGCAGTCTCCACCACCCTGTTCGATGCTGGTGCACGCGCTCTGATACCGGACGTTGAACTGGGCGAGCGTGATCGCATCCGGTCCCACTCGCGCGATCACCGGCGACGCGTTCGGGGGCGCGGGCGCGGCGGAGCTGCACGCCGCCAGGACGATGGCGCACACCCCCGCAAGGGCCACCTCGACCCGCCTGTGCAACATCCTCAGGCCAGTGTATCGGGGGCCGCTGCGGACCCCGCTCGGCCGACGGGGAGACCGTTGACCCGGGCCCTGAAGGACGGCGTCGCCACCACGATCACCGTGGTCGCGCCGACCACCAGCGCGCCGACGCCGACTGCGTTGAAGAGTCCGACGGAGCGCGGCACCAGTCCGTAGGCCACCGTCCCCAATGGCTGCAACCCGGCGAAGATGGTCGCGTAGATGCCGAGCAGCCTGCCCCGCAACGCCGGGTCGGTGTCCGTCTGCAGCAGCGTGGTCATCGAGGTGCTCACCGCCACGAACGCGAAGCTGATGCCGACCAGCGCGGGGAGGGTGACCCAGAGCACGGCGCCGTGGGCCACCAGGAACAGGCTCGCGGCGTACACGACCCCTCCGACCAGCATCAGCTGCAGACGCCCTGCCCCTCGTCCCATCGAGGCGATCGCGAGGCCGCCGACGAGGCCGCCAACTCCTCCGACGCTGTACATGACCCCGAGCGCCTGCGGACCGACGTGCAGTTGGATTTTTGCCAGAACCGGCAGAAAGGGCATGTACGACACGCCGAAGAATGCGAGCACCGAGGCCCCGATCACGACGCCACGAACGAGCGGATCGGACCCGGCGACACGCAGCCCGGCGATCAGCTCGCCCCACGCGGTGGCGCCCGCCCGCCTCGGCAGAGGAGCCACGTCGGGGATGACCGTCAGGAGCACGACGATCGGCGCGAGATACGCGACAGCGAGAAACCCGAAACACACCGCCGGGCCGGCGAAGCCGATCAGCAGCCCGGCCACCGACGGGCCGACGATCCGGGTCGCGCTCATCGCCGCGGCACCGAGGGCGACCGCGTTGACCACCAGATGGCGCTCGACGAGGTCGGCCACCAGCGCCTGCCGCGTGGGCAGGTCGGCGGCGTCGGTGGCGCCGAACACGATCGCCACCACCAGGATGGCCGCGAAGCTCGCATGGCCGGTGGCGACCAGGACCGCGAGCGATCCGGCGCTCAGCCCGAGGAGCGACTGCGTGACCAGCAGGATCCGCCGCCGAGGGAGGCGGTCGGCGAGCACGCCCCCCGCGAGCGAGAGGATCACCGACGGGATCCCGTCCGCAGCCGCGACCGCCGCGACGGCGGTCGTGCTGCCGGTGTTGTGGTAGACGAGATAGCCAAGGGCGACCACCTGCATCCAGGTGCCGAGCAGCGCCGGCCACTGCGCTGCCCAGTACCAGCGGAACGGCCGCACGCGCAGCGCCGGCGGCGGCCAGCGGCGTTC
>JBAPOS010000236.1:0-27415 GCA_049279755.1 Candidatus Dormiibacterota bacterium | reverse complement strand
GGTGCTCTCTGCAGGCGGCATGTGGAGGGCGAAGTGGATGCCTGCGCGCTCGGCGGCGCGACCCTTGTTGCGCACATAGATCGCCGACGCGGGGTCGTCGCCGCAGAGCACGACGGCAAGCGAGGGCGGGGGGCCGCCGCCCGCGGTCATGGCGACGATCTCCTCGGCGAGCTCCTCACGGAGCTCCGCGGCGACGGCCTTGCCGTCGACGATGACCGCGCTCATTGCTGAGCTCCGGCCTGGATGGCGAATCGCTCGATGATCACCGAGCAGCGGTCGATCGAGCCGGCAAACGGCGGCTGCTTTCCAACCCGGACCCTCACGCTCGCCACTCCTGGTTCGGCGAGCAGGATTTCGGCGATCCGGGCGGCGATGGCCTCGAGCAGGCGGTGCTGCTGGTCCTCGACGACCCCGCGCACCAGAGCGAAGGCGCGTGCGTAGTCGATCGTGTCGGCGAGGTCGTCGCTGCGGCCGGCGACTGAGAGATCCATGCGGATCTCGACGTCGACGTAAAACCGATTGCCGAGCGTGCGCTCGGCCTCGGTTTCCCCGTGGAAGCCGTAGAACGACATGCCCTCGAGGACGAGCAGATCCGGCGAGCCTGGCACGGCGCGATTGTACGGAGGCGCGTCATCCCCAAAGGCTGGAGGTCTGCCCGGGTCTGGTCCGCGGGGCCTCGCCTCAGACTCCGCGAACGCTGCCCTCGGGTCGCAACACCTGTTCGTGGTGGTCGATCGGGTTGACCATCACCACCTGGAACAGGTCCTCGAAGTCACACGCGAAGAGCTGCATCAACGACTGACGCAGTTTCGGCCCCGGGTTGCGTGTTCCGGCTTCGAGCGCGGGGATGTAGTTCTGCGTGACCCCGAGCCGGCGCGCAAGCTCACGCTGGGTCAGGTGATGCTTGTCGCGCATCGCCCGCAGACCGACGGCCCTCACCTCGACATTCACACGGACAAATATACCCACCTGTGAGTGTGTTCGTCAACGCAACGAGACTCGCAGAGCCCTCATACCGCCATCACCTCGACCTTTAGCCGTTGCGTTTGAGAAGCCCCAGCCGCTTGGCGCGCCGCTCCGCTTTGGAAAACACCACGATCCCGCATGGGATCAGCACAGCACCCATGGCGAGGAGCAACAGGATCGTGCCGAGCAGAGCCCCCGCGCCGGCGTGATCGAGCAATGCGGCGCGCATCCCGGTGAGCGTATAGGTCAGCGGCGATGCGTCGCCCATGATGCGGAACACCACGGGCAGCACCGTCAACGGGTAGTACACACCCGAGACCAGGAGCAGGACTCCCTGCACCGCGACCGTCATCTGCTCGCCCTTCTCCGGCGAGAGCAGTGGTAGGACGGACGTGAAGATGCCGAGACCCAGCACCGGGAATGTGGCCGCGGCCAGCACCAGAAGGGCTGCGCCGATGTCGGCGTGGGAGAGGTCGAGGTGGAACGCCAGCGCGATCGCGACCAGGATGATGACGCTGCGAAGCATCGCGTAGACGATCGCGAACGAGCAGATCCCGAGCAGGTGGGTGACGCGCCGAACCGGGGCCATGAACGTGTACTCGATGGTTCCTTCCCAGCGCTCCCAGGCGATCGCGAAGGACACGTCGAAGAACATCAGCGACAGGTAGCTCCAGAGGAGCGACCCGATCAGCAGGTACAGCTGCGCCTGCGCGATGTTCACGTGCGCGCCCGAGCCGCCGAACGAGTCGAGACCTGACGCCAGGTACCCGATGCTCAGCGTGCTGACGATGCTGTACACCAGCCAGACCATCTCCCACACCCAGTAGCGGCGGTAGAGGTTGCGCTGACGTTCGAAGAACCCCAGAAACGCGTTGGCCTCGAGTCGCATGCCACGCGAGCGCAGGTCGGCATCCTGCAGGGCGGCACTCATCGCAATTCCTCCTCTTCGTCCTGGGCTTCGCTGTCGTCGTCAAAGCTCTTTCCGGTCAGCCGGAGAAAGACGTCCTCCAGTGACGACCCGTCGCCGGAGATGCCGTACTCCCTGCGCAGCGCATCCGGCGCCCCTTCGGCGAGGATCCGGCCGCGGTCGAGAATGACCACTCGATCACACAGCCGTTCCGCCTCCTCGAGGTCGTGCGTGCTGAGCAGCACGGTCACACCCGATTGCAGACGGATATCGCGCACGAATCCCTGGACCTCGCGCTTGGATCGCGGATCGAGACCGGTGGTTGGCTCGTCCATGAGCAGCAGCGACGGGCTGGTCAGCAGGCTTCGAGCGATCGCGACCTTCTGCTGCTGTCCTCGCGACAGCTGCTTCATCGGCCGGTCCAGCGTGTCACGCGGCAATCCGAGCCGGATGAGCGCGGCGAGCGCCGCCTCGCGGGTCCCGCGACCGCCGCGCCCGTAGAGACGGGTGGCGTACGACAGGTTCTCCCACGGGCTCATCTCTTTGAAGAAGCTCGCCTCGACCGAGACGCGGTTCACGTGGCGACGCACTTCGTGACTGTCCGAGACCACATCGTGTCCGAAGACGCAGGCACTCCCCTCATCGGGGATGGTCAGAGTCGCGAGGACGCGGAGCAGAGTCGATTTGCCGCTGCCGTTCAGTCCGACGATCGCCACCATCTCGCCGTCGCGGACACGGAGATCGACCGAGTCGACGGCGCGTCTGAATTCCTGCGGCCTGGTACCGCGCTTCCACGGACGTCCGCGTCGCTCGCGACGGAACGACTTCACCAGCTTGGTCACCTCGACGGCGACCCCGCCGTCACTCACCCTGGACACCGATTTCTCCTGCTCACGTTGCTGTTCTCTTCCGGACAAACAAAAGGACCATGCCGGCCGGTGCCGCACGATCCTGTGAGTGGAGCTACTCGATGCTCAACGACTCAAGGTGCGACCCCGGACGTGCGGACTCCACCCTTATGGCGGGTGAGCCCGATCACGATGCTGCTGATACCCATCACAATGAAGGCGCTCCTCTGCGCGACTGAACGGACGAGCTCAGATGGTAGGCGTTGGGCGCCGCGGAGTCAAAAACGTATTCCCGTCCGCCGTGGAGCTCGGGTTATCCTCGCTGCATGTGCCGCGTCTGCATGAAACGACCGGAGATCCCCGAGGAGCGCTACGGCCGCTGCGAGCAGTGTGCCAAGGCCGGACGCAACGCATTCCGCTTCCGGCTCTTTCCCGCTCGTGGCGGCGCCGGGTTCACGGTCAAAGCCGGAGAGCTGTCGCCCCACGCTCTCCGCCAGAAGTGGCGCACACCGCTAGCTGCCTACAACGGGCATCTGTCCACAAAGACCAACCTTGGTCTGCACGAGCTCGAGATGGTCACCGCGAAGGAGCGCGTTGAGAGCCTGAGGGTCGCACCCGACCTCGCGGGTCACGACGCGGAAGTGCTGGCTGCCCTCCATCACGCTGCGGAGCGAACCGACTCCGCCTGGTGATCCGCCGCAGCTCAACCTGAGAACAGCTTCCACCAGGACGATGGACCGGCGATGGCACTGGTGCTGACCACATTCCAGATGATCGACGTCTGCTGATTCAACGTACCGGTGACCTCGGCGACTCTCGTGCCGGCAGCCATCGGGACGGCCGGACGCAGGACGGACACGTGAAAGGCAAGCGCCGTGCCGGCGTGGACGAATTTATAGACCGACGCCTGCTCGGACAGGGTTACCGAAGAACCGTCTCCCCACCGCGTCGAGATGGATCCCGATATCTGAGGGAGGAATTCCGAGAGATCAACGACCTTGTACGCACCGAGCGCAGCCGCGACGGCGCTGTGCGCTGACATAAAAGCCTGGCCGAGCTCGGGGTGTGCGGGATCCCCTGCGGCAGACGGCGGCTGGCCGAGGATGGCGCCCCACACGGTGAGACCCTGACTCGTTCCGAACGCCATCTGAGCAGCGAAGAGCAGGCATCCGCCCGCGGCACCCGTCCACCCGGTTTTGATCCCCAACCACCCTGTTTGAGACGTGAGCAGGATGTCCAGGTTGTTGAGGACCGTGCCGTCGGACAGCGCCGCGCGCGAGCTGCCGACGAGTTCGGCGAGCGCCGGGTTGGCGATGACCGCCCGGGCCAGCACCACGAGATCCAGAGCGGTGGAAACGGTGCTGACACTCAGACCGCTCGGATCTGCGAAGTGGGTGTGGTCCATGCCCATCGCCGTCGCAGTCACGTTGAGGCGTGCGATGAATCTCGAACGGTTGCCCGAGACCCACACTGCGAGGGTCTCGGCGATGTTGTCGGCCGACGGCAGAAGCAGCGCAAGCAGCAGATCGCGCTCGGTGAGGATCTCGCCGGCGTGAACCGGAAGGTTTGAACCGCCTGCGGTGACCGCTTGCCGGTACAGGAGCACGTCAGCATTGGTCATGACGATCGACGGTCCGGGGGCGCCCGGAGACACGGGATGCGCGGCGAGGACGACCAGGGCGGTCATCGCCTTGGCGACCGATCCGATCGGCCGTACCGCCGCGGGAGCTCGGGTCGCGACGGTCCCGCTCAGGCTGGTCGCAAGCGCGAAGCTCCCATTCGCGGGCGTTGGTATGGCGGGTGGCGCTGCGCCATCGAGCAGCACGGTTGCGGGTGCCTGGATGCTGACCGTGGCTGCAGGCGCGGGCGCGGTGAGTTTCACGGTGACGAACGTGGCCGCGGTGATCAGCATCGCGCCGATCACAGCGATGAACACGATCCACACCCACGATGTAGGTCGCGTCCGAGCCATCAGGCTTGCAGGCGCGGGTCTACCCGTAGCATGCGTGCGTGCCTACCTGCGACGTCGTCGCGCCACCGGCGGCATCAGGTCATGCCGCCCGACGGATCAGGCCTTGGCGCGGCGCGTGCCTCGGGCGCCCTTCACCGCGCTCGAGAGTGACGTGCTGGCCGAGAAACGCACCACTCGGCGGGCAGGAACCTTGACCGCCTCGCCGGTGCGCGGATTGCGACCGAGCCTCGCTGCGCGCTGCGCGGTCTTGAAATTACCGAAACCGTGGATGCGAACCTCGTCGCCTTTTTCCAGGGACTGCGCGATGGTGTCGAAGAACCAGCGCACCTCGTCGCGTGCGGCGGTGACGGTGATTTCTGCACGATCTGCGAGTTGCTTTGCGAGCACGTCGCGTGTCACGACTGTGGCCATGTGTTCTCTCCAGGAGTCTGACGGGGAAACGGGCGCGATTGTAAGGAAAACCGCGGTGCTTTCTCAACATCCATCGTATCGGTCGCTGTGCTAGCGTCGCAAAACGTGTCGTCGGCGCACGCCGGCGTCGCAGATGCGGAGTGGGACTCCGCGCTGCAGCGCATGGGCGGCCATTTCCTGCAGAGCACCCTCTGGCAGCGCGTCCAGGCCGCGCTCGGCCACGAGGTTATCTGGTCCCGGAATGAGCACTGGATGTGGTCCGGCGCGATTCGCGCGGGCCACTTTCCCCGCTACGCCTACCTGCCCCACGGACCCACGGCGGTGTCGCGCGACGGCATGATCGGCGCACTCAGGGACGCGATGAACGCCGCTCGCACGCGATCGCTCGATTTCGTGCGTACCGAACCGGCCGGCGATGCCGCACTCCCCGCGCTGGTTGCGTCGGGTGCTCATCCCAGCAGATCGATTCAGCCCCAATGGACATGGGTCCTCGATCTGGATGCGGACGAAGCCACGCTGCGCCGAGGGCTCAGCGCGGGGCATCGCGGGGCCATCAACGCAGCCGCAAGGCGAGGACTCACGTTTCGCGCAAGCGGCGATCCGGAGGACATCGAGGTCTTTCTTCGCCTCCAGGAGCGCACCGCTGCCGCGGGGCGATTTCGCGGACAGGCGCAGTCGTATCACCGCGCGGTGGCTCGGACGCTCATGCCCGAGCATGCTGCCGCGCTCTACGTCGCGGAGTCCGGCGGAGCCCCGGTCGCTGCCGCGCTCTGCTTCGACTTCTCGGGTACGCGCTATTACGCGCACGCCGTGTCGGACCCCGAGTCGGGACGCAGACTCCAGGCGGCCGCGCCCCTGGTGTGGCGGATGATCCTCGACGCACGTGAGCAGGGGGCGCGGCGATTCGATTTCTGGGGCGTGTCCCCGGCCACGCAGCCTGCTCCCGGTTCGCCTCCCCATCCGTGGGACGGGTTCTCGCAGTTCAAGCGGTCGTTCGGCGGCACCGCAATTGAGCGCGCCGGCACGTGGGATCTGGGGGTGCGGTCATTGCGACACAGCCTGTATCGAGCGGCGGTCCGCTTCCGCCGATGAGGCCGGCGAGCCCGCGAGAACTCGGCCGCTGGGACGAGCTCGTCGCCGCAAACCCCGATGGCGGACAGATCCTGCAGACGCGCGCATGGGGGGAATTCAAGCGCGCTCATCATTGGGCGCCGCGGTACCTCGTGTCCGACACCGAACCGCCGGTCGCGACACTCGTGTTGCGGCACTCGGTTCCCGGTCTCGGCGAACTCGGATATGTCCCGAAAGGGCCGGGTGTTGCCGGCACCGACACGTTGCCTGCACTGGTCGAGGGGCTCCGCGCCTCAGCCGGCTCGGCGTTCGCGATCAAGATGGAACCGGAGATCGAGCAGAGCCCGGCGGCGATCTCCGCGCTGCGCGCCATGGGGCTCGAGAAGTCGCGGCACGACGTGCAGATCAGCAGGGCGACGATCATCGTCGACCTCCGTCCAGACGAGGATGCCCTGATCGCATCGTTCAAGCCGAAGTGTCGCTACAACATCAGGCTTGCCGAACGCCGTGGTGTGACGGTTGCACCAGTCGCGCTCGACGACGCGAGCGTGGACACCATGTACTCGCTGATGGCCAGCACCCGCGATCGAGCGGGTTTCACGCTGCGCAGCAAGGAGTACTTCTCGCAGTACTGGCACCTCCATGCCGCGGCGGGTCAGGGTCAGCTGTTCTTCGCGTCACTCGACGGTGCGGTGCTCGCCGGGGTTTTCGCCACGTACATCGGTAGGAAGGCCTGGTACAAGGACGGGGGGTCCACCAAGGAGCACGCCGCGGTGATGGCGCCCCATCTCCTCCAGTGGGAGGTGATGCGCTGGCTGAGGGCACGCGGGGTCGAAGCCTATGACCTGGTGGCGGTTCCCCCGGCGGCTGAGTTGAGCCCGGCCCATCCGCTGTTCGGCCTCTATCGCTTCAAATCGGGGTTCAGCGAGCGGATCACCGAGTATGTCGGCACCTGGGATCTCGCCATCGGCCGCCGGCGGTATGCGGCGTGGAACGCGGTTGCCGAGCGTGCCGCACACCAATGGGCGTACCGGGTCCGGCACGACCTGCTGTACTGACCGAGCGCTCCTAGCGCCAGATCCTCTTCATGATCACCTTGGACAGCTTTTCCGGATCGTGGTGGGTGGAGATCTGGGACGACGCCACGTCGGCGAGGATGTAGTTCACCGGCTGGAGCGTCGCCTGGTCCCGGTCGAACCCGACGCGGGTCACACCCGCCTCGACCGCGGAGGGCGGCAGTGGGAGCCCCACATTGCTGTTGACGATCACGTAATCGAACAGGCTCACGCCCACGTGTTCCTCGATGGTTTTGAGGTGCTCGCTCACCGAGAAGCCCATCGTCTCGCCGGGCTGCCCGGCGATGTTGCACACGTACACCTTCACCGCCGGACTGGCGCGCAGTGCCTCGACCATCCCCTCGATGAGCAGGTTCGGAAGTATCGACGTGTACAGCGAGCCAGGCCCGACGATGATCAGCTCAGCCGCCAGGATCGCTGCCTCGGCCTCCGGATTGATCTCCGCGTCCGACGGTTCAAGGAACACGCGGTCGATGCGGTCGATGCCGTATGGGACCTTCGACTCGCCGACTCTCACCTCACTCCCCGCCGTGGCGCACAGGACGACGTCGCGCAGCGTCGACGGAACGATCTGACCGCGCACCGCGAGGACGCGGCCGGATTCACGGATCGCGTGCTCGAAGTCCCCCGTTATCTCCGCCATGGCGGTGATGAAGAGATTGCCGAACGAGTGCCCCGCGAGCGCTCCTTCGCCGCCGAACCGATATTGGAAGAGCTCGGTCATGAGAGGCTCGGTCTCGGCGAGCGCGGTCAGGCACTGCCTGATGTCTCCCGGCGGGAGCACGCGATATTCCTCGCGAAGGCGCCCACTGGAACCGCCGTCGTCGGCGACGGTAACGATCGCAACGATGTTCCCGGTGTACTTCTTCACGCCCCTGAGAAGGGCTGAGAGGCCGGTGCCACCGCCTATGGCGACCAGCCGGGGGCCCTTGGCCAGGGAGCGGAACTTGAAGAGCTGTTCCGCGAGCCCTCGGTCGGTGCTGCCGTGCCCGGGCAGAAATGGTCCGAGGATCGACTGCCCGAGCTTGTAGAAGCTCAGGGCGATGAGCCCGACGCCCGTGAGGGCGAAGAGCAGCGCACGGATAAGACGCGGCAGGAACTGGAGGGTGATGTCCCCCACCCACAAGGGGAAGTGGATGGAAGCGCTGTAGAGATCTCGCAGGATGTAACCCGCCGCGAGGCTGATCATCACGATCGCCAGGAAGAGCAGGAGCAACCAGCGCTTGACGTGGAGCCCCGGCGTGAACCACCGCATCAGGTTCGCGCTCGGGCGGATTCGTACCTTCATGCCGCGTCCCGATTCTGGCACTTCGGCTCCCACGTGCCCGAGTTCCGGTCGGTTCTCAGCCTCCTGGAGCGGGGCGGATCTCGCCTTTGGAGGCCAGCTCGACCGGGTCGCGGCGGCGGCGGAGCTTGGCCAGGTTGTGCTCCGCGTCGATGTAGCGAGCGGTCCCGGAATACGACCGCATGACCAGGCTCTGGGTGTGGCAGCGGTCCTCGCCGAGGAAGCGCACCCCCTCGAGGAGCTCGCCGCTGGTGATTCCGGTCGCGGCAAAGAACACGTTGTCGCCGGACACGAGATCGTCCAGCTCGAGGACGTCTCCGGCGTGCTTGCCCTCCAGCTCCTGTACCGTGCGCTCGCCCTCGCCGACCCAGATGCGCGCCTGCATGCCTCCACCGATGCACTTGATGCCGCAGGCGGCGAGCACCGCCTCGGGAGCGCCCCCGATACCCATGAGCACGTCGATCCCGGTGCGATGCTCCATCGCTGCCATGAGGCCCGCCGCGACGTCGCCGTCCATGATCAGCTTCACCCTCGCTCCCGCCGATCGGATCTCTTCGAGGAGGCTCTCATGGCGGTCGCGATCCAGCACCACCACGGTCAGGTCCTCGACACGGCGATCCTCCGCGCGGGCGATCCGCTTGAGGTTCTGGGCGACAGGGGCGGTGATGTCGATCACCTTCGCCGCGGCAGGTCCGACGATGAGCTTCTCCATGTAATGGAGGTGGGTGTGGAACATCGAGCCGCGCTCGGCGAGGGCGACGGTGGCGATGCCCCCGGGGATGCCGCGAGCGACCAGGCGCGTGCCGTCGATCGGGTCTACGGCGACGTCGACCGCCGGGGGGTTGCCATTCCCGACCTGCTCGCCGATGTAGAGCATCGGCGCCTCGTCCTTCTCGCCCTCGCCGATGACCACCAGGCCGTCCATGTCGACGAATCCCAGGCTCCGGCGCATCGAATCGACGGCGGCCTGGTCCGCCATCTCCTTCTGATTGCGACCCATGTGCCTGGCGGCGGCCATCGCGGCGCCCTCGGTGACCCGGACCAGCTCGAGCGCCAGGTTGCGGTCGATCGGCGTCCCCAGGTCACGCGGCCGCGTTGCCATTCGCCCGCGATCATACGGCGCGGGTGGCGCGGAGCCCAGCGGTTCCGAATTCGACGATCGCGTCGGCCGCGCAGCGGAGGCCCTCGGTCAGCGCCGCCTCGAACGCGGCGTCGTCGGCGCGCTGGAGCTGGGCGATGCGCCCGAGGAACCCGCCTGCGAGGGCATCACCCGCGCCGGTCGGATCGACCACATCGGTGACCGGAGCGGCGGGCTGCTCGGCGATGCCCCCTGTGGTGACGCAGGCGGCGCCCAGCGGACCGCGCTTGACCACAACCGCGCGGAGCCGGCCGGTCCCACACAGGGCCGGCGCCGACAGCCGCCAGTCGTCATCCCCGGTGAGCGCCGCGAGCTCGGTGGCGGTGAGGAAGAGAACATCCGCCCCCTCGATCAGCGATCCGACGTCGGCCTGACCGTTATGGATGAAGACGGTCATGGAGTCGGCGCCGATCAGTGCGGCCTCGGCCTGATCGATCACGACGCGCTGCAGGTGCGGGTCCATGCTCCCCACGAAGAGCAGCTGGGCATGGCGCGATCGCTGGGGGAGTACCGGCTCCCACTCCGGGTCGCATCCCGGCTCGAACGATTCGTGTGAAGTCACCCAGCGATCGAAGTCATGCACCGCGTGCCAACGAAATGTGGGCGATTCGCTGACAACCAGGCCGCCGAGGTCGATATTCGGATGGGCAAGGATGCGCCGGTACTCGGGGGCGGTGTCCGAGCCGACGATGCCGTTGAGGTGAACCGGGGCGTATCGCGCCGCCGCGAGGGAGAAGTACACGGCGGAGCCGCCGAGCACGTCTCGCCTGCCTGCCGGGGTGGTCACATCGTCGCTGTGGAGCGTTCCGGCGACCGCGACCTCCCAGGTCACGACGGGAGAGGCGTCAGCCCGCGGCCGCGGTTCGATTCCGCTCGCCGAAGAGCGGAATGATCGGCGCCAGCCTTGGTCGCCGCGACTCGAGCGCGCGCATGAGGAGCACCTCCTGCGCCTCGAAGAGGATGTCGGCAACGTGGTCCGGGTCGCGATCGATGCCGAGTCGGTCGCGCAAGCCCGGATCCACTGCGCCGACCGCGCGGACAACGGCGCTCCAGAGTGCGGCCGGTATCAGGCGAAAGGACCGGAGACGGCATTCCTCGATGAGGTCGATGAGCACGTCGGCCTCGCGGACACGAAGCCTGGTTCGCGAGATGCGCTCGCGGCGGAAGGCGGCCTCACGCTCGACACGAGCGATTTCCAGGCAGGTCCGCTCCATCGGACCGGGCTGCGAGCGCGTGGCGGCGGCGGGCATCAACGGATTGTCCCACGCCCAGCTGAGGCTGCGAAGTTCGGTGAACTGCTGTTACACCGGGTAGCAGATCGATCGCCAGCGTCCGCCACCGGGAACGAGGTGAACCACCCGACGGACTCTGGCCACCGGTTCCGGGTCGCCGACCTCGTACTCGACGTCGAGCTCGGCGACCTCCCGATACGTCTTGCCCCTGGATGTCTCTGTCCACTCCGGCAGGTAGCGGACCTCTTTGACGCTCACCCCACGGAGTCGGCGCATGGCTGAAGCGCCCTGGGCCTCGGCGAATGCCTCGGGAGAGCCCCAGCTGAGCTGGCAGTCCTCGCTCAGCAGCGAGAAGGCTCGCCGGTACTGGTTCGCTCGCATGAGCTCCACGAAAAGGGCCTCGCTAAACGCGGGGTTGCCCGGCGGCCGGGCGCTGATCGGCGAGCGCCCGCGCTCGTGAGCGTCGACGAGCGCCGCAGCTCGCGGCGAGGTGACATTGGCCGTTTCACTGCCTGCCCAGAACGCCCTGGTGCCTGCGTCCACCTGCGTGACCCGAGGCGCGGGCGGCTCGGCGATGGGCGCGGCGGCTCGGCGATCTGGACGGTGCAACCAGCGAGTGAAGCGGCTCCCGTCGAAACGCCGGCGCCGGGGTCGCTCTGTGCCGAGCAGGACGTGGGGTGGCAGCGGCATCGCCGGCGCCAGTGTACGCGCCCGGATCGGTGCGATGAGTGGAGACACACGCGGGTGAGTCGTTTCCCTACGATGCGCGGTGATGCCGCAAGCCCCCGCCCGCATCCTGCTCGCCGAGGATGAGGCCGCGGTCGCTCAGCAGGTCATCAACCGGTTCACCCTGCGTGGCCACGACGTCCACTGGGCGAAGGCGGTCCGTGAGGTGCGCGCGGAGCTCCCCATATTCGAGCCGGACGTGCTCATCCTGGACGCGACGCTCGACACCGACGGGCTCGAACTCTTCCAGGCGCTTCGCTTCGCGCCGGAGCACCCTCGCGCAGGGGTCGTGATCCTCACCGCCGCCGGCGACATCGGCGCCCGGGAACGCGCCCAGCAGCTGGGCGCGGCCGCGGTGATGATGAAGCCGGTCCGCAACGACGAGCTCGTCGAGATCGTCGAAGACTTGCTGACATATATCTGAAGGGGCTGTCCGTGCGGAGCGGTCAGTGCGCGATCGCGGCAACGATGATGATCATCACCTGGCCGCCGATCCAGAGCGCCAGCGTCGCCCAGAGGTAGACCGGAACGCTGGCGGGCTGATCGTAGAAGCTCACCACCCGTCGCTCGGTCATGATGACGATGGCGAGCGCGTCGAGGAGCACGAAGATCAGCGTGACGATGAGGCTCGGTCCATCCACGCCGTTGCCGACGATGGCGCCGACCACCACCGAAACCGCGGCGAGCGCGATCGCAGTGCCCAGCGTGCCGATCTGGGTCTGGCGCACCCAGGCCCGTTTCCGTGTCAGCAGCGACGCGATGATGATCAGCGTCGCCGCAAAGCACGCCGCTGACACTGCCGCGATCACCTGCACCGCCAGGGGCAGGCTCGCGGTCGCGCCGGTGCTCGTGGCCACGCCGCCCGCGAATGATGCGAGGGCCCCGAAGAGCGCCAGGATGGCGAGCGCGAGGTCCCATGTGTATACGAAGAGCACGGCGCCCGGGCGGCGTTCCTGCTCGTCGTCTCGCGACGTCACCGAGTTCGGCACGCGGCGATGATGCCATCGCGCCGGCCGGTCGCCGCATCCGGGCGCCGACGTACGCTGTGGCGGTGACCACCATCGCCGTCCTGCGTGGCGACCAGACCGGCCAGGAGCTGCTCGACGAGGCGCTCCGGGTGATTCACCCGGATGTGATCGGTGTCCCGCTTGAATTGCGGGCATTCGATCTCTCCCTGGAGCATCGCCGTGAAACCGTCAACGCCGTGGTCGTCGAGGCGGCGGACGCGATGCGCGCATCGGGCTTCGGGCTGAAGGCGGCGACGGTCACGCCGACCGATCGCTCCGACGTCGGCAGTCCGAATGCACTGCTGCGCGAGCGTGTTGGGGGACGCGTGATCCTACGCACCGGCCAGCGCATTCCGGGCGTCGCGGGGATCGCGGGTGTGAGCGCGCCGATCAGCATCGTCCGCATGGCCGTCGACGGCGCTTACAACGCCCGCGAGTGGCGCGAGCAGGGCGAGGGCGGTGACGAAGTCGCATACCGAACCGAGCACATCTCGCGTGCCACGTGCCGTGCCGTTGCCGAGTTCGCGTTCGTCCACGCGGCCCGCACCCATGCCCGGGTGTTCGGCGGCCCCAAGTTCACCGTGTCCAGGATCTACGAGGGCATGTTCAAGGAGGAGCTCGACGCCGCGGCCGCTCGACACCCCGAGGTCGACTACGAGCCTCAGCTGATCGATGCCACCTACGCGCTGCTCTTCAGCCGCGCCGGCGACCCGCTGGTCATTCCCACGCTCAACCGCGACGGGGACTGCCTCAGCGACCTGGTGCTGCCGCTCTTCGGCAGCATCGCCGGCGCTGAATCCCTGCTGCTGGGGTTCGGCGACGACCCGCTGGTACCGTCGGTCGTGATGGCGGAGGCGCCCCACGGCACCGCCCCGAGCCTCGAGGGAAAGAACGTTGCCAACCCGATGGCCATGATCCTTGCCGCCGCGGCACTCCTCGGGTTTGCCACCGACCAGCGCTGCCGGCTGGCGGGCGGCGCGATTCGCGACGCGGTGTTCGACGCTTTACGGGCGGGGATCTCCACCTCCGACCTCGGCGGCCAGGCGTCGACCAGCGACTTCACCGACTCCGTGATCCAGCGCGTCCGCGCCGGGTTGGCGGCGGCGGCGCCCGCCTCGCCGGTATGAGATCCGTTCACCTCGATCATGCCGCGACGACTCCGGTCGCTCCCCAGGTGCTCCACGAGATGTTGCCATATTTGACGACAACTCAGGGGAATCCGTCATCGGTGCATGCATCCGGGCGTGCCGCCCGCGCGGCGGTGGACAATGCCCGGGACAGGATCGCCGCTGTGATGGGATGCGCGCAGCGCGAAGTCGTCTTCACCGGGTCGGGAACCGAGGCCGACAACCTGGCGATTCGCGGCGTCCTCGAGCGCTGGGGCGCGGAGCGAGGCAGGCACCTGGTGGTCAGCGCGATCGAGCATGACGCCGTTCTCGAGACCGCGCATCACCTCGAGGATGCCGGCGCGGCCACGCTCACCATCGCCGGTTGCGATCGTGAATGCCGGGTCGCCCCTGAATCGGTCGCGGCGGCGGTGACCCCGGATACCGTCCTTGTTTCAGTCATGTTCGTCAACAACGAGACCGGTGCCGTGCAGGACGTCGCGGGGATCGCCGAGGCGGTGCATCGACGCAATCCGAGAACGCTGGTGCACACCGATGCCGTCCAGGCATTCGGCCGGATCCCCGTCGACCCGGTCGCGCTTGGTGTCGACCTGCTCTCGCTCTCCGCGCACAAGATCTACGGGCCCAAGGGCACCGGCGCGTTGTGGGTCCGGCATGGGGTCGCGCTCGCGGCCCAGAGCACGGGAGGCGGCCAGGAGCGCAACCGGCGCAGCGCCACCGAGAACGTCGCGGGAATCGTCGGCTTCGGCGCCGCTGCCGAGCTCGCCGAGCGGATGCGCGCCGAGGAGACCCATCGTCAGGCGTCCCTGTGCCGGCGACTGATCGACGCCGTCCTCGCCCAGATCCCGGACGCGATCGAGACGGCGGCCGGGGCACCCAAGGGTGCGGGGTTCGCGACCTTCGCCCTCCCCGGTGTCCGGAGCGACGTCCTGCTTGCCGCCCTCGACATGGACGGCGTCGAGGCGTCTGCCGGGTCCGCGTGCGGGAGCGGGGCGCCCCTGCCTTCGCACGTGCTCAGAGCGATGGGCTATCCGGACGATCTCGCCGCCGGGGCGCTTCGCTGCACCACCGGGCGCTCGACCAGCGCTGCGGACGTCAACATGGCCGCCTCGGTGATCGCGACCGTCGTGGCCAGGATCCGAGCCGGAGCGGCAGCCGGCGCCGGTGCTCCCGGTCGCTGACCGTGAAGCTCATGCGGGCGCGGGCAGCCCGATCGCCGCGCGCAGCGCGATGGCGTCGGTCGCGGCGGTGGCAAGCAGCGCGATGATCTGCTGCTGCAGGGTCGCGATCACAGTGATCGCCGGAGCGGTCGCCGCCTGCTCGAGCAGGTTCTCGATGGCGGCGTCGTCACCCAGCAGGCGGCCCGCCTCGGTGGCGGCGCCGTCAGTGAACGGGATCGCCCGGAGGGCGTTGTCGTAGGCGATGGTCAGCTGACGCTGCCCGCTGAGCGCCGTCTGGCAGGTCTCCAGCGCAACGCTCACGCTGGCGGCATCGCAGGACGCGTTCTCGGTCAGCGCGATCTGGGCCTCGCCCTGGTTGTAGCGGCCGGCGGCGGCCACGTAGCGCGACTGAATCTGCGCCTGCGTGAGTGGGGTGGGAGTCGGTGAGCTCGGGTTCGTCGATCCACCGCACGCCGCGAGCACTGCGGCGGGGAGGAAGAACACGGTGAAGCGAGCGCGGGGGATTCGCATCGGAGCTCGCCGAGAATATCTCAGCGATGGTCGCTCTCCTGTCGGCGAGCGAGCCGGTCGGGTATAATTCCTACCATGACAGTCGGGATTCTCTCGAGTTCGGGGCCGGGCGCCTCGCACCGGCACACGTCCGATCCCAGCGCACCGCCGGCCGCGTCCTTCTCGATGCGGGTGAGCTCCAAGGCGCACTACGGCCTGCGCATGATGACCGAGTTCGCCAAGGCCTATGGCGCCGGCCCGCTGAGCATTGCCGAGGTGGCGCGGGTTGAACACCTGCCCCTTGCCTACCTCGAGCAACTCGCCTCCCAGCTGCGCCGCGGCGGCCTCGTCGACAGCACTCGCGGCGTGCACGGCGGGTATTCACTCGCCCGGCCGGCGGACCAGATCAGCGTTCTCGACGTGGTCACCGTCATCGAGGGCGAGGTGTCCCCGGTGGAGTGCGTGTCGCACGGGTACGTGACCGGCACCTGCCAGCGTGAGGGCGAGTGCGCGTCGCGCGGGCTGTGGATGCGCCTGAAGCAGAGCATCGACGCGGTGCTCAGCCAGACCACGCTCGCCGAATTGGTGGCCGATCAGTCGCTGATCGACTCCATCGCTCCCGCCGAGACAACCCGGTGAGCCAGGCGGTGCTTTCGATCTCGGGGCTGCGCGCAAGCGTCGAAGGCAAGGAGATCCTCAAAGGCGTCGACCTCGAGGTGGCGCAGGGCGAGATCCATGCGCTCATGGGACCGAACGGCTCGGGCAAGAGCACGCTCGCCTACACGTTGATGGGGCATCCGAAGTACGTCGTCACCGGCGGCTCCGCGAGCTTCGACGGAGTGGATCTGCTTCCCTTGACGGCGGACGCACGTGCGCGCCTCGGCCTCTTTCTCTGCTTCCAGTACCCGACCGCGATCCCGGGCGTCAGCACCGTGAACTTCCTTCGTGCCGCGCTGCGAGCCCAGGGGAAGGAGATGCCGGCGCGCGAGTTCCTGAACCGTCTCGGCGCTGAGATGCAGGAGTTGAAGATCGACGAGAGCTTCCGCGCCCGCTATATCAATGACGGTTTCTCAGGCGGAGAGAAGAAGCGCTCGGAGATCCTCCAGCTCGCCATGCTGCGTCCCAAGCTCGCCATCCTCGATGAGACGGACTCGGGGCTCGACGTCGACGCGCTGCGGACGGTTGCGGACGGCGTGATGCGACTCTGCGGTCCGGACATGGGTGTCCTCGTGATCACCCACTACCCACGCATCCTCGAACACCTTCACCCGGACCGCGTGCACGTCCTTCATGACGGGCGCGTGGTCACCTCCGGCGGGGCGGACCTGGCGCGAGAGATCGAGCGCGAGGGCTACGAACCACTTCTCGGGACGGCCGCCGCCGCCACCGCGTAGGAGACCCGATGGCGATTCAAGCGCGAGAGCTGACCAAGGACTACCAGTACGGCTTCTCGGATATCGATGTCTCGGTGTTCCGCACCGCGAAAGGGTTGTCGCCCGAGGTCGTGGCGTCGATCTCGCAGCACAAGGACGAGCCCGAGTGGATGCTCAAGTTCCGCCTCAAGGCGCTCGACCACTTCCGCAAGCGGCCGATGCCGACATGGGGCGCGGACCTCTCGGGTCTCGACTTCGAGAACATCTACTACTACGTCAAGCCCGTCGAGGAGATGAGCCGCTCGTGGGACGACGTCCCCGACTCCATCAAGCAGACCTTCGACCGGCTCGGCATCCCGCAGGCTGAGCGCAAGTTCCTGGCCGGGGTGAGCGCGCAGTACGACTCGGAGGTCGTCTATCACAGCATCCGCGAGGACCTCGAGAAGCAGGGCGTGCTCTTCAGCGACTGCGACACCGGGCTGCGCGAGCACGAGGAGCTCTTCCGCAAGTATTTCGGCACAGTCATCCCCCCGAACGACAACAAGTTCGCCGCGCTCAACAGCGCAGTGTGGTCCGGAGGATCGTTCGTCTACGTCCCCAAGGGCGTCAAGGTGGACATCCCGCTCCAGGCATACTTCCGGATCAACAGCGACAACATGGGTCAGTTCGAGCGGACCCTGATCATCGCCGACGAGGGCTCCTCGGTCCATTACATCGAGGGCTGCACGGCGCCCAACTACTCGAGCGATTCGCTGCACAGCGCCGTCGTCGAGCTGGTTGCGCACAAGGGCGCCAAGATCCGCTACACGACGATTCAGAACTGGTCGGACAACGTCTACAACCTGGTCACCAAGCGCGCCATCGCCAACGAGAACGCGACCGTCGAATGGATCGACGGCAACCTCGGCTCCAAGGTCACTATGAAGTACCCATCGGTGTACCTGATGGGTGAGGGCGCACATGCCGAGGTCATGAGCGCCGCGTTCGCCGGAAGCGGCCAGCACCAGGATGCGGGCAGCAAGGCGATCCACGTGGCACCGAACACCACCAGCAACATCGTGTCGCGCTCGATCAGCAAGGGCAGCGGACGCACCTCGTATCGCGGCCATATCAAGGTTCTTCCCAAGGCGCACAACGTCAAGGTCAGCGTCCGCTGCGACGCGCTCCTCCTCGACGAGGAGTCGCGCAGCGACACCTACCCGTACATGGACATCGACAACCCCGACGTGACCATCGGACACGAGGCGAGCGTGAGCAAGGTCGGCGAGGACCAGATCTTCTACCTGACCTCGCGCGGCATTCCTGAACAGGACGCGACTGCTCTGATCGTCAACGGATTCTTCGAGCCCTTTGTCAAAGAGCTGCCGATGGAGTACGCGGTCGAGCTCAACCGCCTGCTCGCGCTCTCCATGGAGGGCGCGATCGGGTGACCACCCCGCTGGCCGATTCGCCCGCAGCGGCGCTCGGGCAAGAGGTGGCGGCGGCGCGGGCTGAGGCATCCCCGGCGTGGCTTGCAGCGCGCCGCCGAATCGCATGGGACGCCTACGAGGCGATCCCGATGCCCTCGTCGCAACGCGATGAGGACTGGCGGCGCACCGATATCTCGGCGCTGCACCCCGAGCGGTTCACCCCGATCGACTCCGTCGACTCGACGGTCGTCGACGCGATGCGCCAGCAGCGCAACGGCGCCGCACCCAAGGCTGCGTTCGTGATCGATGCGCCCACCGGCGCAGCCATCGAGGGAGCGGACACGCTCCACGCCCAGGGAATCATCGTCACCACGCTCGAAGAGGCTGCGATGGTCCACCCCGAGCTCGTGCAGCGCGCGTTCTCGGCAGTGCGTGTCGACGAGTCGAAGTTCGTCGCGCTCTGGAATGCTCTGTGGCGGGGCGGCGTCTTCGTGTACGTCCCGCGCGGCGTCGAGGCCCTTGTCCCGGTCTGGATCGCCCATCCGGCGAGCGGCACGGATCGCGCCGTCTTTCCATCCACCGTCGTCGTCCTCGATGAGGGTGCAGCCCTCACGGTCATCGATGCGTACGCGTCGACGTCAGGACCCGCGGCGCTCTTCAGCGACGCAATGGTGATCCTCTCGGCGGGCCGTGACGCGCGTCTCGACTACGACACCGTGCAGCAGTGGGGTGAGGGCGTGTGGCACGTCGCCGTGCAGCGCACCGTGCTCGACGCCAACGCAAAGCTCCGCTTCATGGGGGTCACCCTCGGCGCCCGCCTCCAGAAGGTCTGGTGGGACGTGCTGCTGGAAGGCATCGGCAGCGAGGCCGACGTTCTCGGCATCTGCTTCGGCGACGGCACCCAGCATTTCGATCATCAGTCGCTCCAGGCACATCGTGGTGCCGAGACGCGCAGCAACCTCCTGCTCAAGGTCGCCGTCCGCGATCGCGCGCGCTCGGTCTACGGCGGCATGATCGATGTCGCACCGACAGCGGTCCACGCCGACGGATACGTGGCCAACCGCAACCTCCTGCTGAGCCAGGGTGCCAAGGCGGACTCGATCCCAAGACTCGAGATCCGTGCCAACGACGTGAAGTGCGGTCACGGTGCCACCGCGGGCCACATCGACTCCGACCAGCGCTTCTATCTCATGGCCCGGGGCGTTCCGCCCGACGAGGCGAGCTCGTTGATCGTCCGCGGCTTCATGGACGACGTCCTCGACCGTGTCCCGCATCGCGGCTTCGCGGAGCTCGCCGGAGCGCTCCTCGACGCCGAGATCGCCGGTGGGTCCGTGGCCGGGGTCGCGGCGGACGCGCCATGAGCGAGGGCTGGGTCGACGTGGCCCGCGTCAGCGACATCCCGCCGGGATGCGCTGCACGCGTGGAGATCGACGAAACCCCGGTGGCGATCTTCAACGTCGACGGGACCTTCTACGCCCTCGATGACACGTGCAGCCATGCCGAGGCATCACTCAGCGAGGGCGACCTCGATATCGACCGCTGTGTCATCGAATGCCCGCTGCACGGATCGAGCTTCGATCTCCGCACCGGAGAGCCGCTTTCGCTTCCCGCCGTCGAACCGGTCCGCGCGCATCGCATCGAGACCACCGACGACGGTGTGCTTCGAGTAGCACTCGCCACCGAGGTCGTGGCGTCGTGACCGCACACGTCGCCACCGAACCGGGGCTCGACGTCGCGCGCATCCGTTCCGACTTTCCGATCCTGCAGCGCCAGATCGGGTCGAACCCGCTCGTCTACCTCGACTCGGCGGCGACGTCGCAGAAGCCGCGTGCCGTGGTCGACGCGGTCGATGCCTACTACGCCACCAGCAATGCGAACGTCCATCGAGGAGTCCACACGCTCGGCAACGAGGCGACCGACTGCTTCGAAAGGGCCCGGGTGCGGGTCGCGGCGTTTCTCGACGCGCCGCCCGAGGGGCTCGTCTTCGTTCGCAACACCACCGAGGCGATCAACCTCGTCGCGTCGTCGTACGCCACCCAGGTGCTGCAACCCGGAGACCGCATCGTCGTCACCGTCATGGAGCACCACAGCAACCTCGTGCCGTGGCAGCTGGCGGCGGAACGTCGCGGCCTCGAGCTCGCCGCCATCGACATCGACGATGACGGCCGGCTCGATCTGGACAACCTCGACGCGCTGCTGGCCGCGCCGACCCGGCTGGTGGCGATCGGGCATCAGTCCAACGTGCTCGGCACCGTCAACGACATCCGCGCGATCACCGAGCGCGCGCACGCCACGGGCGCGCTCGTGTGCGTCGATGCGGCCCAGTCGGTCCCGCACATGAACGTGTCTGCCCGGGACCTCGACTGCGATTTCATCGCGTTCAGCGGCCACAAGATGTGCGGTCCCATGGGCGTCGGCGTGCTCTGGGCTCGCCCCGAGCTGCTCGAAGGGATGCCACCGTTCCTCGGTGGCGGGAGCATGATCAGCCGGGTGACGCTCGAGCGCAGCACCTGGAACGCGGTGCCCCACAAGTTCGAGGCGGGAACGCCGGACGTCGCCGGCGCAGTCGGTCTCGCGGCAGCGTGCGACTACATCGACGCCGTCGGCCGCGATCGCATCCATGCGCATGAGATGTCGCTGACCGGTCACCTCCTCGATGTTCTGGACGAAGTTGGCGATATCACGATCTTCGGCCCGCGCGATCTCGACGCACGCGGCGGCGTCGTGAGCTTCAACCTCGCCGACGTGCACGCACACGACGTCGGCACCATCCTGGATCGCCGCGGCATCGCGGTCCGTGCCGGACACCACTGTGCGCAGCCACTGATGGCGCGCTACGACGTGCCCTCGATGGCACGCGCGTCGGTGTACCTGTACACGACGCATGAGGAGATCGACGCCCTCGGTGACGGCCTTGGCGAGGTGCGCCGGCTCTTTCGGGTCTAGGCCCGGCTGACCAGGAACGCCGCGACCCGCGCGGCGGCGTCCTCGCGAACCGCGAGCAACCCGTGCCCGATACCCGGGTAGACGACCAGCTCGGCGTCGCCGAGCCGGCGTACCTCGTGGCGCAGCAGGTCGACCTTCGCGAAGGGATCGCGATCGCCCGAGAGGAGCAGGACGGGGCACTCGATTCGCGGCCAGTGGGCCGTGCGCAGGTCGTCAGGATGTCCAGGGCGGTGCAGCGGATAGCTGAGCAGCACCAGCGCCTTCACCGGCTGGTCGGCGGCGAGCAGGCTGGCCATCCGCCCGCCGAACGAGTGCCCACCGATCGCGGCGCCTGGCTCCTCCACGAGCGCGGTGCGGAAGACGCCGACGGCCCTCTCGGGGTTCGACCGCGGCAGGTCGAGCGCCGCCGCCCGGACGCCGTGGCGCGCGAGCTCGGTCACCCACGGGCGCATCGACGCCGCGGTGCCCGATGCGCCATGACCGAGCAGCAGGCGTGGCTCGGCCACCGCCTTCGCCTTACGCTTGCTCACGTTCGAGGATCTGGAATGCCGCCGGCTGGGGCTGGTGCGATGAGATGGGCGGCCGTCCCGGGAGCCAGGCGGCACACACCAGGGCGCCACCGAGCAGGACTGCGCAGCCGCACCAGAAGGGAAGCCCCGTGTTCACGCCGTAGAGGGAGCCGAGGACCGCGGCTCCAAAGGCCATTCCGCTGAACTGGTAGAGGCCGCCCAGGCCCATGGCGCGGCCGCGGACGGCATCCGGGGTGCTGTCGCCGATCACGGCAAAGAGGCTCGGCTCGAGGATCACCGTGGCCACCGCCTCGATCGTACCGACGGTCAGGATGACCGCGAGCATCTGGAGGAGCGGGTAGGTGGCGGCGCAGCCGGCGACGACCACGAGGCCGGCGGTCACGAGCTTGCGCCGGTCGGCTCGGTCCGCCAGCCTGCCGCCGGCGCGGGCCAGGACCAGGATGGGAAGCGCGAACAGGCTCACCGAGACCCCGATGATCAGCGTCCCGTAGCCACGTGCTGACAGGTACTGCGGCCAGACCACGTCGTACATCGACCAGATGGTGCCGACGGCGAAAAGCGCCGCGATCGGCACGACGATTCCGCGGATCCGCCACCACCGGAAGCGCTCCTTTCTCACCACCGTGCTGGAACGCTCGGCGCGTGTCTCGGGGACCCGAAGCATCGAGCCGAGACCGATGAACATGGACAGCCCGGTGATCCCGAACACCGCCGAGTCGCGCCACAGGGCGGCCGCCCCGCCGATGAGCGGACCGACGAGGAGGCCGACCATCTCGTACGCCTGCAGCTGGGAAAATCGTTGCGCCCGTTGCTCCGGCGCGCTCAGGTCGGTGAGTGCCGCCCGCAGAGCGGGAACGTAGGCGCCGGCGCACGCCCCCATGAGGATCCGGATAGCCGTGAGCACCGCCAGCGTGCCGATGTTGAAGAACAGGAACAGCGACAGGAACGCATAGACGAGCCGGGGGCCGATCAGGAACGGCTTGCGTCCCCATCGATCGCAGAGGCGTCCCGCAGGGACCTGGACGAGCGTGTTGGCGACGAGCGGCCCCGCGATGAAGATCGCCACGGCAATGGAATTGCCGCCGCGGTGTGCGACGTACAGCGGCGCGATCGGGAAGACAGCGGCGACGCCGGTGAACATGATGAGCTGTCCGATCAGCAGCCAGAACGCCGGATCAGCCCTCTGCTTTCCAGCCCGCGCGAGGACGTCGATGCCAGCCATGCCCCCATTCTCAGGTTTTGGGCACGAACCGTTGGACTACGATGGTGGTATGGCAGTCGGCTACACGCCCGTCGACGACGATCTCTATCGCGAGATCATCCTCGACCACTATCGCAACCCACGCCACCACCATGCGGTCGTCCCCGCAGATCGCGTCATCGAGGCGAACAACCCGCTGTGCGGCGATGAGATCGACCTGAGCTACCGGCTGGACCAGGGCACGGTCGCCGACATCGGCTTCACCGGCCGTGGATGCTCGATCAGCCAGGCGTCGGCGAGCATGCTCTGCGAGGCGGTCACCGGGATGAGCGTGGAGGACGCCGCGTCGCTCGCGGAGCGCTTCCGGAAGATGCTGACCGGGGACGGTGCACCGGTTGACGGCGGTGACGATGTCGGCGACCTCGAAGCGCTCCGAGGTGTGCGCGCCTACCCGGTTCGGGTCAAGTGCGCCACGCTCGTCTGGAACGCGCTCCTCGAGGGGCTCTCCGCGACCGCCGACACCCCGGCCGTACTCACGAGGATCGAGCGATGAGCAGCGCAGAACCGACATCTACCACCGAACCCGCCAGGCAGCCGGAGGCGAAGGCGTCGGACGCCCTGATACGGGCCGCGCTGAGCGAGGTGTACGACCCGGAGATCGGCATCGACATCGTGTCGCTCGGCCTGATCTACGCCACCAACATCGACGATGAGGGCCTGCTGACCATCGACATGACCCTCACCACGCCGTACTGCCCGATGGGTCCGATCATCGAGACCCAGGCGCACGCGGTGTGCGCGCCGCTCCCCGGCGTTCGCGACGTGCACATCAACCTGGTGTGGACGCCGCCGTGGGATCCGCGCACCATGGCCTCCGACGAGGCCCAGCTCGAGCTCGGCATCTACTGATCTCGACGCCGGCCGGGCCGGTCTGGCATGGTGTGCCGCATGGAGCGCGTCTTCACGCACGCCGAGGCGAGCGCGTTGCTGCCCAGGCTCACCGAGCTGCTGACGGCGCTCCGCGACGCCCACAGCGCTTCGCAGGGCCAGCCGGCCGAGTTGGACCCCCACCCGGTGGCCTCGAACGGCTCCGCCGCCGCGGCGATGAGAGCGTCAGGCCCGTTCAACGAGGCGCAACGATTGGCCGCAGACATCGATCAGCTTGGCGTCATCCTGCGTGATCCCGACACCGGGCTCGTCGACTTCGCGGCAGTCCGGGAGGACGAGCCGATCTACCTCTGCTGGCGGCTCGGGGAAGAGCGGATCGGCTACTGGCATCCCCGCGACACCGGGTTCAGGGGTCGCATGCCGCTCTGATCCCTGCCACGCGCGGGCCTCGACGTGGGTCGCGCCCGGCGCCTAAACCGGGATACACTTTGGGGGCGTCTCTCGGCCCGGACCCGCCCCGCCTCGAACACGACGCATGCGGACGCGGTGCCGTGGCACTCAGGCAAAAGGAGGAACCTAGCCCATGACAGATTCTTCGAGTACCACCTCCTTCCCGACCAGCGCAGTGGTGGAGAGCTGACCGCAGGGAGCCAGGTCACCACTCGGAGAGAGGCGCAAACCGTCGCACCCGGCGGTCTCTCCACGCATCAGCGCTAACCGCGGCCCGGCCGCGGCTCGAGCCAATCACCGGCTTTATCAGGTGAAACGCGCCGTCTCGACCTGCGCCGCGCGGGTCGAGACGGCCGGCGACGGAACGATCTGATCGCTCTCGACCCAACCCTCGTCCGCGCCGGCGACGCGCACCTTCACGAACTGGCCGCTGCGCTCAGCGAGCGCCTCGACCTCGGAAGCGGTGAGGATCTCGCGGCCGCGGGGCGCATCGTGACGGGGCTCGGCGAACAGGCGATAGGGTGTGCCGGCCCATGACGCGACCAGGGTGACCGGGCCCGGAGGGATGCGGCGGTCACGGTAGACGGTCCGCGAGTCGGAGGCACCGGCGGTGAGCAGGCGGATCACCTGGAGGGCGCGAGTGGTCGGGCCGAGATCAGCCTTGCCCATGGCCTTGAAGATGAGCCCGCCGCCCGAACTGGCCTCGACCTCGACCAAGGTCCCCTCGGTCACCGCCACCGCACGGCATCGAACCCAGCGAGTGCGGATCCTGGGGCGGCCCCACTGTCCAAACAGACCGCGGCGCCGGTGCTCGACGATCCGAGCTTCGCTCTCACCGACGACCTCGTAGCGGTAGGGAGTCGTTCCGATCATCTGCTCCATCACCGCGAAGACCTCGCGCGGAGGCGCGGCGGACAGCAGGCGCCAGGTCTGAGCGGAGGGAGCCAGCATCGCCTCCGGATTGTAGCGAGGCGCGCTCAGGCGTCCGGGGCGGCTCCGCCGGTCTCGTGCGGAATCGCATAGCGCTCGCACATGGTGTCGAAGCGCGACGCGGTGTAGTCGTCGAGCAGCGACCGGTGGCGCTGGACCAGCGGGACGATCTCCTCGCGGAGATACCGTCCTCGGGCCGACCACTGGAAGTAGGAGCGCCCACCATGATGATAGGGGCCGTAGAGAGCGCTGCCCGGGTAGGTCCGGCGCAGCCAGTCGAAGGTTTCCTCGTGGCGGACGTGCATGCGCAGAGTCACCTGAGGCTGGCGGCCATCCCCTCCGAAGTGGCCCTCACCGACCAGAAGACCCAGGAGGAAGCCGACCGCGAGATCGTCACGATCCGAGGACTTCGGATCGGCGCCGGCATCCCCGCCTGGCCTCGAATCGGCAACCACTGCGCGTGCACCATAGTTCTCAGGTTGTTTCACCGTCAAGTTGGGTGCGGAACAGCGCTTCGATTGCTGAGTTCGAGCGTTGTGGGTTTTGCACAGCTTGCGGCGGCTGCGTGGCGTTCCCAACTCGCCGGGAGGCCGAGGGCGGGCAAGTTGCCTGGGGAAAGATGGGATAACTCAATGTCCCGCTGAGGAACACGGCGATCCGGCCATAATCAGCCGCTAACCGTGCCTCCCAGCATTCTCGCGGTCGCAAATCAGAAGGGCGGTGTCGGCAAGACCACCACGGCTGTCAGCGTGGGCGCAGCGCTCGCCGAGATGGGCCGGAAGGTGCTCTTGATCGACATCGATCCCCAAGCCAACGCGACATCCGGACTTGGGGTGGATCGAAGCAGCATCCAGTCGAGCATCTACGACGTCATCGTCATGGGCCGGCCGCTCGCTGAGGCGCGCATACCCACCGCCGTGCCTGGTCTCGACGTGGTGCCGTCCGCCATCGCTCTCGCCGGGTCCGAGATCGAGCTGGTCGACATGGCCCGCCGCGAGCGGCGCCTCCAATACGCCCTCGAGGCCCTCGGATCCGACGATGACTACGTGCTCATCGATTCGCCACCCAGCCTCGGCCTGCTGGCCATCAACGCCGTGGTGGCGGCGGAGGCGCTGCTCATCCCGATCCAGTGCGAGTTCTACGCGCTCGAGGGGCTCGGCATGCTCATGCACACGCTGGCGCTGCTCCGCAAGGAGCTCAATCCCGGGCTCACCATTGCCGGCATCGTGATGACCCTCTTCGACGCCCGCCTTGCCCTCGCTCACCAGGTCGTCGATGAGGTGCGCGCCCGCTTCGGCGATCAGCTGCTCACCCCGCTCATCCCTCGAAACGTCCGCCTCAGCGAGGCCCCGAGCCACGGCATGCCGATTACCCTCTACGACCCGACCTGCCGCGGCGCGATCGCCTACCGAGAGCTGAGCGTCAATCTTGACGCTCGAATCCGCGGGGGTGCGGTGCTCGCCGCGACCGGAATCCCGGGTCAGGCTTGAGCGACCCTACCCCGCCCCGCGCATTCCGGCGTCGCGGCCTCGGCCGTGGGCTCGATGCGCTGCTGACCAATGAGGCGGAAGCCGACGAGGGGTCGCCGCTGATCAGCCTTGACCCGCACACGGTCGCACCCAACCCCGAGCAGCCTCGGCGGGCGTTTGAACCAGAGGCGCTCGCGGCGCTCGGCGATTCCATCCGCCTGCACGGCCTCCTGCATCCGATCGTGGTCCAGCGCGAGGGCGACGCGTACCTTCTGGTGGCGGGCGAACGACGCCTGCGCGCCGCTCAGCTTGCCGGCGTCTCGAGCATCCCCGCGATCGTTCGGCCGGCCGCGGAGTCGAGCCGCCACCAGCTCGAGATGGCGCTCACCGAGAATCTGCTCCGCACCGACCTCAACCCCATGGAAGAGGCCGCCGCCTACGCCAGGCTCTCCGATGCCTTCGGTCTGACGCACGAGGCGATCGCGCTCCGCCTGGGGCGAAGCCGGTCGGGCGTCTCCAACGCCATCCGGCTGCTCGATCTCCCAGCGCCGGTCCAGGAGGCTGTCGCCGATTCGCGGCTGACCGCGAGCCACGCACGGGCGCTGCTGGTGCTCCCCCTGGCGGCGGACCAGGAGGCCCTGGCGGCCCGGGCTATCGCCGATGGCCTCAATGTCCGCGAGACCGAGAGCGCGGTCCAGGAAAGGCTGACACGCGCGGCCACAAATGCTCGGGCGCGCACACCCGCCGCCCACACCGCAGCCGACGCCCCCGACGACGTCGCGC
>JBAPOS010000235.1:0-4054 GCA_049279755.1 Candidatus Dormiibacterota bacterium | reverse complement strand
GCCCGGGGGCAGCTCGGTGTTTGGGCCGGGGTGGACGAGCGCGGTGCGCGTCACGCCGAAGCGGGTCGCGATCGCCGCGAGCGCGGCGCCGTTGCTCCCCGCCACGGCGCCGACCAGCGTGAACCGATCGGGATACCTCGCGATCACGTCACACGCCTGCCGGCCGATCGAACCGGTCGCGCCCAGCAGGACGACGCGTCGGCGGGGCGTGGGGAGTGTCACTTGTGCGCAGTTGCCTCGGTTCGCAGTAGAGCAGAGCACGCCACCGCTTTCACCGGGGTTACGGGAATGCGATCAGCTTCAGGTAGCAATATACGACTGGCGCGAGCAGGACAAGGCTGTCGGCCCTGTCGAGGATGCCTCCGTGACCGGGGATCAGGGTTCCGGAGTCCTTCACGCCGGCCTCGCGCTTGATCGCCGACTCGACGAGGTCTCCACCCTGCGCCGCGACCGCCATGAGGGCGCCGAGACCCGCGCCGAGCGGGACGCTGATGCCGATCAGCCACGGCCCGGCCAGGGCGCCGACCAGCAGCGACGCCACGGCACCGGCGACCGCTCCCTCCAACGACTTGCGCGGCGAGATCGAATGGAAGAAGGCGTGGCGGCCGATCGCGGAACCGACGAAGTACGCCGCCGAGTCGCCGATGACCGCGCCTGCCAGGGCGAGGACGACGAGCCGGAATCCGAGGTGGTTGGCGTCGGGGACGTGCCAGCGATAGATCGCCACCCAGAAACCGAGGCAGAGCCCGACGTAGGTTGCTCCGCCCACCGCGAGCGCCCAGCCGGCGAAGCTCTGCCGGGTGAAAAGACCGGCGAGCAGTCCTATGACGGCGGCCGCTGCGAACGCCCACTCCGCCGCCATGTCCGAGGCCGGCAGGACGAATCGAATCCCAAGCCACACACTGAGCGGCACGATCAACCAGACCGGTGGCGTCGGGCCCATCCGCCCGAGGAGCCCACGGAGCTCCCAGGCTCCAATCAGCGCGCCCGCTCCGACCACGACGGCGACCGCAGGCGTGCCGATCCAGAGGGCGGCGGCGATGATCGCCACCAGGACCACCCCCGAGACCACCCTGACGGCGAGATTCATTCCGTCCGGTTGGCGTGCTGCACGTTGCCGGCGTGGGCGGGGACGCGCTCGACCGGTTGCGGGATCGCGCCGAACTTGCGCTCGCGACTGGAGAAATCGGCGAGCGCATCGTGAATCGCGCGCTCGCCGAAATCTGGCCAGAGCGTGTCGGTGACATACAGCTCGGCGTAGGCGGCCTGCCAGAGCAGGAAGTTGCTGATCCGGAGCTCCCCGGCGGTGCGCACGATCAGGTCGGGGTCCGGAAGGCCGCGGGTGTAGAGCGCGTCGCTGATCGTGGCCTCGTCGATCGTCGTCAGATCATCACCGGAGCCGGCCATGTCTCGAATCGCGTCAACGATCTCGCGCCGGCCCCCGTAGTTGATCGCGACGTTGAGGATCGCTGCCGTGTCACCTGCGGTGAGTGCCTCGGCCTGGGCCACCTTCTGCTGGAGGGATTCGCTCAGACGCGCTCGGTCACCGAGCACTCGGATCTGCACGCCATTCTCGTGGAGCTCGTCGACCTCGCGATCGATCGTCTCGCCGAACAGGCGCATGAGCGCGCTCACCTCGCCGCGCGGCCGCTGCCAGTTCTCCGTGCTGAACGCATAGAGCGTGAGGATGTGGACGCCCGCCTGATGGCACGCCTCCATGACCGGGCGGATCGCCCGCACACCTGCGCGATGACCGGCGACGCGCGGGAGGTGGCGCTGCCGCGCCCAGCGACCGTTGCCGTCCATGATGATCCCGACATGCCGCGGAAGGTCTGCCCTTGCGGGGAGCGGGATTGCGGCGGGATCGGGGGGGCGCTGCATTTTGGTGCTCGGGGTCAGAACGCCCCGAAGGCCACGGCCGTTTCGGCGCTATCTCCGTCAGACCTCGAGGATCTCAGCCTCCTTCCTCTGGATGGCGTCGTCGATCCTTGCGATGAACTGATCGGTGATCTTCTGTGCCTCGATGAGCTTGGAGGCCACCTCGTCCTTGCTCACGTGGCCATCCTTTTCGACACGCCGGAGATGCTCGACCTCGTCGCGGCGAATGTTGCGAACGGCGACGCGCGCCTCCTCGGCCTTGCGGTGAATGACCTTGACGAGTTCCTTGCGCCGCTCCTCGGTGAGCTGGGGGATGGCAACGCGGATCACCTGGCCGTCGTTGCTGGGATTGAGCCCAAGATCGCTCTTCTGGATTGCCTTCTCGATGGCACCGAGCGAGGTCCGGTCGTATGGCTGGATGACCAGCATGCTGGCTTCCGGGACGCTGATCCCGGCGATGCTCTGGAGCGGGGTCGGGGAGCCGTAGTAGTCGACGTGCAAACGCTCCAGGAGCGCAGGCGACGCGCGCCCGGTGCGCACCGTCATCAATTCCCGGTGCAGCGCCTCGACGCTTTTCTCCATGCGCTGGTTGGCGTCCGCGAGCCGCTGCGCGATCTGTTGCTCTGGGTCGTCGCTCTGGTCTCGGTCGGTCACTCGGGCTCTGCCTCCGAGTCGACGCGGGTCCCGATCTGCTCACCGAGGATCACCCGCTCCATGTTGCCCTGGGTGAAGAGGTCGAAGACGATGATCGGCATGCGGTTGTCCATACACAGGGTCACGGCCGTGCTGTCCATGATGGCGAGCCCGCGATTGAGCACATCCATGTAGGTCAGATTCTGCAGCCGGGTGGCGGTGGTGACCTTGTTGGGATCCGCGCTGTAGATGCCGTCGACCTTGGTGGCCTTGAGCAGCACGTCGGCACCGATCTCGACCGCGCGCAGCGCCGCCGTCGTGTCGGTCGTGAAGAACGGGTTCCCGGTGCCGGCAGCGAGGATGACCAGGCGTCCCTTCTCGAGGTGGCGGACTGCGCGCCTCGGGATGAACGGCTCGGCAACCTGCTGCATCGCGATCGCGCTCTGCAGCCGGCAGTCGATCCCAAACTGCTCGATGGCGTCGCGCAGGGCCAGTGCGTTGATCACCGTGGCGAGCATGCCCATGTAGTCGGCCGTGACCCGATCGATCCCGTGCTGCGCAGCCTCGGTGCCGCGCACGATGTTGCCGCCGCCGACAACGATGGCGACCTGCACACCGCGCGCGACGATGTGAGTCAGCTGCTCTGCGATGTGGCGCGCCGCCGCGTAGTCGATGCCGTAGCCGGCGGTCCCGAGGAGCGCCTCGCCGCCGAGCTTGAGGATGACCCTGCCGAACACCGGGCGGCGTCCGTCGTTGGCTCGTGCTGCTACCGCGGCAAGCTCCACGCTCTGGGCTCCGAGGCTCACTCGGCGACCGGCGCGGCGGCGCCGTTGGTTTCGGTGCTCTCACCGCCCACCGCGAAACGCGCGAAGCGGGCCACCGAGATGTTCTCTCCGAGCTTGGCAATGGCTTCGGTCACCAGGTCACCGACCTTTTTCTTATCGTCCTTGATCCACGGCTGCTCCAGCAGACAGATCTGCGCGTAGAACGCATCGAGCTTGCCGGTGAGGATCTTCTCGACGATGTTCTCCGGCTTGCCCTGCACCTGCTCGCGATAGACGGCTCGCTCGCGCTCGACAATCTCGGCGGGGACGTCCTCGCGCCGGACGTACGTCGGCGCCATGCCGACGACCTGGAGAGCAAGCGTGTGCGCGAGGTGCTTGAAATCGTCGGTCTTGGCGACGAAGTCCGATTCGCAGTTGAGCTCGATGAGCGCGCCCTGCCTGGCCATGCCACCGGCATGGTGGATGTACGCCTCGACCAGGCCCTCGTTGGTGCTCCGCCCTGCCTTCGCGGCTGCACGCGAAAATCCCTTGGCGCGCAACCAGTCCTCGGCTTTGTCCATGTCACCGTCGGTTTCCACCAGGGCGCGCTTGCAGTCCATCATCCCCGCGCCGGTGCGCTCCCGCAAGGCCTTGACCATCGCCGCCGTGACCTCGGCCATCAGCTTGATGGCTCCACTTCAGCCACCGCTGCGCCGGCCGCCGCAGGTTCCGGTGTGGCGGCTGCGGCAGCCGCCTGCTCCGCAGCGATCGCGTCAGCG
>JBAPOS010000234.1:0-5883 GCA_049279755.1 Candidatus Dormiibacterota bacterium | reverse complement strand
TCCTGCACCTGCTCGGGCACCAACCAGACCACGGACATCAACGGCAACTACCAATTCTCGAACGTGACGCCCAACAACTCGAGCTCGCCGTACTCGATGACCTTCTCAGCCACCACGTTCCAGTCGCAGACGATCAACAACGTGCTTGTCCCGAGCGGCGGCACAACCACCGAGAGTGCGGCGCTCATTCCGACCAGCGGCGCCACGGGCTCGATCAATGGGTTGGTCACCAACAGCGCAGGAGGCAGTTCCCTCGCCGGGGTCACGGTCACATGCAGCTGTAACGGCGGTGCGAACACCATCACCACCGGTAACACCCCCACCAACTACTCGTTCTCCAACGTCGCGGTGGGGAATAACATCTCGCTCACCTTCTCGGACACGGGATTCGCCACCCAGATCGTGAGCAACATCATCGTGACAACCGGAAACACCACGACGGTGAACGTCGCCATGGTGGCATCCACCGGTCCGCCGAAAATCGTTCAACATCCGGCTGCCGTCGCATCGAAGGCTGCCGTCACGTCCTTCTCGATGGCAACAGGCGCCACGACGGCGGGGGATCTGCTTGCCGTGACGACCGAGTTCGATGGAGGCTCGGGCAAGTCCTCGGGCTCCGTGGTGAGCGTCACCGACAACAAGGGCGACACCTGGACGCGGGCAACCGCGGTCAATCCGTCCACCCGCATCGGTGTGGAGGTGTGGTATTCGCCGGGCGCGGCGGCCGGAGTCACGTTGGTGACGGTTAGCTACGCGACCAGCGTCAACCCGGTGTTGGAGTTCTACGAGCTGAGCGGCGCGACCTCATTCGATAAGGCGGCATCCGCCGCCGGGACAGGCACGAGCCTGAGCAGTGGCCTGACGGGGACAACCTCCACCGCCAACGAGTTCGTCATCGGGGAGATCGGCTTCGTGACCACGACCGCGACCATCAGCGGTCTAACCCCCGGCTTCAGCAACAGCACACTCACCCGCAACCCCGCGTCCAACTTCAACAACTCGGAGCAGGGTGGCAACGAGGCGGTCACCGCTACAGGGACGTTCTCCTACGCAGGGACGCTCTCGGGCTCGCAGGCCTGGGCCGCGGCCGTCGCCACCTTCATGTAGCGACGGCGCGTCCCTGCCGGCTCAACAACCGGGGATCGGCCCCTGGTCGGTGACCACGATGTTGACGGTGGGCGCCTTGGTGATGCCCGGACCGCCGCCGTCGACCCCGTTGATCGTGATGTTCCGCGCCATGCCGGTGATGTACCAGGGCGCCTGACAAGTCTTGGCGTCGGCGGTGTAGACCTCCCCGTTCAGGCTGACGTTCTCATCCTGGAACAGCGCGATGTAGTCGCCGTGGACGGTGATGTTGGTCAACACCGCTCCGTTGGTGCAGTCAATGTCCAGCGCCGCATTGCCGCCGGTTCCGGTGTTGGTGATGTCGAGATTGGTGACAACCGTCCCCTGCGTCTGATACGTATCGCACGGGTTGGGGCCGGTGATCCGCAGCCCGAATCCGTCGCCGGACTCGGCGGTGACATTGAGGACCGAGGTGTGGCTGGCGTTGCTGAACAGCACAGCGGGCTTGCGGTTCTTGGGAACTGACAGGCCCGCGTTATAGGTGGCCGTGTTGAGGTTGACGTTCTCGACGGTCACGTACGGCGCCGTGATCTGGAAGATGTTGGAATTGACATGCTGGACCAGGAACGTCGCGTTTGCCCCCGCGCCGTCGATGGTGACCGCCTGGTGAATCGGCAGGCGGCCGTTGAGCGCGCACGTGCCCGCGGCGATGGCGACCGTGCTGTTCGCCGGCGCATTGTCGATCGCGGCGGTCAGGGCTGCGGTGTCATGTGAAACGTCGTTGACGCAGACGACCGAGCCACCGACCGGCGTCGGCGACGGCGTGGGTGTGGGTGTGGGCGTCGGGGTCGGTGTCGCTGTCGGCGTAGCCGTCGGGCTCGGGGTGCCCGAGGGCGTCCCGGTCACGGTTGGCGTGGGCGTCGGTGGGGGCGAGCCCGAGGCGCCGAAGAGTGCGGAAACGTCTCCGCTGCTCGGCTGGGCCGCCGCACCAAGCAACGGCAGGCCATACGCCTCCTCGACGGAGCGGAGCGTGCCGTAGAGGTTGCCCGCGACCGGCACGTTGCCCTTGCCCTTGGCATTGCTCGAAACCACCACCATGGGGATTGCGTTGGTGGTGCCGGCGTCGCTCTCGTCCATGGTGATGATCACGGTGGCATTGCCGGCGGTGAACCACGGCGAGCTGAGCACGGGGGCGATGTTCGCCTTGAGCCAGGCGTCACCCTGCTGCACGGTGCCGGTATGCATGTTGTCGGTGTCGTTGGGGGTGATCCAGACGAAGTCAGGCGCGTTGGCTCCGTTCAGTGCGGCCACAGCTCCGCTCGCGCCCGGATAGGGCTGGTCATGCGTCGTGCATGCCGAGTCGCTCTCATGCGTGAAGGGGTTGTGGTGCCAGACATAGGGCTTGGCGTCGCTGAGGTCGCACGCCGCCGGCATCGATTCGGCCCATGCCACCCAGGGGATGCCCGCCGCGTTGAGCTGGCCGCCGAGCGACGGCGTGTAGTCGCCCTTGCAGGTGTCCGTGGAGCAGCCCTGCGTGCTCCCCGTGGTCACGGCGAGGTAGTTCGGGAGTGACGGATGGCTGATGCCCGACCAGCCGGTGACGCTGGCGTACTGGGAGCCCAGGCCGCAGTAGTACGGATCGGCGGCGCAGGAGCCGAGCGTGGCCACGTAGCCCTTGTTCTCCAGGAGGACCACCAGGACATGCGGCGTCGCACTCGCTCTTGCCGGCAGCGCAAATCGCACCGCGATCGCGGGGACGATGGCGAGCGCGGCGAGGACACTGAAGACCGCGACGGCCCGCCGAGGCGCACTTCGCCGCAGCCTCAGGGCGAAGGCGGGGCTGGTGGGTTTGGCGGCGAATCGGCTGTCCGGGGAGGCGATGCGATTGAACATCTCGCCACCTTCGCCGCATTCACACCCCCAGATTCTTATGGCCGGTTACAGCGCCGTTACAGCTTGGGAGTGCCTCCGGCAGTCTTCGGGACGGCTCGCCGCCAGCACTTGATCTCGCCTGCGACGCAGCGCTAGCATCTGATCACCGGGGGTAAACGGCCGGCACGAGTAGGGGGCAGAGTCAGGCTCGCCATCGGCTCGAAGGAAGGCGGCTTGTGCGCAACCGGTAGCGAGCCTCACCGCCCACCGGTTCGAACGCTGGTTGGGCGGTGGGCCCGCGCTATCCGCCGGATCCACTTACGCCGTTCGCGTCATCCGTTCCAAATACACCGGCGCGCGTGGGCGGAGACGAATAGACCGGCGTGTCGTCCCTGTGCATAACTCCGGCCGAAAGGCTATGGTGGGCCCTCGCAAGGAAGCACTCGAGCTCGCCAGGGTGTCTGTGTCAGCGCCGGCGAACTGCGTCCGGGGGGGAATTCAAATGTCGATCCAATCGCTGACGATGCAACAGCGCCCGCCACATCCGAGCGCGCCGCGGGTGATGATGCCGGGAGCGCTGGCTGTCGCGCTGCTCGCGGTCTGCCTCGGCACGATCGCGGGACTTCCGATCAATGCCGTGGCGAGCGGCCCGAGCGTCCTGGAGTGGGGCAAGCCGGTCGCCACGGGCGGGCCGGGAACGCTCCCGGCCCTCGTGCAGTCATCCGCGACGCTGACCTCAATCGACGCGGGGAACTTCGGCGACGTCCTCGTTCTCAGCAACGGCACCGTCTGGGGATGGGGCGGCGCATCGATGACGCTGACGCAGGTTCCCGGAGTCATTAACGTGGTGCAGCGTCCCGTTGATGGCAACGGCACCTTCACGGCGATCGAGCAGCCCGGGACCGATGCCGCCTGTCCCACCTCGAGCACGGTGGTTCACTGGGGAAAGGGCGCTCCCGAGGTCGTCACGCAGCTGAACTGCCTGAACGTCGTGCAGCTCGCCGCGGCGGCGGGCCACACCTTCGCACTCACGTCGACCGGCAGCGTCTACGCCTGGGGTGGGGGCCAGGACGTCCTCGGCTTCGGCACGGGCGTCATCTCGGAGAAAAACCCCACGCTGAACCCCACGCTGACGGCGCTCACCGGCGGAACATCCGCGGGGGTCGTCATCACCACGGGAATGGGCTCCGCGGGCATCCTGGTCAACGGGCAAGCGTGGTCATGGGGCGACAACCGCTTCGGTGAGTGCGGGTGCGGCAGCACCGCCGCCCAGATCCCGGTGCCGACCAAGGTGAGCCAGGGGACGACCCTGTACAGCTGGATCGACCAGGGCGGCAATCTCTCCGGCGACGGTCACGAGCTGGCCATGAGCGCAACCGGTGCAGTCTGGGCCTGGGGAGACAATGCCCACGGTCAGCTGGGTATCGGCACCCAGGTCAACAGCAACATCCCGGTCCCGGTCACCGGGCTCCCAGCGGACATCGAGGATGTGCGGGCGGGCGGCGAGCATTCACTGGCACTCGACAGCGCGGGCAACGTCTGGGCCTGGGGTGACAACCAGTACGGCCAGGTCGGCAACGGGACGACTGTGAGCGTGCTGCTCCCGGTGAAGGTCCTTGCCGGTGACACCCAGATCTCGGCCGGCTCATACCACTCCCTCGCCACCTGAGGAGGGCTCGGCCCGCGCTCGGGTCGTGCTAGAACGCCGGGGTCAGGTCGCCATCGGCCGGGTTTGACGACGCGCCCAGCAGCCCCACCCCGTACGCCTCCTCGATCGCGCGCAGGGTTCCGTAGTGATTGCCGCCACTGCCGAACGTCCCATGCGACGTTGCCGATATCACGATCGTGGGAATGTGGCCGCCGCTGCCGGTGTGCCAGCCGCTCCTGTCGGACGTCGTGGCCGAATCCCACGTGACGATGACGATGCCGCCGCTCGCGTACCACTGTGAGCTGAGCACGGTTGGGAGATTCGCCTTCAGCCACTGATCGCCCTGCTTGACCTCCTTGTTCTGCGGAGGGCAGGAGCTGTGCATGTCATCGCAGAGATTCGGCACCACGTACATGAAGTCCGGCGCACTGTTGTTGTCCAGGTCGGCGGCAAAGCCGCTGCCGTCGCTGCCGAGGAACGGCACCATCTGATCGCACTGAGCCGGGTTGTTCGTGATGCTCTTGAAGTGGACGAATGGGTTATGGGTCTTCGTGTAGTTGGCCACATGGCCGCCCGTGTAGCAGGCCGACGGCATGTCCTCCATGTATGCCTTCCAGCTGATCCCCTGTGCGGCGAGCTCGCCCACCACTGTCGGTGACTTGTAGGACCCGGTGAGCCCGGAGATCAGCGCCGCGTAGTCCGAGAGACTGTCGTCGGTCAGCCCGTACCAGTTGGTTGCCGACGCATACGTGTGAGCCAGGCTGTTGATATACGGGGCAGCCTTGCTGCCGATTATCTGAGCGTATCCCTCGTTCTCCTCAACGATGAGCATGACGTGCGGTGCGCCGGCGGACACGCTCGTCGGGAGGAGGAATGACGCCGAGGCCAGCGGCGTGCCGATGACCAGGGCTGCGACACCGAGACGCAGCCATCCACCACGTCGGTTCGAAGTCGGGACCCCCGCCATGCGTCCCCCCTGAAAAAAGCACCGTGATCGTCTGACCAGTCCCACACGATACGCGAACGCCCTTTCACGGTGCGCCGGACCTCCCACGGTCACGGGTACGAACGGCTATGCTGCACCCAGGGGCAACGCATCAGGAGGGTTTGCGCGTGCGCAGCACGGTTCGGAGCTTGAAGGTGCTTGCGATTGTCGTCGCGGCTCTCGGCATCGCAGCGACGACAACGCTTTCGGCCGCGGCGGGATCATCCGTGCTGAAAGTCACCCCGACCTTCGTCGGTGCTCCAGGCGACGGTCCGCATTGCAATCGTCCCGACCCGATCGCGAACACCTGGGT
>JBAPOS010000233.1:0-10308 GCA_049279755.1 Candidatus Dormiibacterota bacterium | reverse complement strand
CCGATGAGGCGAAGAAAGATCGTGGACACCGACGTCGAAATCGTGACCTTCAACTCGTTGGTCGTCGGCTGTGATGTGACCACGCACGGCGACGGGTTGCCGGCGCAGGCGTTCCCTGACCCGGCGTTGGGGTACCCGTCGCGCGCAGCCTCGACGAGCGCGGCATTCTGTGCGTCCGGATAGTCACCGGGCAGATATGCAACGCCCGCGAGCGCGGCGGCGGCGGCGGCGCGCTCGAGCTTGTTGCTGGTGAGATAGCTGGTACCCGCATCAACGGAGAGGCCGGCGATGACGAACAGCAGGACCGATACGAGCGCGAAGATCGCCATCGCCTGTCCCTTTGCGGAGCGCCGGCTGGGCCTGTTCGGGGCTGGTCTCATGGTCATCCTCACGATGTCGGCGCAAGCCGCATAACGGTGTACTGGGTATCTGTCTGGGTGAAGAACGAAAGGGTTGGCGACGTGTACGTGAACACCAACCGGACACCGAGCTCAGCTTCGGCTGGATGTGACTGGCCTCGAGAGCTCAGGGGAAAGTTCTCGCTCCCTGACAGGGTGGCAACGAGTCCATTGACGGTGTATGCGTCGATCAACTCGGTGACTCCGGCGCAGACCGGCGTGTAGCTGTTCACAAACGCAGGCGTGCAGTACGCGCCGTTGTTGGGCGGGCACGTTCCGGCCGAAAACGGAGTGATGCCGATGCAGCCGTTGGGCTGATAGATGTCGATCTCGATCACCTTCGCGTTGGTCAGCTGCGGTGAGACGATCGGAAGCACCTGGTCGATGATGTCCTTGTCGATCTGGCACGGATCCGCCTTGCTCGCCTGGCAACCGGTGGTTGTGTTGTTCGGCCAGCCCGCGTTGCCGAGCTCGGCGGCGAGCCGGGCTCCTGCACGCGTCGCCTGGGCGGCGGAGTTGTTGTCGTCGATCAGGTTCGCGGCCGTCCATGCTCCCAGGAAGAGAAGCAGGAGCACCGGGAGCAGCATGGCCATCTCGACCATCGCCTGGCCGCGCCTGGCATCACGAAGGCGCATCACTGCTGCGGCTCCAGTCGGAACAGGTTGACCGTCGAACTCACGAACGTGGTCGTCCCGATGAGCAAGGTGTACTGGAAGTGGATGACCAGCTTCGCGTAGTCAGGTGTGGGCCCGACGTTGCGCACGGCGGGGCTCCAGTTGACGAAATTAGCCGTACCGTTCGAGGTGTACGAATTTTCGCAGATGCCGCCGCACGTCAACGCATCCGAGAAGACGCCCGCGGTGACGGTCTCCTTGTAGATGTCGACCTGCGTGACCTGCACCAGCGGCGTGCTGCTCAGACCGTCGGAGTTCATCCGCGCGATGGCGACCGTGTCGGCGTTGTTCGGTTGCGGGATCCCTGTGTTGTCGTAGTTGCCCTCGGCGGCGATGGTGGCGACGCCGATGTCGGCCGCATACTGCATGGCGTTGGCGCCATAGAGGTAGAACCCTGCGTTCATCACTGAGAAGATCAGAAAGAACAGCAGCCCCCCGACGATGGCGAACTCAACCAGCCCCTGGCCCGAAGACCGGCGCCTGCGCAGTCGCCTCACCCGCGTAGAAATGGTTGGATCCTCCAAGGCGGTGGTGCCTGGCGACACCGACCTGTCCACCCCGAATGCCAGTATCGACGCGATCCGGGTCCTCACTCGATTGCAATGTGTGAAGAGTTGGTTGCAAACCGTGACGGAACGCCGATACCGCTGATGCGGCTTCTTGGGGAGCTGGTCGGTCAGCCAACCAGGGCAAGGAGGCAGTCCGAATCATCAAAGCCTCGGACGAATGCCGGAAGGTGCTTGCCTAAGCTGTCGCAGTAGTGCAATTAATGCGCGGCAATTAATTCCGTCAGGGCGCCGTCCAGGAGGTCGCGATGAGCGAGAGGGCCAAGACAATCGACACCCTGCTCGACGAGCGGCGTACGTTCGCTCCGAGCGCCGAGTTCCTCTCCAAGGCCAGGGTGACCAACTCCAGCCTCTTCGAAGCCGCCGAGGCCGACCCAGAGGGGTTCTGGGCGGAGCAGGCGAAGAAGTACGTCTCCTGGTACAAGCCCTTCGACACGGTGCTGGAATGGAACCTTCCCTTCGCGAAGTGGTTCGTCGGCGGCCAGCTGAACGTCTCGTACAACTGCCTGGACCGCCACGTCGAGGCCGGGCGTGGCGAGAAGGTCGCCTATCACTTCGAGGGCGAGAAGGGCGACACCCGCGCGATCACCTATGCGGAGTTGCTCTCCAGTGTCTGCCGGCTGGCCAACGGGCTCAAGAAGCTCGGCATCAAGCGCGGCGACCGGGTCGGGATCTACATGCCCATGATCCCGGAGCTGCCGATGGCGATGCTGGCGTGCGCGCGAATCGGGGCGGCCCACTCGGTGGTCTTCGGCGGATTCAGCGCTGAGGCCGTGCGCGACCGCATGAACGATGCGGCCGCCGTCGCGATCATCACCGCCGACGAGGGCTGGCGCCGCGGCGGCCTGGTACCGCTCAAGCGCAGCGTCGACGAGGCCTGTGAGGGCGCGCCGACTGTCAAGAACGTGGTGGTCGTCCGTCGCACCGGCAATGAGGTGCCCATGCGCGAGGGGCGTGATCACTGGTATCACGAGATCGTCGAGGGCGAGTCCGATGCCTGCGAGCCGGAGCGCATGGAGTCCGAGGATCTCCTCTTCACGCTCTACACCTCGGGCACCACCGCGAAGCCGAAGGGCATCAAGCACACCACAGGCGGCTATCACCTCTACGCGATGTTCACCCACGACCTGGTCTTCGACATCCAGCCGGACACGGTGTACTGGTGCGCCGCCGACGTCGGCTGGGTCACCGGGCACTCCTACATCGTCTATGGGCCGCTCGGCAACGGCGTCACCTCGGTGATGTACGAAGGCACCCCCGACTACCCGGCCAAGGACCGCTGGTGGTCGATCATCGAGAAGTACGGGGTGACCGTCCTCTACTGCGCGCCGACGGCCATCCGCACCTTCATGAAGTGGGGGCCCGAGTTTCCCCAGGCCCACGACCTCTCGAGCCTCCGCCTGCTCGGCACCGTCGGCGAGCCGATCAACCCCGAGGCATGGATGTGGTACCGCGAGCACATCGGCGGCGATCGTGTCCCCGTCGTGGACACGTGGTGGCAGACCGAGACCGGCGGCATCATGATCGCGCCGCTCCCGGGCGTGACCACGCTCAAGCCGGGCTCGGCAACCAAGCCGCTTCCGGGCATCGGGGCGGCGGTGGTCGACGAGGCCGGGAACCAGGTGGCACTCGGTGGAGGCGGCTACGTCACGCTGACGAGGCCATGGCCCGGGATGCTGCGCGGCATCTGGGGAGACGACGAGCGCTACAAGGAGACCTACTGGAACCGTTTCGGTACCCAGTACTTCGCCGGCGACGGTGCGCGCATCGACGAGGACGGCTACTTCTGGTTCATGGGTCGCGTCGACGACGTGATGAACGTTGCCGGACATCGGATCTCGACCGCCGAGGTCGAGTCGGCGCTCGTTGATCACCCCGCGGTGGCCGAGGCCGCGGTCGTGGCCAAGAGCGACCCCGAGACCGGACAGGCGATCTCCGCCTTCGTCACCGTGCGCGCGGGGTACGACGAATCAACCGAGCTGATCGCCGAGCTGCGCGAGCACGTCTCGAAGCTCATCGGCCCGATCGCCAAGCCGAAGTGGATCGCGTTCACGCCAGATCTGCCCAAAACTCGAAGCGGAAAGATCATGCGCCGCCTGCTCCGCGACATCGCCGAGAACCGCAAGCTCGGCGATACCACGACGCTCGCCGACTCGAGCATCGTCGCGGATCTCCAGCGCCGCGCCACGGAGGAGGAAGCCAAAGAACAGTAGATCCGTCGCAGTGGGGGACAGTTCGATTTCGAACACGCTCCGGAGTGCGATCTACTCCGGACCATTGGAGGGCTACAAACCTATGGCAACCGCAGCTTCACCCACCTCCTCGGGGATTTCGCAGGCGGTGGCACCAGCAGCGAACCCAGCGCCGCTCGGGCTGATCGGATTCGGGATGACAACGCTGTTGCTCGGGGCCATCAACGCGGGCTTCATCACGGCGGCCAAAGGAACGTCGACAGCCGGATCGGCAGCAGTAGTGCTGGCCATGGCAGTTGCGTTCGGTGGCATCGGACAGATCCTGGCCGGGATGTGGGAGTTCAAGGTCGGTAACACGTTCGGGGCAACTGCATTCACGAGTTACGGGTTGTTCTGGCTCAGCTTCGTGCTCATCAACACGACCTACGCGCCGTTGCTTCCCAAGGATCCCACCCCGATCCTCGGCCTGTATGCCCTCGCATGGGGCATCTTCACGGCCTACATGTTCATCGCATCGCTGGGCGGGGCGTCACGCGGCGTGTCGCTGGTCTTCTTCCTGCTCGCTCTCACCTTCATCACGCTGGCCATTGCCTTCTGGGCAAAGAGCGATCCGAGCGCGGGTTGGAACCAGATCTCGGGCATCCTTGCCCTGCTCACCGCGATCGCGGCCATCTACTGCTCGTTCGCGTTCGTGACCAATGCCAACTTCAAGAGGACTGTGCTGCCCGTCTGAGGGCACAACCGGTGATGGCGGGCGCGCGGCCAGGGGGTCCGCGCCCTGCCTCCCGGGCTGTCTCGGCGGGGAGGCAAGGAAGGGGCACCTGAGCCCTTCGCGCGCCCATTCGATCTCGGCGCTTGCGGCGTAGCAGAGCGTTTGTTACAATAACGCCGTTCGATCGGAACGACGTGTTAGAAGCGTTCGTTACATCGATGTAGTGGGCGGGACAGGGTAGTAGGGGGCGCTGGGAGGCGCCGGATCAGGAGGGTTCATCCATGCGGCAACGTAGTTGGGCGAGAAACGCTCGCACCTTGGCCATTGGCGGTAGCGCCGTCATCGGGGTGGCGGTCGCGGGCCTTGCCACGACGATGTCTGCGTCGGCGCATTACATCCTTGGCACAACGCCCCTGCCTACTGTCGGGGTGGTGGGCACGACCCCACTCGCCGACCAGGCGCTGGTCTACGCCGACAGCACCCGCCACGTGGAGTTCTTCCTCTGGGCCCCGGGTACCTGCGGCGTGCAGGGCACCAGCCCCGTCTTCACCGACAGCGAGCCGGTCACAACCGCCTCGCTGACCGACAGCACGGTGACTTCGGCCACCTTTGTGCCGCAGTCGACGGGGACGTTCCAGTGGACCGCTGAGATCATCGTCACCGCGACCGGAGCTGTTGAGTCCGGTCCCACCACGTGCGGCGATGAGCCTGTCACGGTGAACAAGACTCCCACCAGCATCGATACCACGCCGTCGGACGCCAAGGGCGCACCCGTGGGCACGGCAATCACCGATTCGGCCACCGTCGAGGGCTTCAACCCGACCGGAAACGTGCGTTTCTACCTCTTCGGACCGGACAACACGACCTGCAACTTCGACCAGACCTCGGCCAACGAGCCCCACGGCTGGATCTTCATGGCAGGACCGATCGCGCTTGACAAAGGCAAGGCGAAGGTTCCGGCGCCCGGATTCACCACCACGGTGACCGGCGTCTACCAGTGGGTCGTCGATTACGGTGGCGACAGCAACAACACCGAGGCGCGGAGTGGCTGCGGCAAGGAAGCCGTGACCATCGACAAGATGCCGACGCGCATCGATACGACCCCCTCGGGCGCTGACGGCGCACCCGTGGGCACGGCGATCACGGACTCGGCGAAGGTCATCGGGGACCACCCGACCGGAAACATCCGTTTCTACCTCTTCGGGCCGGACGACGCGACCTGCAGCTTCGACCAGAAGACGGCCGGCGCGCCGCACGGCTGGATCTTCATGGCAGGACCGATCGCGCTCGTCGACGGCAAGGCCAGCGTGCCTGCCCCGGGATACACAACCACACAGGTCGGTGCCTACAAGTGGGTTGCCGACTACGGCGGTGACAGCAACAACACCGAGGCCCGCAGTGGCTGCGACAAGGAAGTCGTGACCATCGGCAAGCACTCGGACGGGCTCACGTCGACGCCCTCGCCGGGCGGCGTCACCGGAACTGTGATCTTCGACACCGTCATGGTCTCGAACGGCATCGATCCGGGTGGCTCGGTCACGTTCTCGCTCTACAGCCCCGCTGATCCTTCGTGCAGCAGCGCGGCCATCTTCACCAGTACCGTCGCGCTTGGGACGAACGGCACCGCAAAGTCGGCGAGCTTCGCCGGCACCAAGACGGCCGGTACGTACAACTGGATCGCCGTCTACAGCGGCGACGCCAACAACATCAGCTCCAACGACAAGTGCGGCGATGAGCCCGTGCACATTACCGCTGTGACCAGCGGCGTGAAGGGCATCTCGACCCCAGGGACCGGCGTTGGATTCCCGGCCGCTCCGGCGATCGGGCTCCTGCTTGGTGGCCTCGGGCTGAGCTCCATCGCAGCGGCTGAGATTCGCAGGGAGCGCCGCCTGCACTAGGACGCAACACAGGAAGGGAGGCCGACGGCACGCTGGCCGCTCCGGCTGACACCAGGGGGACCTCGCCGCTCACTCCGCCGAGTGATGCGGCGGGGTCCCTCGCCATTTGTGCGGCATCGCTGGTGGGGCCGGCAAACGAAGTCCTGGCGACGCGGCCGCAGCCGAGGTCAGACGGTCTGAGGTCCCCAGTCGCCGAGATCGAATGACTCGAGCACCGCTATCGCTTCGGCGGTCTGATCGGGAGTGAGCCGGCGGGTGAACTGGGTCGCCTGCTGCTCGCGCCTGCTGCCCGTCGTGGTTGCGGTGACGGCGTTGGGATGCACCTTCACGGTGCCGTGGTGCACCGTGAACTTCGGATCCTCCGACTCGGTGAGGTAGTGCTCCATGTCTGGTGACCATTGCAGACCGATCTCATCGGTCAATGCCTGGAACTTCCGGATCGGGTCCAGACAGAGGTCATCGTGCGAGGCGACGATCCACGAGGGATGGCGGTCGGCCGCTTCCTTGAGGGCGCGGGTCAGCAGCCCGACGTTCCAGGCCGCGATCCTCACCGGTGAGGACGTCCCGTTCGGCGAGTGGAGGCCGAGTGAGCTCAGGTAGCGCTCGCGAACCAGCGGGTGGTTGCCGATCGGGTGATCGCTCCACATCCCGAGCACCAGCCAGCTGGACACGATGTTGAGCGGGTTGCGGCGGAGGATGACCACCGTCGGGGAGTACCGCTCCGCGACCCAGTCGAGCGAGAAGATCGAGTTGACCGATTTCACGATCACGTGGCGCGGGCGCCGTCGCACCGTCCGGGTGCCCTCCGCAAGGCCGGCGACAAGGTAGTCCCGCATCACCGGGGGTATGCGCACCATCCTTCGGCCCGCGGCGCGAGCCGACTCGACCTTGTCCCATGGCCAGCCGCCCGCGAATGCGAGATCCCAGATGAGGCGGTACCAGTAGCTGGAGTCGCCTTCCTCGAGGACGGGGTACTCGCCGAGGCGGGCTGCGGCGACCGCACCGAGGACGTCGGAGTTGTGCCCATCCGGTTCGTAGACGATGCGTGCGTCGCTGGCGTGCCCCAGCACGTTCGCGGCCCAGGTGCTCCCGCAGCGTGCGGCCCCTGCAACGAGTACCTTCATGGACCCGTCGGGGTGGGAACGGCCGTTGGCACCGGCAGCGTGCTGGACGGTGCCGGCTGCTTCTTCACCTGCTTCGCCCGGCGCTGCTTGGGTGCCACGGCGCCGCACGTCTGATGACGCTTGCTGAGGACGCAGGGCTTCGGCAGGACGAGCGGGGCTGCATTGAACGGCGCGGATGTGGTCGGAGCCGATGCAGGGGACGCTCCCCCGGCATTTCCTGCCGCGAGCAGCACCCCGACGAGCGCCGCGAGAATCAGCGCACCGGAGCCGGCTGCGGCCTTGGCAGGCGAATGGGGGATGGTGAAGAACCTGGTCATCGACATATGGTGCCTATTGTCGCCGTACGGCTTCGACGGGTTGCAGGAGGGAGGCGCGGACCGCGGGATAGAGGCCTGCCCCGACCCCGATCACCAGCGCCACGCCGGCTGCGATCAGCACCGCAAGCCCGGTCACCGCCGGCGCGGGGATATCCGTCAACACGTCTCCCATGAACGTCGCACCGCCGAAGCCTAATGCAATGCCGGCGACGCCGCCCACCAACGCGAGGAGCAGCGCCTCGATGAGGAACTGACCGAGGATGTCCTCTCGGCTGGCGCCGACCGCGCGGCGAACCCCGATCTCGTACGCGCGCTCGCCGACGGTGGCGAGCATCAGGCTCATGATCCCGATCCCGCCGGTGAGCAGCGCGATGATGGCGACGGCACCGAGCATCCACTGCATGACCGTGCCCAGCCGCTGGGCGCTCGCCACAAGATCCTGCTGCGTCACCACTCGGAAGTCGGCGAGCGCCGGGTCGGTGATGTTGTGCTGCCGCAGCAGCGTATTGGTGACTTCAGTGGCGACGTTCGTCGTGGTGTTGGTACTCGATGCCTGAACAAGAATCTGCTGGATCTGGGCCGACCCGCTGGGCAGCACCCATTGCCAGAGCGTCGTGATCGGGACGACCACGAGATCGTCCTGGTTGTACAGCCCGGAATAGCCACGCGCCGCGTAGACCCCGGCAACCTTGAAGCTTTGGTTGTTGATGATCACGGTCTGGCCGATCGGGTCGACATCGGGAAAGATCTGCCGCGCCACGGTCGCGCCGAGGATGACCGTCAGCTGGGCTGCGCTCACCGCGGTTGGCCCGAAGGCCGTCCCCTCGCTGAGCGTGTAGCCGCGCGCGATACCGAACCCGGCTGTGGTGCCGATGACATCGGTCTGCCACGAGTGGTTGAGGGCAATGACGTTCTGGTGCACGCCCGCACTCGGAACGGTCTGAACCGCGTCAGGGACGTTCGCAATGTTGCTCAGAGCGGTCACGTCGGACGACGTCAAGCTCGAGGGTGTACCGATGCCGAGCTGGACTCCTGACGTCGACGCGCCTGCGGGGTAGACCACCACCAGATTCGCGCCGAGGCCGGCAACCGCCGCCTTGGCGGTGCCCCCCACCGCGTGCGCGACGGAGACCAGCATGATGACCGAGGCGACGCCTGCCACGATCCCCAGCACGTTCAGGGTGGCGCGAACCCAATGCCGGGTCAGGCCACGGTAGGCAACAAGGATCGCATCGCGGAACTTCATTCGACGACCAGCGGATTGGCGACGGCCGTCACCTCTGCCTCACCGGCACGGGTGTCAGGCCGCACTGCTGTGACCGATCTCGTTGATGGTGCCGGCCTCGATGCGCACGACCCGCTGAGCCACCGCTGCGACCGACATGTTGTGGGTCACGAGCACGATGGTTCGTGCCTGGTCGTGCAGCTCACCGAGAAGCTCCATCACCTGCTCGGCACTCACCGGGTCGATGCTTCCGGTCGGCTCGTCCGCCAGGATGAGGGCGGGGTCGTTCACGAGCGCCCGTGCGATCGCCACCCTCTGCTGCTCGCCACCCGAGAGCAGGCTTGCCGGGTGCTCGGCGCGATGGGCCATGCCGACCCTTTCGAGCACCTTGTTCGTGAGTGCGCGGCGGTGACGAGTCACACCCGCATACACCAGCGGGAGCTCGATATTCTCGTACACGGTCAACTCCGGCACCAGATTGAACATCTGGAACACGAACCCGATCGAGCGATTGCGAATTCGAGAGAGTTTGGTGTCGTTGAGAGTGCTCGTGTCCTCGCCGAGAAAGAGCAGGCGTCCCGACGTCGGCTGATCGAGGCAGCCGATCAGGTTGAGCAGCGTGGATTTTCCCGAGCCGGACGGGCCGACAACCGCAACGAATTCGCCGCGCTGGATCACGAGATTCACGTCGCGCAGTGCCGTGACCGGAGCCGAGGCGCTGCCGAATGTCCTGCCGACCGATGCCAGTTCAATCATGCTGTGCGGCTCGTCGCTTCAGTGTGCTCGAAGGATCACGTGGGGGACGGCGCCGGCGACGCCGGCAACGCCGACTGCCCCGCCGGCGAGAGAACGACCTGTTCACCTGCCTGAAGCCCCGACGTGATCTGTGTCAGGTTGTTGCCCTGGAGGCCGGTTGTGACCGTGGTTGCATACGCCTGACCATCGAGCCAGACGTCAACCTGCAGCTGGTTGTTCGCGCCGGTAAAGAGAGCCGTCGATGGAACTGACAGCACGTTGTTCGCATAGTTGATGGTGACGTTCACCGTCCCAGTCTGGCCGTTGCGCAGACGCGGGTCCGATGCGGTCAGCTGCATCTCCGCGTAGTACTCCGGTACGCCGCCGACCTGGGTCGCGCTTGGCTCTACCTGGATGACCTTCGCAGGAAGCGACAAGCCTGGGATCGCGTCGACGGTGACCGTCGC
>JBAPOS010000232.1:0-10306 GCA_049279755.1 Candidatus Dormiibacterota bacterium | reverse complement strand
GCCACCAGCCGCGCGACCGCATCTGAGCTGTCCCGCGACGCAACGCCCCGCGCCGCGTCGAGGTCCACAACGTGCAGCCGGGTCGCACCGGCGTCGATGAAGCGCCGCGCGGCGAGCACCGGGTCATCCGCGTAGACGGTCTCCTGTGCGTGTTCGCCCTGACGCAGCCGCACGCAGCGGCCACCCTGCACGTCGACCGCGGGGATCACGTCCACGGCTCATCCCGCGCGCTGAGCGGGCACGCGGACCGCACAGAGCGAGACGAAATTCGCATAGACACGCAGACCCGAGGCACCGCTCTTCTCCGGATGAAACTGCGTGCCCATCACGTTTGTTCGCTGCACCGCCACAGCCAGCTCCGCGCCGTACTCGGTGGTGGCCAGGACGTCATCCGGATGAGGTACGGCGACATACGAGTGCACGAAATACATGAACGACCCCGACGGGATGCCTGCCAGCAGCGTTGATTCGCGCACCTTGTTGATCGTGTTCCAGCCCATGTGGGGAACCTTGAGCCCGCCGTCCGACTCGAGCTTGAAGACGTGCCCGCGAAGCAGCGCGAGCCCCTCACCACCCTGCCCTTCGTCGCTTCCCTCGAAGAGCAGTTGATGGCCGAGACAGATACCGAGCACGGGCCGCTCAGCCTGCGCCAGATCGAGCACCGCGGTGCCGAGACCGGTGTCTGACAGCGCTCGTGCGGCGACGGAGAACGCCCCGACTCCGGGGAGCACGACGCCGTCGCACGCGACGATCACCTTCGGGTCGCCACTGATCACCGGCTCTGCCCCGGCCACGCGGAGCGCACGCTCGACGCTGCGGAGATTGCCGACCCCGTAGTCGCACACTCCCACGCGGGGCATCACAGCGTTCCTTTCGTCGAGGGCACACCCCCACCGATGACCTGGAATGCCTGGCGGCTCGCCAGGCCCAGCGCCTTGAATGCGGCCTCCGCGATGTGATGGAGATTGTCGCCGCGAATGCAGTCAACGTGGATGGTGGCGCCGGCCGCCTGTGCATACCCCTTGACGAACTCGCCGATGACCTCGACGTCGAAGTCGTTGATACGACCTCGGAGCGCATCCATCGCGTAGGTCACATGCGGACGGCGCCCATAGTCGACGACGCAGCGCACCAGCGACTCGTCGAGGGGCGCGTGCGCCTCCCCGAACCGTCTGATGCCGTTGCGGTCGCCGAGCGCATCGCTCACCGCTGCCCCGAGCACGAGCCCCACGTCCTCTACGAGATGATGCGCGTCGACCTCGATGTCACCGGTGCCCTCCAGCGTGACGTCCATCCCGCTGTACTTCGTGAACGCTTCGATCATGTGGGCGAAGAAGGGCAGCGGCAACGCGATCGTGGCCGCACCGGTGCCGTCGACGTCGACGATCGCGGTGATCTGGGTTTCGCGCGTGTCGCGCCGCGTCGTGGCTGTCCGCGTTCCCGAGGTCATCATTGATGCCGGACATGGAGGCGTGCCCGGATCGCCCCCTCGTGCGCGGCAAGCCCTTCCGCATCGGCAAGGCAGATCGCCACCGGGGCCAGCGCGTCGAACTCCGCATCAGACAGCTGCACGATGCTCGGCCACCGGATGAAGTCCATCACCGCGAGCGGCCCTCGGTATCGAGCGGCACCCTGGGTGGGCAACGTGTGGTTCGGGCCGGCGACGTAGTCACCGATGCTCACCGGCGACATCGATCCCACGAACACCGCGCCCGCGTTGCGCACCAGGTCGCGCAGGGACTCCGCGACCGCTCCCTGGAGGGAGAGGTGCTCCGGCGCAAACGCGGCCGCGAGCGAGAGCATCTCGTCAGGAGAAGCGCACCGCACGAGAGATGCGTGCCTGCCCGCTGCGAGGCCGATGATCTCCCGCCGTGTCGCATCGCCGGCAACCTCGGCAAACCGTGCGGCGATCGACTCGGCGAGGGACGCGTCGTCGGTCAGGCAGACCGCCCACGCGAGTGGGTCGTGCTCGAGCTGCGACACGAGATCCGCCGCGACCATGTCAGGGTCAGCACCTGCGGTCGCGATCACCACGATCTCGCTGGGCCCGGCGAGTTGATCGATACCGACAGCGCCGAAGACCTCGTGCTTGGCGAGGGTCACGAAGACATTGCCGGGTCCGACGATCATGTCGACTCGCTGGATGCTTTCTGTGCCGAAGGCGAGCGCCGCGATCGCCTGAGCGCCCCCGGCGGCGACCACCTCGCGCACGCCCAACAGGTGCGCCGCGGCGGCGACCAGCGTATGCACGCCACCCGAAGGCGCGGGAGGGCTGGTCACCACTACCTCTTCGACGCCCGCAACCTGCGCGGGAATCACCGACATGAGCACGGTGCTGGGATAGGCGGCGCGCCCACCCGGCACGTAGCATCCGACCCGCCCGAGCGGCATGGGGTGCAGCCAGGCGCCACCCGCGCCGCGGTCGAGAAGGTCCAGCTGCAGGGCATGAAACCCGCGGAGGCGCTCGGCGGCGGCGGCGAGCGCATTGCGCAGCGGTTGCGCCAGCCCATCCCACGCCGCCTGCAACGCCGCAGCCCCAAGGTGGACCGACTCGACATCGACACCGTCGATCCGATAGGTCCACTCACGGAGCGCGGCGTCGCCGCCGGTGCGGACGTCGGCGATGATCTCGCGCACGGCGTCCCGCGCGCCGATCTCGCGGTGAAAGAGCTGCTCCAGGCGCTCTGCCGTTGCCGGATCGATATCGGTCGCCGAGAAGCCGTCGCGGCGGCGCTCGTCGATGACGGTTCGGAAGCGCGCTGCGTCGAGCCGGGCGAGTTCGATGCTCATGCCACACCGGCGGCGAGCCGCTCGGACACGGCGCGCCGCAACGCGACCGCCAGCGCTCCCACCGACTCGTTGCGAGTCTTGAGTGCCGCGTGGTTGGCGATGAGCCGGGCGGTGGACGTTCCCGCTTCGGCGACCTCGACAAGATTGTTCGCAGCCAGCGTGCGTCCAGTCGCGGTGATGTCGAGCACGCAGTCCGCGAGACCGGTCAGCGGCGCGAGCTCCACGGATCCGTGCAGGCGGACCACCACAACATTCAACGAGCGCGCTGCGAAGAATCGGCGCGCGGACACCGGGTACTTGGTCGCAACCCGCAGGGAAAGCGGCCACACCCCTCGTGCCAGAGCGGAGTCGCGCGGTGCCGCGACCACCAACCGGCATCCACCGAATTTGAGGTCGGCGAGCTCGTAGCACTCGCGGCTGGTCTCCCAGAGGATGTCCTTGCCGACGATGCCGCATTCGCAGCCGCCCATCTCAACGTAGACAGGCACATCCGTCGGCCGCACCTTCACGAAGACGTTGTCGGCGTCTCGAATGCTCAACTCCCTGTCGAATCGAGCAGGATCGAGTCGGGCGACGCCCGCAGCGCCGAGCAGGCTGCACGCCCTCTCGAACAGCGTTCCTCCCGGGAGTGCGATCCGTAACCCCTTCATGGTGTGCCCGCAGTGAGCGCGGTGACCGCGGCGTCGATGCTGCCACGCTCCTCGTGGCCGCCGCGCGACCAGCGAACCCCGGAGATGCTCACCGTAACGTCGCCGTCACCGCCCGCCACGAGATCGCAAGCGCACGCAACTCCCCGGCGGCGTAGATCGCGCGCGAGCTCCAGCGCATCGGCATGCGCATCACGCTCCCAACTGACGTGCAGCAGAGTCGGTGCGGGGAGTGCGCCGGCGCGCCGGACGATGCTGTCGTGGCAGCGATCAACGTGAAGAACGAAGCCCGTCGCAGGCAGCGTGGTGCCGAAGCGAGACAGCAACGCGTCGTAGCGTCCGCCGGACCCAAGCGCGAAGCCCGAGTCCACGCTGAACACCTCAAACGTCGGGCCCGTGTAGTAGTCCCAGTCACGAACGGCGCCAAGATCCAGGTGCACCCGGTCGGTGATCGCGTGCGCCTCGAGCAGGTCCCACAGTTGGGCGAGCTGCTGAAGCGCTCGATGCGGCCGTTCGCCACGGAGTCCACCGGCGGCGGTGTCGAGGATCTCGCGCCCACCGCGAAGCGTGGGAAACGCCAGCAGCAGGCGCCGCTCAGCATCGGCCGCATCGGTCCCTTCCAGGGCGGACTCGACCGCGACGAGGTCCCGTCTCGCCAGCGCGGCGAGCACCTCCTCACGTGCCGTTGCGTCGAGGCCCGCCGAGTCCAGCAGCCCGGGGATGAAATCCGCATGCCCGACATCGACCTGAATGTGCTCGACACCACCGCGCTCCAGCGCCGCCGCCGCCAGCGCGATGCACTCGGCGTCGGCGGCCAGGCCGTCAGCGCCGATCAGCTCGCAGCCCGCCTGGAGGCTCTCACGTCGCCGTCCCGCGTTGAGCGCCCGGTTGCGCAACACCGAACCCGCATAGCAGAGGCGCAGCGGAAATGGTCCGTCGTGCAGTTGCGTGGCGACCACGCGAGCGACGCTGACGGTGCGCTCACCCACAAGCGCGAGCAACGCGCCGTCCGAATCCATGAAGCGAAAGAGCGCCGACTGCTGCGCGCCACCGACCCCTGCGGCGATGGTGTCCACAGGCTCGATGAGCGGTGTGACCACAAAGCCGTATCCCCATGCCTCGAAGGTCTCGATGAATCGATCGGTGATCAGCCGGCGGCGGGCGGCCGGACCGACCAGATAGTCGGCGAACCCGTCAGCGCGGCCACGAAACGAGGCGCCGGAGGGCAGCGCGTCAAGGCCTGTCATGCGGGGATTCTACGTGCCACTCAAGGTTTACCCGTTGAGGCTGGAGATGACGGCAAGTACGCGGTCGGTGGCCTGCCCGTCACCGACGGTGATCCGCAAAGCCCCGTCGAGACCCGGGAGCGCGAAATGCCGCACGAGAATCCGCGCGTCCCGCAGGCGTTCGGCGACGGCGGCCGCCGTGATCCCGCGAGGCGGCGACGCGAAGACGAAGTTGGCAGCGGAGGGTTCCACGCTCCATCCGCGCGCCCGAAGACGGTCGCTCAGGCGCGCGCGCTCGCGAAGCACCGTGTCGACGATCAACTGGTGATGCTCGCGGTCCTCGAGCGCGGCGACCGCCCCCGCGATCGCGCAACGATCGACCGGGTAGGAGTCGCGCACGGCGTTGAGGTCGGCGATCAGCGCTCGGTCGCCAAGCGCGTAGCCGACGCGAAGTCCGGCGAGGGCGTGCGACTTCGAGAGGGTCCGGATGATCAACCAGTTCGGATGCGCGCCAAGAGATGGAATGCACGACGCCGGCGCGAAATCACAGTAGGCCTCATCGATCGCGACGATGCCTTCGGCATCACGCAGCGCCGCCTCGAGCGCCGCGGGCTCGATCCAGTGCCCGGTCGGAGAATTCGGGTTGACGACGACGCGCAGCGCGGCCGGGCGCCGTGCAAACCCCGGCGGCAGGGAGCCCGCGGGCTCGAGCGCCACCGGATCGTCGCGGACCGAGAAAAGCGCCGCCAGCACCGGGAGCAGCGAGTATCCCGGCTCGGTCCGCACCACCGTGGCGCCGGGCGACGCGAAGGCTCGAAAGCAGCAGTCGAGCACCTGGTCGGCGCCGTTGGCGACGAACACCTGATCCGGTTTGAGGCCGTGCAGACCTGCGAGCGCGCTCCGCAGCGGCTCGGCCACCGGGCTCGGATACCGGGCCAGGTCTGCGGCCGCGTGCGCCACAGCCGCAGCCACGGTCGCCGAGGGCGGCAGCGGGGACTCGTTGCTGTTGAGCTTCAACCAGCCCTCAGCGTCCGGCGGCTGCTCGCCTGGTGTGTATCCGAAGTCGGCGCCGAGTGACGCGCGCAGGAACCTCGACACGGAGTGATCAGGACGCTGCCGGCGTGTTCTGCATGGCTGGCGCAAGGATAGGTTGTTGACGCGACGGATCGAGCGCTGTTAGGCTTCAACCGTCGTGCAGACCACCGTGCGCCTTGCCAAAAAAGCCGTCTCGCTCCCGAGGAGTGGGTTCCTCTGCGCACGGATGAAGTGACGGCGACCAGTTAGCCCGGATCAGATTTCGCGAAGAGCCCCTTCCTCGAAGGGGCTCTTTTCTTTTGTCCACCAGCACATTTCGGAAGACATGAGCATCACCTCGTTCCGCATCATCGACAGCACGCTTCGCGAGGGCGAGCAGTTCGCGCTCGCCCATTTCACCGTCGAAGAAAAGCTGGCGATCGCAGCCGCGCTGGACCGGTTCGGCGTCGACTACATGGAACTCACCTCACCGGTGGCGTCACCGCAATCCGAATCCGATCTTCGAACTCTGGCTCGTACCGAGCGGTGCTTTCGCCTGCTCACGCATGTTCGATGCAACCTCGACGACGCGAGACTCGCCCTCGACACCGGCGTGGACGGCGTCGACGTCCTGATCGCCACGTCGTCGCGCCTCCGGCCCGTCTCACACGGGATGAGCATCGACGAGATCGTCGAGATCGGGACGTCAGTCGTCGGCGAGATCCGCGGGGCAGGGCGTCAAGCACGCTTCAGCACCGAGGATTCGTTTCGATCCGATCCCGACGACCTGGTGCGCATCTACCGCGCCATCGACCGCGCCGGCGTTGATCGCGTCGGACTCGCCGACACCGTCGGGGTCGCCACCCCACCGCAGGTCCACGATCTCGTTTCGCTCGTACGGCGCAACGTGGGATGTGACATCGAGTTCCACGCTCACGACGACACCGGGTGTGCGGTGGCAAATGCGCTCGCCGCACTCGAGGCCGGTGCGACCCACGTGGACACGACCATCCTCGGCATCGGGGAACGCAACGGCATCGTGCCGCTGTCCGCAATGATGGCGAGGCTCGTGACCGTCCAGCCCGAGCTCGTCGAGCACTACCGCCTCGAGATGCTCCCTGAGCTCGATGCCATGCTCGCGGAGATGCTCGGGATCACCGTGCCGTTCAACGCGGCGGTGACGGCGCCGACCGCCTTCCACCACAAGGCGGGAATGCACACCAAGGCGGTGCTCGTCGATCCGGGCGCCTATGAGGTCCTCGATCCGGCGCGGTTCGGGCGAGAGCGCAGCATTCTCGCCGGGCACCGGCTCGCCGGCCGGCACGCGATCGGCGATCGTGCCACGGCGCTCGGCGTTCGTCTCGACGACGACCGTCTGCGAAGCCTCACCGCCGAGGTGAAGCGCCGTGGCGATGACGGCCCGCTCGATGTCGCGACGCTCGATGAATTGATCGTCAGCTGGGCTCAGGCGTAGGGGATCGAGATGGGAACCATGACCGAGGAACTGTTCAGCCGCCGCCTGGGTCGCCCCGTCCATGCCGGTGACACCGTCATCGCCGAAGTGGACGTCGCCATGGCTCACGACGTGACCGGGCCGCTCGCCATCGAGGCGTTCAGAAGTCTCGACCTGCCCCTCTGGGATGCCACGCGCATCGTCTTCAACTTCGACCACGTCATGCCCGCCAACACAGTTGCCGCCGCTGAGCTGCACCGAGTCATCCGCGAGTTCTGCGTCGAGCACTCGATCACCAACCTGTTCGCGGAGGGCATCTGCCACCAGGTGATGGTCGATCGGCGGCTCGCGCGCCCGGGCGGCATCGTCGTCGGCGCCGACTCACACAGCACGACCTACGGGGGTCTCGGGTGCTTCGCGACCGGCCTCGGCTCGACGGACATCGGCGTGGTCTTCGCCACCGGAAAGACGTGGTTCCGCATCCCCGAGACGATCCGCATCGAGGTGCACGGGGCGCTTCCCAGCGGCGTCTACGCGAAGGACCTTGCCCTGCACGTGATCGCGCGGATGGGAGCCGACGGTGCCGACTACTGCGCGGTGGAATGGGGAGGCGACGCGGTCGCGGCGATGAGTGTGGACGAGCGGCTGACCCTGTGCAACCTGAGCACCGACTTCGGCGCCAAGACCGGGATCGTGGAGCCCGACGCAGTCACGTTCGCCCACTCCGGCGGTGAGCCCATCGACCTGCACCCGATCCGTGCCGGCTACGTGCAGACGCTCGACGTCGACGCTGAACAGCTGCGACCGCAGGTCGCGGTGCACCCCAGCATCGACAACGTGCACGACATCGACAAGGTCTCAGGCACACCCCTCGACGAGGTCTTCATCGGCAGCTGCACCAACGGTCGCCTCAGCGACCTCGCCATCGCCGCCTCAATCCTCTCCGGTCGCACGGTGCATCCAACCACGCGGACCATCATCGTGCCGGCGTCGCGCGGGGTATACCTCGATGCACTCAGCGCCGGCTACATCGAGATCTTCGCCCGAGCAGGTGCGCTCGTCCTGAATCCCGGATGCGGGCCATGCCTGGGTCGCCAGCACGGCGTGGTCGGCCCAGGCGAGCGGGTGCTCTCGACGAGCAATCGCAACTACCCAGGTCGCATGGGCAGTCCGGATGCGCAGATCTTCCTGGCGTCGCCGGCGGTGGCAGCCGCATCCGCCCTGACAGGCGCGATCACCGACCCGGCCACGCTGGAGGCTGTCGCATGAGCGGCCGTGTCTTCCTGCTCGGCGACGGGATCAGCACCGACGCGATCATGCCCGGGCGGTACAACGTCACCACCGATCCCGACGCACTGCGGCGCAGCTGCCTCATCGAGGCTCGGCCCGACTTCGTCGAAACCGTGGAGCCCGGTGACGTCATCGTGGCCGGGCGCAATTTCGGTTGCGGCAGCTCGCGCGAACACGCGCCGCTCTCCATCAAGCGCAATGGCATCGCGGCGGTGGTCGCGGCCAGCTTTGCGCGCATCTTCTATCGCAATGCGGTGAACATCGGCCTGCCGGTGATCCGCTGCGTGGATGCGCACCGTGTTCTCCGGGACGGCGACCGGGTGTCCGTCGACGCGCTCACGGGGACGATCACGACGGCGACGTCGACCCTGCAGGGCGAACCGCCGTCGGGCGTCGCGCTGCGCATCATCGAAGCCGGCTCGCTGGTCGATCTGATCAGGAACGGCGGCTGGCCTGCACTCGAGGAGGAACGACGTGTGTCCTGAATGCGACGCGCGGGTAGCCGTCGACGCTGACGTCGAGCGCGGCGAGGTCGTGACCTGCCCCGAGTGCAACGCGGAGCTCGAGGTGGTCGGCCTCGATCCGCCACGCTTCGTGCTCGCCCCGCCCGAAGAAGTCGACTGGGGTGAGTGATCGGATGCGCGTCGGGTTGCTGTGTTCACGAATCCGCGTCGAGGAGAAGTTGCTTCGCGATGCCCTCGTGTATCGCGGCGTCGATGTCGAGATCGTTGATGACCGCGACCAGACCTTCACCCTCGCGGAGCCCGTCAGGCCGTGGGATGCGGTGCTCGAGCGGAGCATCTCGCAAACCCGAGGGCTCGCGGTGACGCGGGTTCTCGAATCGTGGGGTGTGCCCACCGTCAACCGTTATGCAGTCGGCGCCGTCTGCGCCAGCAAGCTCGACACGTCGGCTGCGCTCGCCGCGGCGGGTGTTCCGGTGCCGGCCACGGCGATCGCGTTCACCCCCGACGCAGCGCTCCGCGCCGCCGAGGAGCTCGGATACCCCGTCGTGGTCAAGCCGGTGACCGGGTCGTGGGGCAGGCTGCTGGCGAAGCTCAACGATCGCGATGCCGCCGAAGCGCTGTTCGAGCACAAGGCCGTGCTCGGAGGTCCTGAGCACTCGGTCTTCTACATCCAACGGCACATCGACAAGCCCGGGCGCGACATCCGCGCGTTCGTGGTCGGCGATGAGGTCATCTGCGCCATCTATCGCGACTCAGACCACTGGGTCACCAACACGGCCCGTGGCGCCACCACTCGCGATTGCCCGATCGACGGAACCTTGCGCCGGCTGGCCCTGGAGGCTGCTTCGGCGGTGGGAGGCGGCGTGCTCGCCATCGATCTGCTCGAGGACCGCGATCGCCTGGTCGTCAGCGAGGTCAACGCGACCATGGAGTTCAAGAATTCGATCGACGTCACCGGCGTCGACATCCCCGGACGCGTCGCCGACCACGTTCGCGAGGTCGCACGCGGGGCGCCGGTGGTCGTGGGTGGCTGAGGTGGCAACAGCATCAGGCGTCGCTACCGGCACGCGCATCGACGTCGCGGAGCTGCTGAGCGCGATGCTCGCCGTGCCCAGCCTGAGCGGCGAGGAGGACGCGGTTGCGTCGCTGCTCGTCTCGCGCCTCCTGCACGCCGGGTTCGATGTCGACGTCGACGCCGCGGGCAACGTCGTCGCAGGGTGGGGCGACGGCCCGGAGACGATCGCCCTGGTCGGTCACCTGGACACCGTCCCCGGGCACATCGACGTCCGCCGTGACGGTGATCTGCTCCACGGACGTGGGGCCGTGGACGCCAAGGGGCCCCTCGCGACCGCCATCGCCGCGGTGAGCCGGCAGCCGCGCGCCGGTGCACGGCGCTTCGTGATCGTGGGCGCGGTCGAGGAG
>JBAPOS010000231.1:0-33324 GCA_049279755.1 Candidatus Dormiibacterota bacterium | reverse complement strand
GGGGAGGCGAAGGCCACCGGCCTGTGAGCGCATTGCCGCCCCCCATACCCGCGTCGGCGCCGCTCGAGGTCGGCGAGACCTGGCGCCGGCTGCACCCGCTGTCGCCGATCGTCCGCTTCGGCAGGGTGCTGATCGGCGTGCTCGTCATCGCCGTACCGTCGATCGCCGAGCAACCCGGATTACACCGTGATGATGGTCTGCCGATCTCACTCATCATCTACCTCGGACTGCTGCTCCTGGGCGGCGTCGGCGGGTTCATCTCCTGGCTGGTGACCCGATGGAGGATCGCCGAAGGCAACCTCCAGATCGAGACCGGGTTCATCCGGCGCCAGTCGCTCCGGATCCCGCTCGCGCGGATCCAGGCCGTTGACGTGATCTCCCCGCTCTCGGGGCGATTCCTCGGCCTGGCCGAGGTGCGCGTGGTCTCCGCAGGCCGTGGCGCTGAGCACGGCAGGCTCGCGTATCTGACCGCAGCCCAGGCACCGGTCGTGCGCGCTCGGCTGCTCGCACTTGCGCATGGACTCGAGGTGGGGACCCCCGAACCGGCCGCGATGCCGCTGCTGCACGTCCAGAATGGGCTGCTGCTGCCCGCGCTCCTGATGCGCTCCCAGGTCCTCGGGCCGATCCTCATCGCCGTCGCCGCCGTGCTCGCGATCGCGGCAGCCCCGATCGTGGGAGCGGGCGCGCTCGGGAGCGCCGTCACCGTTCTCGTCGTCAGCGGACTCGGGGTCGCCCGTGCCTTCAACGAGGACTTCGATTTCACGATCAGCGAGGCGGGTGACGGTGTCCGGCTCGACCGCGGTCTGCTTCAGCGCCGCCACGAGACGATCCCTTACGGCCGCATCCAGGCGGTCCGCGTCGTCGAGCCGTTCTTCTGGCGCGCGTTCGGATGGGCGCGTCTCGAGGTCGACGTCGCGCGCCAGAGCGTCTCCCGCGAAGCCGATCGTGACGCTCAGCAGGTGGCGAGGACGCTCATCCCCGTGGCGTCGCGCGACCAGGCGCTGTGGCTGCTCGCGCGCGTCATGCCCGATGCCCATCCGAATCCGCCGCCCGACGCGGGTCCTCCCTCACGCGCGCGCCTCAAGGCGCCACTCTCCTTTCACTTCCTCGCCGCGTGGTTCGGGCAGCGATACGTGTATGCGCGCACAGGACGCGTACAGATGTCGACCATCATCGTTCCGCTCGTCAAGGTGCAGAGCGTGCGCCTCAAATCGGGGCCGCTGCAACGCACGTTTCATGTCGCGACCGTCGACGTCGATACTGCAGGCCGCCGCTGGCAGGCATCCGCGCGCTGCCGTGACGAGCACGAGGCAGTCGAGATGGTGCGTCACATCAGCGAGCGAGCACGCCTTTCGCGGCGGGTGCCGCCCCCGCGGCCGGCGAATCCGATACCGGTTCCGGCTGCCGGTTAGGCGCACTTCCGTGGCAATATCGCAGTACTGATGGCGGTGACAGCTCGTTGCGACTGCGACGGAGAGGAGACACCGATCTTCCGTCTCGCCGCGGTGATCCTCGATGGCCGGATGGCTCGCGTCTGTCCGAACTGCGCGTCGAAGTACAAGGATCGAATCGAGATGCCGTACTCGCCGCGCGTCGACCAGGGAGCGATTCAGCCGAGCACGTCGAGGGAGGTCTGGTAGCACCGTGACCTTCGCCGCACGCCTGGACGCGTGCGTCGATGCCTCAGGTTCGCTGCTCTGCTGCGGACTCGATCCAGACGGGTTCGCGAGCGCCGCGCAAGCGGAGCACCGCTGCCTGGAGATCATCGACGCGACGGTCGAACACGTCTGCGCCTTCAAGCCGAACCTGGCGTTCTTCGAACAGCTTGGATCCTCCGGATACGCGATCCTCGAGCGCCTGCGAGCTCGGATCCCAGGCGATCGCATCCTCATCCTCGACGCCAAGCGGAGTGACATGGGCAACACCGCCCGGGCGTACGCGCGAGCACTCTTCGATGTGCTCGGCGCCGACTGCGTCACCGTCAACCCGCTGCTGGGCAGCGACTCGGTCATGCCATTCCTGGAGCGCGAGGATCGAGGCGCGCTGCTGGTGGCCCGGAGCAGCAACCCCGGCGCCGTCGACCTGCTCGACGAGCAACTTGCATCGGGCATGCGGGTGAGCGCCCGGATCGTGGAGCTCGGGCTCGGGTGGGACCCGGGCGGAGCGGTCGGCTTCGTGGTTGGTGCAACCAGCCCCGAGGCAGTTGCCGAGATCAGGAGGGCGGCACCCGACGCGCCCCTGCTGCTCCCCGGGGTCGGAGCCCAGGGTGGCGCGCTCGAGGAATCCGTCAGCGCCGGCCTCGATGCCCGCGGACGCGGCGCGATCATCTCGGTGAGCCGGGGCATCGCGACCGCGCCGGAAGGCGCTGCACACGCTGCGCGCGGGTTCCGCGCGCGTATCGAGCACATCCGTGCCGAAGTTGCACACGTGTGACCGTCCCGCTCGCACTCATCCGCAACGACGACCAATCGGCGCACGCAAGCCCGGGACACCCGGAACGACCCGATCGTGTGGACGCGATTCTCGACGGCATCGCCGCAGAGGACGACCTCGCTTCGCTGCCGTGGCTCGACGCTCCGGCGGGGCGTCGCGCACTGCCACTGCTCGTCCACACCGAGGCCGAGGTGCGGCGTGTCGAGGGACTCGCCGTCAAGGGCGGCGGCTGGTTCGACCCCGACACGTACTGCACCGCGGATTCGTACGTCGTTGCGCTCAACGCAGCGGCGTGCGCGTCGCGCGCGGCCGAAGCGGTCATGCAAGGCGAAACACGATCTGCCTTCGCAGTGGTCCGGCCGCCCGGGCATCACGCCACGCCGGATCTGCCGATGGGTTTCTGCCTCTTCAACAACGCCGCAATCGCGGTGCGCTCCGCCCAGAACGCAGGTGCGAGGCGGGTGGCGATCGTGGACATCGACGTGCATCACGGCAACGGCAGCCAGGACATCTTCTACGCCGATCCGTCGGTGCTCTACGCCTCGCTGCACCAGTTTCCCTGGTACCCCGGCACGGGACACGCATCCGACCGCGGCGACCCGGGCGCCTCGGGAACGACGGTGAACGTGCCGGTCCCTCCCGGGACCAGTGCCACCCGCTGGCTCGAGTTGTTTGACACCGTCGTGCTTCCGGAGGTGGCTGCCTTCGATCCGGAACTGGTCGTGGTCAGCGCCGGCTTCGACGCCCACCGCGACGACCCGCTGGCGGAGCTCCGCCTCGAGGACGCGACCTACACGGCGATCGCCGAGCGGGTGCGAACCCTCAGCGACAAGCATTGCGAGGGACGATCCTTATGGCTTCTCGAGGGTGGCTACGACCTTCGAGCCATCGCCGCCTCGGTGGCGGGATGCCTGCACGTGCTCGCCGCCTGACCCGAGGCGGCTTTCCCGCCACGGCCGCCTCGGTGCTGGCGGCAGGTGCGACCGTTCTGCTGGCTGCATGCGCGGGGGTGCCGTCGAGCCCGTCGCGGACACCGCCGGCAACCCCCACGATCGCGACGACCGCGACGCCGAGCCCAACTCCGCTGATCGTCGGCAGCACCAGGACCGTGCTCAGCCCTCTCGGTCTTCGGGTTCACTCCACTCCGGTGCTCGGCTCCACCAACGTCATCGGCGGCTTCTCGCAGGGAAGGTCGTTCACCGTGCTCGAGTATCAGAGCGGCGGCGGAGGCTGGTTCCGAGTCCAGGGCCGGACGCTGGCCGGGTGGGTGGTCGCCGACCCCACGCTCACCGCGGCAGGCACCTTCAACCTGTTCTCACAAGCCGACGGCGTGTCGGCGCTCTACCCGCAGTCGTGGGGGTTCCAGGTGGAGACGATTGGAGCGCTCTTCGTACCCCAGTCGGGGACCTCCGAGAGCGCGGTGCTCAACACCGGCACCAGCCTCAAGTCCTTCGGCGCACCGGGGTTGCTGGGATACGTGCCCACGAGCTCTGCTCCGGTGGTGGTGTGCGGCTATACCGGCACGCTCGCGTACTACACGAAGAACGCCTCGTACTCGGGTCCGACGAACGCACCGATTCCGGTTCCGCGCCAGCCGCTCTACGCCGAGATCCGGCTCTCCATGGACTCGACCCACGCGATGCTGATCGGCTTCAACTACCAGGACAGCAGTCAGCTCGACGTCTACTCCGCGCTCTACAACTCCGTCGCATTCCCATTTCCGCGCTGCGAGGCGCCGGCGAAGGCGACGCCGGCGCCTTAGAGAACCGTGGTGCCGGTGCTCTGGTTCACGCCGGGAACCGTATTGCTGTTGACGATCGTCGTGTTGGCGATCGACATCCCCGCCGCGGCGATCACCAGGATGCCGACGTACGCAGCGCCGAGCCCGAGACGCCGAGAGGCAGCGGCCTGGGCGGGATCGGTCATCTGGTTGCTCCTGCGGAACCTGCCGATGGTATGGAAGATGCCGAGCACAAGAAAGATCAGTCCGATGGGATTGCCGAACAGCAGCACGACTGCGGCGACCACCAGCAGTCCGACCACGTTCATCCACTTCGGGATCGCGTCGGCGACCTTGGCACCGTCGAGAAAGCCGACGGGGATCAGGTTGATGAGGTTGAGGAAGCACCCGAAAAACGCGAGCGCGAGCAGCAGGTAGCGAAAGTACCCCGGTGTCGCCGCGCCGGCAAGCAGGAAGCAGAGGAGTGCTGCGACGGTGCCGAGTGCCGGGCCGGCGAGGGCGATGATGCCCGACTTGCCGGCGTCACCCGGCGAACGGCGCAGGCTGGTGACCGCTCCGAGTGGGCCGATGAAGATGGGCAGGCGGGCGGGCAGCCCCATCCATCTCGCGACGATGAAATGCCCGAGCTCATGGACCAGGATCAGGACCACGAGGCCGATGGCGAATGCCGGCCCGAAGAAGAGCGTGTAGAACCAGATCGCGATGAGCATGGTGATGAGCGTCGGACCGAAAGTGCCGAACTTGACAAGAAAGAGCCCGTACTTCAGGAACGCGAACAGCCCCGCGGCGATGCCGCCGGCGATGCCCTCGCGGCGGCGGCGCTGCTCGCGCGGTGCGGTCGGACTGTGCTGCTGCGGGGGCCCGGGGCGCGCAGGTACGGGCGGTGGCAACCATGACGCGCTGTCGCTCGAGGTTGTGATCGAGCTGTCAGGCAGCCACTGGTAGACCGGTGGGCGGTCGTCAGGCGGTGGGGGGAGCTGACTCATCCGGTATCGATCATGTCATGCCTCGCGGAACCCGCCGGTGAATCGTTGGCGGTATGGTGTGCCGTCACATGAGCGAGGAGAGCCTCCGGGGCATACGGCTTGGGATCGTCGGCGCCGGCGTGATGGCCGAGGCAATGCTGGCCGGCCTCCTCGAACGTGACCTGGTTGCGGCGCGCAATGTCATCTGCACGCACCCACGCGCGCCGCGCCGCGAAGTGCTTGCGGCCACGTATCACGTCAATGTCGCGGCGGCGAACTCCGAGGGAGTCAAGGACACCGACGTCGTCCTGCTCGGGGTCAAACCGCAGATGCTCGGCGGGGTCATGGCCGAGCTGCGGGGTGCCCTGCAACCGGCGCAGCTGGTGATCAGCATCATCGCGGGTGCGACCACCACGGCTCTCGGCGACGGCCTCGACCACCCCGCGGTGGTGCGCTCCATGCCCAACACCCCGGCGCAGATCGGGCGCGGAGTCACGGTGTGGTACGCGACCGAGAGCGTCGACGAGGTGGGAAAGGCTCGGACGCGGGCCATGCTGACCGCGCTCGGTCGCGAGTTCGAGGTGCACGACGAGCGCCAGGTGGCGATGGCAACAGCCGTGAGCGGGACCGGCCCCACCTACATCTTCCTGTTCATCGAGGCGTTGACCGACGCGGCCGTCCATCTCGGGTTTCCCCGCCACATCGCCCGGGAGCTCGTGCTTGACACCATGCAGGGGAGCGCGGAATTCGCGCTCCAGAGCGGCAAGCATGTGGCGGAGCTGCGCGACATGGTGACCTCACCCGGCGGTACGTCGGCAGAAGCCCTCTATCAGCTCGAGCGCGGCGGTCTGCGCACTGTGGTGAGCGATGCGGTCTGGGCGGCGTTCGAGCGAACCCTCCGCATCGAGGCGACGCTCGAGCAACGCACCCCCGACCCGGCGACGCCGTCCCGCCAGCGGACGAACCGGCCCGCGAGGACCTGACCGGCCGTCACGGGGCCTGCAATACTCCCATCCACGATGCCCAGGTCCCATCTCATCGGCATGTTGCTCGGGGTGGAGGAGGACTGGCCGGCGGCGTTCGAGGCGTTGCTGGGCCGGGCCGATCTCGCCGTGCGCGAGGGAGGAGAGACGCATCACTTCTCCACGGAGCGGGTGACCATCGAGCCCTTCGATTTGCGCATGAAGCCGCGCCACTCGCTGGTCATCGATCGCCTGGGCTGGTGGTACCCGATGCCCCGTGAGTGGTTGAAGAAGGTCGTGCTCATGGACCATGTCCATCTGCTCAACAACCCCTTCACCTTCCAGGCGATGGAGAAGCACGCCGCCTACTGCGCCATGATCCGCCTGGGGCTGAAAGTCCCGGAGACCTGGATGCTCCCCAACAAGACGCCCCCGGACAATCCACGTTTCGCAGGGACCGCGCAGCGCTACATCCGCTACTTCGACCTCGAGGCGGTGGCTCGCGCGGTCGGCATGCCCCTGTACATGAAGCCATTCGACGGTGGCGCGTGGGTCGGTGTGAGTCGCATCGAGAACACCGAAACGCTGTACCGCGCCTACGACGAGTCAGAGCAGCGGCTCATGCACCTCCAGGCGTCCGTGGATGGATACGATGTATTCGCCCGCAGTCTCGGCATCGGTGCCGAGTCGATCGTGCTGCGCTTCCATCCGGACAAGCCCATGCACGATCGGTACTCCGTGGATCACAGTTTCCTGACGCCCCGCGCCGGGGACGAGGTTCTGACGATTCTGCGCACCGTCAACGCGTTCTTCCGGTGGGAGCTCAACAGCTGCGAAACGCTGATCCGTGGCGATGACGTCTATCCCATCGACTACGCGAATGCGACGCCCGACCTCGCGCTGACAAGCCTCCACTACTACTTCCCCTGGGCAATTCGCAGCCTGTTGAAGTGGGTCGTGTTCTGCTGCGTGACCGGCCGGCTGCAGACCGTCGACCTCGACACCGAGGCGTACTACGCGATCGCTGATCGTGCCGATCTCAGCTACGACGAGAAGCTCGCCGGGTACCGGAAGCTCGCTGACAAGCAGCTCGACGTCGACAGGTATCACGAGTTCTGCGAGCGGCACCTGGCGCACATCGACGAGCTTTCGGTGGCGTGGGTCGAGAGCCCCGACTTCGACAGGATCATCGTGGACACCGTCCGAAACACCTTCCCGCCCCACGAGCACGAAGAGTTCATCGCGCACTTCCGCGGCCTCCTGGCTGCGTGGGCCCACGATCAACGTGTGGCGGCGGCGTAGAGTGGATCCCTCATGACCCACATCGAGTTCGTCTCCAGCCCACGGCCGACGGTCGGTGTGGAGATGGAGCTCGAGCTCATCGATCGCGATTCCCGCGAGCTGGTGCGCGGCGCCCACGAAATCCTTGGCGAGATGGGCGCGCCGCACGGCGAAGCGGGTCACCCGAAGGCAAAGAAGGAGCTGCTGCAGTCGACCGTCGAGATCATCACGGGCATCTGTGAGACCGCGGCGGACGCGCAGGCAGACCTCGCCGCAACCATGGCGGAGTTGCGCGAGCACACCGCGCCGCGCAACCTCGAGCTCATCTGCTCTGGCACGCATCCGTTCAGCGATCCGGCGCTCCAGGAGATCAGCCCCGATCCGCGATACCTGCGGCTCGTAAATGACATGCAGTGGCCGGCGAGACAGATGCAGATCTTCGGCATCCACGTGCATGTGGGGGTGCGCAGCGGCGAGAAGGCGATCGCGATGGTCAACGCGCTCTCCGCCTACATCCCACATTTCCTCGCCCTGTCGGCGTCGAGCCCGTACTGGATGGGACACGACACCGGTATGGCGTCGTGGCGGTCCAAGGTGTTCGAAGGTCTGCCGACTGCGGGTCCGCCGTGGATCCTGAGCGGCTGGCCCCAGTTCGAGCAGCTGATGGACACCTTGATCTCATCGCACACCATCAAGACGATCCGTGAGGTGTGGTGGGACATCCGCCCGCATCCGGGCTTCGGTACTGTCGAGATCCGTGTCTGTGACGGCATCCCGACACTGCGCGAGGTGGGCGTGATGGCAGCCTTGAGTCAGTGCCTCGTGCACCAGTTCGACTCCATGATCGACCGCGGGTACACGCTCCCCACACCACGCGCATGGCTGGTACGCGAGAACAAATGGCGGGCCGCCCGGCACGGTCTCGACGCTTCGATCATCGTCGACGAGGGCGGCACCACCGTCCCGCTGCGCCAGGCGATTCGCGAGCTCGTCGAGGACCTGACCCCCGTGGCCGCACGCCTCGGTTGCGCCAGCGAATTGCGAGGGGCCATCGACATCATGGACAGAGGTTCGAGCTACATCCGGCAGCGTGAGATCGTCGCCGCGGGAGGCTCGCTCGCGGATGTCGTGGACAGCCTGATCGCGGAGCTGCATGCCGACATGCCGGCGCCGCGCGGCGCGGTTCTCGAAACCGTGGGCAAGCAGGCGGTCACCGCCGGAGACTGACCGGGTCTCAGCCGGCGTAGATCTGCAGCTCGGTCGCAAACCGATCGGCGATCTCGATGCACGAACCGAGGTCGGGATGCCTGACGATCACCATCGCGTCGGAGATGAGCGTCATCAGCCAGTCGCGACGTGGCGCGCCGATGGGGAGGAGGTCGATCGCGCACACCCACTCGCCGCATTCCGAAAGGAGGCGTGCAAGCCCCTCGATGTGCGTGATCCGGCCCTGTCCCTGCGCGCGCTTGAAGATGGACGCGGCGTTGTAGCGGCGATCGATCGACTCGGACAGCCGGCCGTGGACGAGCGCCTCGGCCCACTGCTGGAAGAGGTCGACATCGTTCGCAAAATTCATCACGTCGACGGTCCGCGCGCCGGCGGGACGCGCGCCGATCTCGCCGAACACCACTTCGCCGTTGTCGCGCCGGAACCACTCCATGTGCGTGAACCCGTCACGGAATCCGAGGGCTCGCAGGACATCGCGTCCCATCGCGCGACCACTCGCGAGCTCGGGTGCGTCGATATCGCGCAGCACCATGGTCACCGGGCTGATCCACTCGAGCTGTCGCGCGATCAGCGGACGCGGCCGGTACCAGGCCACGTTGTCGAAGAGCACCTCTCCGCCGGCGCAGATGGTGTCGTACGTGTACTCGGACGCCTCGACGAATTCCTCGACGCTGACCTCGTCGAGCCATACGAGCTTCGGCAGCACGTTCTCGAGCTCCACGGCGCTGTCGACTCGGTACGTGTCGGCGGATCCCGCACCGGCGATCGGTTTGACGATGATCGGATAGCCGATGCGCGACACGGCCTCGCGAACGCTTGTCGCGGTCGTGCATCTGTAGTGATGCGGCGTGCGGATTCCCGCGGCGTCGAGCACCTGCTTCATCCGCTCCTTGTCACGGAAGGGGAGGGTCTGCTCGACGGTCATCCCGGGGATGCCGAGTGCCTCGCGAAGGCGCGCGGCGAGCACCATCGTCGGCTCCCACAGCGACGCGACGTGGTCGATGTGAACGCCGGCGGCGCGCTGAGCCACCTCGTGGACGATCGCGTCCTCGTTGGCGAACGACGGGATCTGCCAGTACGCGGCGAGGTGGTCCCGGGCCATGTCCGGAAGTGCGGCGATCGACTGGTCACCGGCGCCGATGACCCGTGCCCCGGCCCGAGCGAGCCCTCGCGTGAAAAACGGCATCTCGGCGGGGTACCCCGGCGAGATCATCAGTACCGTCGAGGTCACGACCCGTCACCCATCTCAACACGGGCGACTTCGACGACGCGCCGCAAGCCGGCTTCGACGACGGCGGTCTCCGGATGCCGGAGGATCACGTGGCCTTCGCCCTCGTAGGTCCCCGAAGGCGACTGTCCCGGATGGGGGAGCTGGGCTTCGACGACCAGATCGCCAAGCTCGCGCTGCAGCGTGTCGAGGCCGTGGATGGCGACGACGGCCCCGTTCCCCTGACCGCGGAGGTACGCGGCGCCGACCGCATAGCGGCGTTCGGGTGGCGCGAACTCGCCGAAGATCTCGAGGCGCGCCCACGCCGCGTACATGTCGACGTCGTGAGCGTACGACAGCAATGAGGTGAACTGCGCTCCCGGTGGGCGGGCGGCCACCTCGCTGATGGCGATGTCGCCGTCGGGGCGCCGGAACCACTCCATATGCGTGAGCCCGGTCCGGAGTCCGAGGGCCCGCAGACCGCGCAGCCCATCAGCGCGGATGGGATCGAACTCCGCTCCCGCGATGTCCCGCGGCAGGAGTACGGCCCACTGGATCCACGGGTTTTCGAGCACCTCCAGCGGAGTCGGGAGGTAGCGGGAGATCGAGTGCCAGACAAGCTCGCCATGGATGAGCACGCTGTCGAAGCTGTGCTCGGCGCCGCTCACCATCTGCTCCAGGAGCACCGGGTTCAGCTCATCCGGCGGATCGGCGGCGAGCCACGCCTCGAGCTGACCGCCGGCGTCGATCCGGAAGGTCGAGCGCGCCCCGGCGCCGGCGGGCGGCTTGGCGACCAGCGGGTAGCCGAGCGCCGCGGCCGCTGAGCGAGCCTCGCCGGCTGAATGGACGAGGCGATGACCGGCACAGGGGACCCCGTTCGCCTCGAACACGTTCTTCATTCGCGCCTTGTCCCGGAAATTGCGCGCCACCTCCGCTCCCATCCCCCGGATGCCGAGGGCGTCACGGACCTCACCGAGCGGGACCTGCAACTGCTCGAGCATGCCCAGCAGGCAGTCGATGCCGCCCAGGTGCCGAGCCATCACCCTGGTGGCGTCGGCGATCTGCTGAGCGTCGGTGCCGTCGTGCACCCGGTAGTGACCGGAAAGTGCGGCGCGGAGGTCGTCGCCGAGCTTGTCCTCCGGGTCCTGGCTGATCAGGCCGAGCCGAACGTCCGGCAGCGTCGCGGCCGCGGCGATGAACCGCACCGTGGCGGGGAGCAGGAACGGAGCGACGAAGACGGCGTTTGCCATAGGACGTTCCGGCGAGTCTAGTCAGGCGGCAGGGGCGGGTTGTGACCCAGCGGGTAGGATCTGGGCGTGAACGTCATCTTTATCGAACCCGCATTCCCGGCGAACCAGCGCGAATTCGTGCGCGGTCTCGCAGAGGTCGGCGCGAACGTGATCGGGATCGGCGAGCGTCCGGCAGACTGGCTCGACGGCGACCTGCGCGCCTGGATGCTTCACTACCAGCAGATCCAGAACGTCACGGATATCGGTGCGCTGGTCGATGCGGTGCGTTTCGCGCAGAGCAAGGTGTGGGTCGATGCGCTCGAGTCGACCATCGAGGCGCACACCATGGCAGCAGCTCATGCGCGCGAGGCGTGCGGCATCCCGGGCACGTCGGTGCGCACCGCCTTCCTCTGCCGCGACAAGCCGGCGATGAAGGAGGCCCTGCGCGCAGTTGGGATCCCCACGGCCCAGTCGACGGGTGCTTCCAACGCTGCCGAGGTGCGCGATTTCGTCGCGTCGGTCGGCTACCCCATCATCCTGAAACCGCGGGCCGCCGCGGGAGCTTCGGGGACGAGCCGCGTCGACTCCGATGCCGAGCTGGACCGAGCCCTTGCGGAGCTGGGCGCCACCGGAGCGACCGATATCGCTGTCGAGGAATTCGTGGAAGGGCACGAGGGGTTCTACGACACGATCTGCATCGACGGGCACCCGGCCTACGACTTCATCTCGCACTACTATCCGAACGTACTCGAGGCGATGCGCGAACGCTGGATCAGCCCGCAGTTCATCGCGACCAACCGCGTCGACGCGGTGCAGGACTACTCGGCGGTGCGCGAGCTCGGCCTCCGCGCGATCGACGCTCTCGGCATCGGAACGTCGGCCACCCACATGGAGTGGTTCTTCGGTCCCAAGGGTCTCCGTTTCAGTGAGATCGGATGCCGGCCGCCGGGCGTTCGCGCGTGGGATCTCTACGCCGCGGGTAACGACATCGATATCTACCGCGAGTGGGCGAACGTGATCGTTCACCACACCGTCGAGCGTCAGCTCTCACGGCGCCGGGCTGCGGGGATGATCGCACTGCGTCCTGATCGCGACGGCACGATCAGCCACTACGACGGCGTCGACGACGTGCAGCGTCAGTTCGGCGAATGGATCCTGGACTCGCATCTGCCCGGGAGCGGCACGCCGACCCAGCCGGTGGAGGCGGGCTACATGGCCAATGCGTGGATACGCATGGCCCACCCGGACTACGACACCCTCCGCCACATGCTCAACGTGGTCGGGGAGACGGTGCGCGTGCGCGCGTCGTGAGGCAGGTGACCCTGCTCGGGCCACTCGACGGGATCGACCTGGCGGCAGAGGTCGAGGCATTCGGGGTCGACGGGCCGGTCGCGCTGGTGACCGCCGGATGGGAGGAGGGTGAGCGCAACGACGCCGAGGTCGACCGCCGGCTCGGGGGCGGCTCGCGCAATCTCAACCTCTACGGTCGCCACCTCGATGTCCTCGAAAGCGACGCCGGGTATGCGGACGCGCAACGCCTGCTCCGAACCCAGCTCGATGAGCTCCGCGACGTCTATCTCCTTCGACTGCGCCATGCGCTCGCGGGCGTTGACGTGATCCGCCGGCGCTTCGCTGAGGCGCCCGGAGACGCGGGGCCGGAGATCGCTGCGGCGGTCGATCCGATCCGGGCCCTCGACCAGTCGCACGCGTCGGCGATCGAGGCGGCGTACGCGCGTTTCTACATGCATCAAGCACCGCACGAGCGCCCCGGGATCGTCCGCCATCGCGAGGAGGTGGCCCAGATCGTGGCCGGATGTGCCGCCATCGCCATCGCCGGCGGGCATGTTGGTGTCCTCAACGCCTGCCTGCATCTCTTCAACCTCGCCGCGCTGATCGAAGCGCGCCCGTTGATCGCATGGTCGTCGGGCACGATGGCCATCTCCGAGCGGATCGTGGTCGCCGACGATGACGACCCCGCCGGTCGCCCGGACGAGATGTACGACATCGGCATCGGAGTCGCGCGTGGGATGGTGGCGCTCCCCGCCGCCGCGACCCGGCTGCACGCCCACGATGCGGAGGCGCTGGCCATCCTCGCCCACCGCTGCGCCCCCAGCGCGTGCGTGATCATCGACGCCGGTGATCGCCTCGAGCTGCACGCGGGTCGCCCTGCCGATCTCGGGTCGGTCGGAGTCGTCACAGACGACGGTCGAGTCGTCCGCGGAGTGGAAGCGGCCTGACCATGACCGTCGGCCCCGCCCGCAGCCAGCGGGCACTCACCCGCCTGCTCGGCGAAGGCACTTCCCCGGAGGCGATCGACCAGCTGCTTCGTGACCACCAGATACCGCTCGTCGACGGGCCCACGTGCACGTTCCTCTGGAGAGGGGAGGCCGATTGGGTCGGCGTGGAGCATCGGATCCTGGGGGTCCCGATTCCGCTGCCGCTTCGCCGTTTCAAGGGCACCGATCTCTGGCATGCCAGTGTCGAGCTCCCCCGCGGCGCCCGCGTTCAATACCGCCTGCTGGTGCGGCGCGGCGAGACCACGGAAAGCATGAACGACCCCCTCAACCCTCGAGTTGTCGGCGACCCCGTCGGCTCGCAGTCCGTGCTGGAGGCGGACGGGTATGTCACCCCCGATTGGGCCCTCCCTGATCCGGCGGCGGTGTCCGGCGATCTCGTCGATCTGCGAGTCCCGAGCAAGGCGCTCCGTCGCGAGGCTCACGTCACCATGTACGTCCCGGCGCGGAGGCGGCGCGATCGCAGGATGCCGCTGCTGGTGGTACATGACGGCGGCGACTTCCTGCGCTTCTCGTCAATGGCAACCGTGCTGGACAACCTCATGCACCGGCGGCTGGTTGACGATTGCGTTGTCGCGTTCACGCACCCGGGCGACCGGCTGCGCGAGTACGGGGCGAGCGCGGCGCACAGCCGGTTCCTGACCAGCGAGCTGGTACCGCAGATCGAGGGTTCACTGCAACTGCGTGGCGATCCGCGTGGCAGGGTCCTGATGGGCGCGAGCTTCGGCGGGGTGGCGGCGCTCGCCGCCGCCGTCCGCGCGCCCGGTTTCTATGGCGCGCTCCTGCTCGAATCTCCATCGTTGCGCTTCACCGAAGCAGCTGCGCCGGGAACGTTCGGCGATGTGTTCGAGCCCGTGGTGCGCTTCGTCAACACGCTGCGGGCCAGCCCGAAGAAGGTCACCGAGCGGATCTTCCTGACGTTCGGCGCCTTCGAGCCCCTCGCGGTGCCCGATAGAGCGATGGCTCCGGTGCTCGAGCGGATGTGCGACGAACTGCGTGTCGTCGAGGCCCTCGATGGCCACAACTGGATCAACTGGCGCGACCGGCTGCTCGGTGGTATCGGCTGGCTCTTCCCGGGCGACGCCCGTCTCATCTATCCAGGTTGATGCGTCGACCGGCACCGATGCGCGAGACTTTCCGGCCATGAAGAGGCGAGAGCGCTGGTATTCCAACCGAGTCGAGAGCGATGTCACGGTGGTGCGGTGGGGCCATTACGGCCGGCCGGTCATCGTCTTCCCGACCGCCGGCGGTGACGCCGAGGAGATCGAGCGCATGTGGCTCGTCGACTCAGTCGGTGCGCACCTCGAGGCAGGACGGGCGAAGATCTACTCCTGCGACAGCGTCTCGGGGAGGGCGATGCTCCGCGAGGAGGGCGACGCCCGCTATCGCGCCGCGATCACACGCGGCTTCATCGAGTTCGTCCGTCACGAGATGATCCCGATGATCCGCATGGACTCCGAGAGCCCCGACATCACGGTGATCACCTCCGGGGCTTCGATCGGCGCATTCAACGCCGTGTCGCTGCTCTGCCACTACCCCGACGTGGTGACCGCGGCGGTGGGAATGAGCGGCACCTACGACATCTCGCGCTTCGTCGGCGAGAACGCCGGCGACGACCTGTACTTCGCGACGCCCTCGTACTTCCTCCCGGACCTCAACGGCGAGCACCTCGGATTGCTCCAAACCCGTAAAGCGATCCTCGCGTCGGGCGAAGGCCGGTGGGAGAACATCGGTGAGTCATGGCAGCTCGCGCACGTGCTGGGCACCAAGGGAATCCCGAACCGCGTTGACCCGTGGGGCACGGAGTATGACCACGACTGGTCAACGTGGCGCCAGATGCTCCCGAGGTATCTCGACGAGCTCGTCTGAGCCTGTCGGGAGCTAGGCCGGCGCCGGTTCGGCGTCGTCGCCGGGCTCGATCTCGACAATGCCTTCGACGATGTCGAACTCCGCATCGTCGTACTCGTCGCCACGGCTGCGCGCCACCAGCAGGAGCGTCGTGATGAGGAGGAACGCGGCCATCGAGAGGAAGGGAACCGAGATGAATCCGAAGACATTGATGACCGCGATGTTGCACGGCACGGCGCTGCCGCAGACAGTCGGCTCGCCGGGGACGCGCTCCAGCTGGTAGTGATAGACGGCGAGCCCGGCGCCGACCACAGCGAGACCGATGAAGTACCGCTTGGCGACCTGGAGATCGCCGCGAAACGACGCGATGCCGAGCAGCAGCGAGAGCGGATACATGCAGATGCGCTGAAACCAGCAGAACTCGCAGGGATTGAGCTGCTCTCCAAATTGAAGGAACAGGCTCCCGAAGGTCGCGAGCACGGCCACGATCCACGCAACCTGCAGCGCGAAGGGAGTGATGCCGTCGCGTAGCTGCCCCCAGCGCTCCCGCGCCGCGGGCGACGCGCGCGAAACGATGAAGGCGATGACGATGAGCAGGACGAGCGCGTCGGCAACGAGCGCGAGCACCGCATACCCGGTGTTGATGACTTCAGAGGACGTGACCACAGCCATGCGTACGGGTCGGAAACGCTCAGACCGAGGGGGTCTTGATCGTCTTCAGTCCCTGTTCGATGCTCTGGATGGTGGAGGAGGAGCACACGCTCGATGGGTTGTCGCCGAGGGCCAGGCAGGTTGCGGCGGTGAGGATGTTCGCGTTGCCGACGATGTCCTTGGTCACCTGATCGTTCGGATTGCTGAGCTTCGCCGCTATCTGACTCCACGAGAGGTTCTTGAGCGTGGCGGGGTCATAGCTGGTGGAGTAGAGGCTGAAGTAACCGCCGACGTCGATGAACGGGAACTGGCCGGCCTGCTGGGTGTAGGGGGGCGTGTTCCACTTGGTCCAGATGTTCGTGACCTGCGAGGTCATCTTCTGCAGGGGCTGCTGGGCCCGATCCTCGATCTCGTTGGTGCTCAGGTCGATGTACTGGCTCGTGTACGACGACTTGTAGAACGTGAAGGTGTCGGTGTTCGGGTCGAGATCGGTTGAGGACGACTGGATCTCGTGGAGGTTCGAGAAGGTGCCGAACCGTGACAGCCACATCACCATCACCCAGCGCTCGGCCGCGCAGTACGGACAGTACTCGGCGCCCACATAGACGACCATCGGCTTGCCGCTCGCGTCGACGAGTTTCGCGGAGGCGGGGAGGCGGATCATTTCTCCAGGCTGGCGACCGGAGCCGACGGCGTCGACCACCGAGGCGCTGGGGTTTGTCACCGCTGACAGGATCGACTGCGGCACCGGCGTTGCCACGGTCGCGTTGTTCCCGCCTGCCGCGTTGATCAGCACGATCACGATGAGCACCACCGCGACCACAGCGACGCTCGAGATGGTCACGACCGTAGGCGACTGCCACGGCGGTCGGCGCTCGAGGGCCACCGACCTCGCGGCCGCCATGTTGCGGCGCTGCTTCTTGGTGATCGGCCGGGCGGGATACTTGCCTGCCGGAGCGGGACGTTTGCCGACCGGCTTGCGCGGAGTGTCCTGAGCCACGGCAACAGGGTACCGGACGAACCTTTCGGCGGGGTGTCCCGCCCCCGGCGTTCGCGTCGAGGCTGAACGGATGGTCGATGAAGATACGGTGACGATCCCGAGAGTCTCGACATCCGTGTCTATCCTCAAGCCATGGTGGGTCTCCCTACGGAGGTGGCGTGAGGTCTCGGATCACCGCCACCGCGACTGCTCTGGTGCTCCTGGCGGCCGTGCCCACGGGACTTCTGCAGGCGGCGGACGGCAGCGCGGCGACGGTGCGCCGCGGGATCGACGTCAGCGCTTATCAGGGTGCGTCGATTGCCTGGCATTCGGTGGCGGCCTCGGGGATCTCGTTCGCGTACATCAGAGCGGCCGACGGCGCCGGGTCACCTGACGGTCAGTTCCAGACCAATTGGCGGGGTGCTGTGGCCTCGGGGGTGACGCCGGGCGCGTACCTGTTCTTCGAACCAAATCAGAGCCCGGCCGCCCAGGCTGATCTGCTCATCTCCCAGCTTCGGTCGGTGGGGTTCACGCACGGCGACCTGGTACCCACGATCGACGTGGAGACGATGGACAACGAGTCGCAGGCGGTGGTCGTGGCCAACCTCCGGACGGTTGTCAACGTCGTCAGCGCAGCGATCGGTTCGCTGCCGGCGATTTACTGCTCACCGTCGTGGTGGAGCGGGAACGTCAAGTCGGCGGCGTTCACTCTGGACCCACTGTGGGTCGCGAACTGGTTCGTGAGCCAGCCGTCGGTGCCCGAAAACAACTGGGGTGGAACCGGCTGGCAGGTGTGGCAGTACAGCGACGCGGGAGTGGTCCCCGGAATTCCCGGACACGTCGACCTGGACCAGGGCGGCGCGCGATCGCTGCCGTACTACGGGTTCCCAAATCCCCTCGCGCTCCCCCAGGCGATGGGCGTGGCAGGCGCTCCCCAGACGGTCTCCGACCAGGCGGGTGACATCAACATCCTCTGGCGAGGAACCAATGCTCATGTCTGGAACCTCGGTTTCCGGAATGGGACGTGGGGGAGAGCCTCGGCTGACATCAGCGCTGCCGGCCCTGCTGCCGCGGCCCTGGTGTCCGATCCCAGCGTCGCCTCCTCCGGTCCTGGGCGGATTGACGCGTTCTGGGAAGGGGAGGATCGCAATCTCTGGTACTCGGATTTCGCGGGTGGATTTTTCGGCGGCGGGTCGTGGTCCCCGCCGATCCCGCTCGGGTTGGGACCGCTCGGCTCGGCTCCTCGCGCGGTATCGCCATCACCGGGTCTGCTCGATGTCTTCTGGAAGGGATCGGGCGGCGGCATGTGGGTGGATCGCTACAGCGGCACCTGGAGCGGTGCGACGCCCCTGGGAACCGGAGCGGTGGGCGGCAACCCGGTGGTGGCCAGCGCGGGGCAGGGTTCCGACACCGTCTTCTGGCGGGACACGTCGGGCGATCTCTGGGCCGACACCGGCGCTTCATGGGGATGGTCTGGCGCGGTTCGGCTGACGTCCACCGCGCTGTCGGCAGACCCGTCGGTGAGCGCGGCGAGCACGAGCATCGACGTCTTCTGGAACAGCGCGGGTGAGCTGTGGCACGGCGCCTTGAGCGGCGGGACCTGGACCGGAGCGGCTGCGCTCGGCACCGAGGCGGTAGCCGGTAACCCGTCGGTGGTCGACCTTGCACCCGGGTCGGTGATTGTCGACTCGCGCGAGCCATCCGGGCTGATGGCGTCGTCGCTGTACACGGCCGCGAGCGGCCTGGTGGGTCCCGAGGGCCTCGGTGCGACGGCGTACTCGGACCCGTCGTCGGTGGTGTTCGCCGGCGGTGGTGCCATCGATGTCGTCTGGCGGTCCAGCTCCAGCACGCTCTGGGTCGCCCAGGCCTGCCCCGGCTGCGCGGCCCCGGCGATCCCCGTCTTCACCCCGGCGGGATAGCCGGCCCGTCTCAGCGGAGGTGGCGACGGTCGAGACGAGGGGAGGTCTCGGGCATGGTCGTTCCGCCACCCGTTAAGCTCCTGATAATGCATATTCTCACGATCTAGCGCGCGCGTCGGCTGCTCGGCTCGTGACCGGTCGCCCTCTCCTCTTGTGAGTCCGGCCGGCGGGGCGGGGACGCTTCGAGCGCGTTGCGCGCCGAGCCCGTCAGGAGCCGAGCTGAGCGAATCCGGTTGCGATGAACTGGCGTCGCCGGGATCGGGCTTAGGGTATCGGCGATGGAGATGGACCCTCGGATCATCCGGGCAGGCGGTCCCGGGCTCGGCTCCTTCCTGTCCCTGGCGGTCTCATCCTGGCGGAGCGCGCTCGGGAGGAACCTGGCAGGCGTGTACGTCCACGGATCCCTGTCGACGAGGGCGTTCAACCCGCGCACGAGCGACATCGACGTCCTCGCGACCACGCGCACCCTCACCGACGGTCCAGCGAACGAGCGCATCCATCAGGTGCATCGTGCGATGCACGGCTGGGGCGATGATCGCTGGGCGGACCGTCTCGAGGCGGCGTTCGTGCCCGTGAAGGCGCTGGCGATGTCCGGTGTGCCTCGCATCGCCGTCCTCGAGCTGCACCCGGACGAGGGGTTCAAGGTTGAGGCGCTCGGCGCCGACTTCATCATCCAGAAGCGGATCCTGCGCGATCACGGCATCTCGCTCTACGGCCCCAGGATCAGGAAGATCGTGGCGCCGGTGACGGCCGGGGAGCTCCGCGAGGCCCAGGCCGCAACCCTGCGCGAATGGTGGCTGCCCCAGCTCGAATTCCCCGGACAGCTGCTCAAGCGCGTCTATCAGGCCTACGCCGTGCTGACCATGTGCCGGGCGCTCTGCCTTCTCGCCACCGGCGAGGTCGTGACCAAGCCGGAGGCCGCCGCCTGGGCGCTGCTGGGTCCGTACCTCGAGGCCTGGCACCCACTCATCCGCTCGGCGATCGCGTACCCGGGCGGGGCGCAGCCGGATCAGCGTCGTGCCACCCTCGACTTCATCAGGTTCACTCTCGAGGAGGCCGGAATCGGTCACACGCGCTCAAGCTCCTGATAATACTGACCATGGCTGCACGGCTCCGCTCCACCCGCCGGCCGACGGCTCCTCGCGAACGGCGTGGACCTGCGTGGGCCGGCAACGTCCCCGGTCCGAGCGACTCGATGCCCGACCAGGTCGCACAGTTCCTCGACTGGTTGCGCGTGCAGCGCAACCGGCCCGCGACCACGGTGCGTGCCTACCGGCAGGACCTCGCCAAGTTCGTGGCCTTCCTTCGGACCCGCCCACTCGGCGACGATCTCCTGTCCGGGGTCGACCGCCAGCTCCTGCGCCGCTACCAGATCGAGCTTGCCGACGTGCTGCCCAACCCACGATCGCGTGCGCGGGCGCTGGTCGCGCTACGACGGTTTCTCGCCTATGCCTACGACGAAGGCTGGATCGCAGCCGAGCTGAGCCGTCAGGTCTCCGTGCCTCGCTACGTCGTCGGCGACCCCCACCCGGTGCCGACCGACCACGTCCCACGCCTGCTTGCCGCACTGCCGAGGGACACGCTCCGCGACCGGCGTGACCGCGCCTTGATCCATCTGCTCCTGAGTACGGGGTGCCGGATCGCAGAGGCATGCGGCCTGGATCGCGGCGACGTCCGCCGCGAAGGGTTCCGGGTTTTAGGCAAAGGTGGCAAATACAGGACTGTGTACTGCACCGACGACGCCTTCGCAGCAGTTGAGGACTATCTCAAGATGCGCGGGCCCGACCCCTCCCCTGCTCTGTTCATCAGTGTCGCGCGCGCCGACGTGCCACACGGACGGGCCCTTCCGCACAACCGCCTGACCACCGACGGTGCGCGCCGGGCGCTCAGCGCGTTGCGCCGACGCATGGGAGTGGATCCGGAGATGTTCGAGCTCTTCAGCGAGCTGCGGACCCCGCACGCCGCACGGCACACCGCCGCGACGACGCTCCTCGAGGCGACCGATGGCGACGTGCGCCTTGTCCAGGAGGTGCTCGGGCACGCCACCCTCGAGACGCTGAAGGTCTACACCGAGATCACCGATCGGCGCAAGCGCGAGGCATACCGCCGCCTCGGCGACTACCTCGAGGAGGTCGCTGCCCGGGCGTGATCCGCCCTATCCCTCGTAGGGCCGCCAGGTGTTGCCGAGGACGCGCACCGCCCCCGAGCCGTCATCCCGGCAAATCGCCAGCAGATCCGCCCCGATCGGGGGATACATCTCGAGCTCCGCAAGCGCCTCGAATGGTTGCCACCTCGCGTCGCGAAGCGACTTGTCGTCCTGGCCGACGGCGAGGGTGCCGCCCCGAAGGGTCCCTGCGTACACGGCGTTGATGATGTGCCGCCCTCCGGGCTTGGGGTCGATCGCCTCGCAGACGAGCAGAAGACGGCCGATCTCGACGTCGTACCCGGTCTCCTCGAGAAGCTCTCGCGACGCCGCCGAGACCATGGTCTCGCCGACGTCGACGCCGCCACCCGGGACGAGCCAGTACGAGCGGCCGCCCTTCTCGTGCCGGACCAGAAGCACCTCCCCGTCGCGCCAGATCAGCACGCCGGCGCGAACCCTGATGGCGCGCTCGCTCATCCGGGGATTATCCGACCGGTGCTCTGCGGCGCGACCGCTGCTCCCAACGCTTGACTCGAACATCCGTTCCCTGGTACTGTCATCCCATGGAACATCCGTTCGGTGCAGGAACGTGATCCAGGACAGCCTCGGCCCCAATCGCTTCTCGCGTACGCCAGAGCGCCTCAGCCGTCCGAAGCGGCTCGCCCTTGTGGTGGCCTCCGCGGCCACCGGGCTCGTCGTCGTCGGTGGTGTCGCCTACGCTGGATCCTCCACCACGAACACTCGGGTGATCGTCCGCGCGGGCGACACGCTCTGGGGCATCGCGGCAACGCACTACCCCGGATCGAATATCGAACAGTCGATCACGCAGATCGAGTCGGCGAATCACCTGCGCGGCGCGTCGATCAAGCCCGGCCAGACCCTGACCCTACCGGCACCCTGACGGGTCTCGGGACCGGCTCCTCGGTCGTCCGGCCGTCGCCGACATCGTCGAGCCAGCGCGGCAGCCCCGAAGGACGCGGGCGGGGCGCATCCAGCCTCGGGCTCGATCCTCCCCCGCCTCCACCCCCGCCGCCGTCGTCCTCGCGACCGTCGGACCCGCTGTTGAGCAGGTTCATGAACACGACCCAGAACGCGGCGAAGAGCGCGATCTTGCTGACCAGCGCGATGCTCGCTCCGGCGACCTGCTGATCGGTCATCGCGTCCGTGCCCACGAGCCGGGGGCCGGATCCGTATCCCGGGTAGAGCACGTGGCCGGCCAGAGCCACGATCAATCCGCCAAGCGTCTGCGGGATGGTGGCGAGCACGATGTAGCCGAGCTTGCCGAATCCCGTGAGCGCCCGAGCCGGCGGCGAGCAGGGCGTCACGATGGGCCACCAGAAGAGCAGCGAGACCAGCAGTAACGTCGCCTGCATCAGGTCGTACAGCCACCAATGCGCGAGCGCCGCGTCGTATGCGGGCGCCACGTGCCACGCGATAAAGCCGGCGTTCACCGCGATGATGGCGACGATCGGGTGCACGGCGAGGCGGAGCGGCAGTGGCACCGATCGGGGCGCGAATCCAGCGTTGCGCGGGAGTGAGAGCAGGAGGAGTGCCGGCACCGGACCCATGAGGATCAGGACCTGCACCAGGTGAGCCGCCAGGAGATAGTGCTGGGCCAGCGTCGCCAGCGGGGTGATCCAGGTCAGGGCGAGCAGCCCGATGGCGCCGGCGAGGGCGACGCGCCTTCCCCGGCTCGGTGTCTGGGCGGAGCGGCGCGCCACCCACAACCACACTGCGACGACGAGAACGATGAGCCCGAGCAGCAGCGGATCGATGTTCACGGCGGTTGCTGGCGGGCGAGCCATGGCATTCAACGCTATCGCAGATCACGCACTGCTGTCGCGACGCGGTACAAATGGGGCGAACGTAATGCGCCCCACCATCACGCGACTGCGAACACGCGCCTACCAGTTCTCGCTCCGGACCGGGAAACCTCCCGATGATGTGCTCGGCGAGTTCGCGCAGCGCCCGATGCCGGGGATCGCGGTCGCCGAGCGCGGGCCCAACTACCTGGTGCTCCGACCGCAGCAGCGCCGTCGCTACGGCGGAGACGTCGCGGTTCTCCTCGGCCTGGCGATCGTTCTTGCAGTGCTCATCCTCACGGCGGTGACCCCGGTGCTGATCCTGCTGCTCCCGCTCGCGCTGCTCCCGGGGGTTCCCCTCCTGATCGACAACCGACCGGATCTCGCCATCAGCGCCGTGGCCGACGACCTCGGTGGCACTCGCGTCACCGTGCACGGCCAGGCGAGCTCCGAGCTCGCAGCCGCGCTCGACGCCTACCTCGGCTCACTCCCCCGGCTGTCGCTCGAGAACATCGGGGGCGGGCCCCAGGGGTAGCTCGCCCCGGTTGCGGCTCCGGCGCCTACTTCAAAAGACGGATGACGGCGACCACCACACCCTCGAGGTGGAGGTCGCGCGCGTAGATGGGCGCCATCGTGCTGTTCTCCGGCTGCAGGCGTACCCGGCCAGACTCACGGAAGAAGCGCTTGACGGTGACCTCGCTCTCGCCTGTCTCCTCGTTCTCGATCCGGGCGACCACGATGGTGCCGTTCGCGGGGGCATCACGCTGCGGGCGGACCACCACGATGTCGCCGTCACGGATGCCGGCGTCGATCATGCTCTCGCCGTGGACGGTGAGCGCGTACGAGTCGTCGCCACCGGCGATCTCCGTACCGACATTGAGATGCTCTTCGACGTTCTCCACGGCCAGAACAGGCGTCCCCGCAGCGACTCGGCCGACGAGCGGGAGATTGACGATCTTGCTGTGGCCGCGGGAAGCCTGGGTGTCGACCACCTCGACCGTCCGTGACTTTGCCGGGTCGCGCGTGATGAACCCGCGGGTCTCGAGCGTGTTGAGATGGTTCTGGACCGTTGAGGATGAGCTGAGGCCCACCGCCCGGCCGATCTCCCGGACGGTCGGGGGGTACGCGTGATCGCGGCTGTGATCTCTCAGGAAGTCGAGGATTTGACGTTGCCGCGGGTTCAGGGAGTCAGGCATTGCTTTGAAACATCCTCCAGCCAACTTGGGCGACCCGGAATGTAGCACGGGAACCCAAAAAATGCAAACGGATGTTCTGGGTCTCTCTAGGGTGCTCCCTCGGCGCGATCATCGCTGTCGTCGGCAGCGGCCACCAGCCGGAGGACCTCGGCGAGCATCTCATCGAAGGCGATCAGGTCAGGTCGGAGCCACGTGAGCCTGGTGTCGCGACGAAACCAGGTCCGCTGCGCTCGCGCGTAGCGAAGGGTCCGTCGAATCGTCGCCTGCATCGCCGCCTCGAGATCGATGTGGCCCTCGATGAGGTCGAGCGCTTCGCTGTATCCGATGCCGCAGGACCCGATGACCGCGCGATCCAGCCCGCGGGCGAGCAACCAGCGCACCTCGTCCTGGATGCCACCGCTGTCGAACATGCCGGCGATGCGGTGCTCGATCCAGCGGACGTGCGCCGAACGGGCGACGTCAAGACCCACCATCACCGCCGGCCGGGGTGCGGTGTGCCGCCGTGCCGTGACCACCGAGCCGCCCTTGGCGTCGAGGATCTCGAGCGCGCGGATCACCCGTCGCGGATTGCGCTGGTCGATCTCGGTCGCACCGCGCGGGTCGCGGGCGCGAAGCTCGGCGGCAAGCGTGGCGAGGCCTTCGGGGGTTGCCGCCATTTCGGCCCGGTCTGCGCGCCGGACCGGGTCAGGAGGCACCTGGGCGAGGTCGAAGCCGTCGACGAGCGCGGTGACGTAGAGGCCCGTGCCACCGGCGACGACCGCGCGGGTCCCGGCGCGATCCAGGCGTTCCAGGCTGCGACGCGCCGCCATCAGCCAGTCGGCGACGGTGAAGGTCTCGCCCGGGTCGCAGAGATCCAGCAGGTGGCAGCGCACTCCGTGCAGCTCGGACGGCGTGGGCGCGCAGGTGCCGACGCGCAGCCCGCGCCGTACCTGCCGAGAATCCGCGTTGAGCATCTCCGCCGGCGCGAGGGCCTGCGCGGTCGCGACCGCGAGCGCCGTCTTGCCCGAGCAAGTCGGCCCAACGATGACCAGCATGGGCAGCGTCATCTCGAAGGCCGCCGAAATGCGCGCCGAAGCATGGCGTCGTCGAGGATGACCACCGACGGGCGGCCGTGGGGGCAGGTCGTTCCACCAGGGGTGGCCACGAGTTGATCGAGCAGCCGTTGCTGGGCGACGACGTCGAGCCGGTCGCCGAAGCGGACCGCTGCGTGGCACGCGACCAGTGCGGCAAGCCGATGCCGGCGCTCATCCATCCCGCCGTCCCGCTCATCCAGGCGTTCGATGAGCTCGGCGACGAGCACCTCCGCGTCGGCATTCGCGGCCGTCATCGGCACCGCCGTGCACCGGACCGTCCCCGGCCCGAATTGCTCGATGGAGAACCCGCACCGCGAGAAAAAGTCATGTTCGTCTGCAACTCGCGCGGCGCGATCGGGTCCGCACTCCACCACCACCGGGATCAGCAGCAATTGGGACGCTGCGGTCTCGGGCAGGTCCTCACGCCAGCGCGCGAGCAGCTCGGTGTAGAGCACCTTCTCGTGCGCGGCGTGCGGATCCACGAGCACGACCATGTCGCCGGCGGTCGCGACCACGAATCCACTCCCCGCCTGGCCGAGCGCCTCCATGGCGGGGAGCGCCGGCGCCGGAGCGCTGTTGGTGTCCCGCGGCAGCGATCCGGACAACGCGTGGGTGCCCGTTGGTTGTCCGAGCAGGTCTGACTCGGGCCGCCCGATGACGTCGACGTCGCCATCGCGAACCTCGAGCCCACCGAGCGCCAGGCCCGGCGGAACGTGGCCGTCGGCGCCGGGCGCGGGCGCCGAGCGGAGAGTCGCCCAGCAGGCGCGCTGCACCGCGCTGAAGACGGCGCGCTCGTCGCTGAAGCGCACCTCCCGCTTGGCGGGGTGCACGTTGACGTCGACAGCTGCCCCAGACACCTGCACGACCACGACCCCGTACCCGTGGCGACCTCCGGGAATCAGCCCTCGGTACGACTCGTCGACCGCGGCGAGCAACGCTCGATTGTGCACGAGGCGCTGGTTGACGATGAGCACGAGGCCGCCGCGCGTTGCCCGGTGCGCGTGCGGTGAGGAGATCGCCCCGCTGATCGCGATCGGTCCGGGCGCATCCAGGTCGAGAAGGTCGCGCTCCGCGCGGACCCCGATGACCGCACGAATCGCCTCGCGAAGCGTTCCTCCCGCGGTCCGAAGCACGGTGCGCCCGTCGTTGGTGCAGGTGAAGGCGACCTGGGGGTGCGATATCGCGAGGTCGGCGGCGACGCGAACCGCAGCGCTGCCTTCGGTCGCGACCGAGCGCAGGAACCGAAGCCGCGCGGGCGAGGCTGCGAACAGCTCACAGACTTCGACGCGGGTCCCTGGCCCGCTGGCTGCGGCGGTACGCGACAGCACGTCGCCGCCGCGAACGTGCAGCGCGGCGCCGCCGGTCGCGCCGCGAGTCCGGGTGGTGAGACGCAGCTCCGACACCGCGGCGATGCTCGCCAGGGCCTCGCCGCGAAATCCGAGGGTTCGCACCTGCGCGAGGTCATCGGCGACGGCGATCTTCGACGTGGCGTGCCGCTCGACGGCGAGCTCCAGGTCGTCGGAGGCGATGCCGGCGCCGTCGTCCGCCACCTCGATGCGCACAAGACCGCCCCCCTCGATGGCGATGTCGATGCGTGTCGCGTCCGCGTCGAGCGCGTTCTCCACAAGTTCCTTGAGCACCGAGGCCGGTCGTTCGATGACCTCGCCCGCGGCAATGGCGTCGGCGACGACCTGGGGAAGCCTGCGGATCGGAGCGGCGGCAATCACGTCGTGGCTCTCTCGCGCAGCTCGGCGAGCTTGTTGAGCGCGGCGATCGGCGTCATCCCGTCGAGCTCGAGGGAGGCGAGCTCAGTCATCACGGGGTGCGGTTCGGGGTCCGCGATCGAAAGCGTCAGCTGGTCGGAGCCATGGACACCGCTCCCGCCCAGCGGGCGATCACGCTCCTGGACAGCGAGCAACTGGCGGGCGCGAACCAGCACGCCGCCCGGGATGCCGGCGAGCTTGGCGACATGAACGCCATACGACCGGTCAGCCCCACCGGGGACGATGCGATGCAGGAACGTGATGTCAGAGCCGTCCTCAACGACTTCGACGCGCGCGTTGCGCACCCTCGGGAGGTGCGTGGCAAGCACGGTGAGCTCGTGAAAATGGGTCGCGAACAGCGTGCGGCAGTTCAGCTGTGGTGCGTCGTGCAGGTATTCCACGACTGCCTGAGCGATGCTCACTCCATCGTAGGTCGAGGTGCCCCGCCCGATCTCGTCGAGGATCACCAGGCTGCGTCCAGTCGCCTGCCGAAGGATCGCCGCAGTTTCTGCCATCTCCACCATGAACGTCGAGAGGCCGCCGCTCAGGTCGTCGTGCGCGCCGATACGCGTGAAGATGCGATCGCACACCCCGATCGTCGCCTCGTCGGCGGGGACGTACGAGCCGATCTGTGCGAGCAGCACGATGCTCGCCGTCTGGCGAAGATAGGTGGACTTGCCCGCCATGTTGGGGCCGGTGAGAACGACGATGCGCGCGCCGTCGTCGAGGGTCACGTCGTTGGGGACGAACCTGCCCGGACCCAGCGTGCGCTCCACCAGTGGGTGCCGCCCGCCGGTGATCCGGAGGCTCGACGACGCGTCGACGTTCGGGCGGACCCAGTGTTCTTCCTCGGCGACCGTGGCGAGCGACTGGGCCACGTCCAGGGTTGCCACGGCGATGGCGGCGTCAGCGAGGGCGCGCGCGTCGATCGCAACGCGCGCCGTCGCGCCGGCGAGCAACTCCTGCTCGCGGGTGATCGCACGTTCGCGGGCGTGGAGCACGATGGTTTCGTGCTCCTTGAGGTCTGGCGTCACGAAACGCTCGGCGCCGGCGAGCGTTTGCTTGCGCGAGTAGTCGTCTGGGACTCGATCGCGCTGCGCATTCGGGACCTCGATGAAGTACCCGAAGACGCGGTTGTATCCGACGCGTAGGGATCGGATCCCGGTGCGCTCGCGCTCACTCGCCTCCAGCGATGCGAGGTAGGTGCGCGCGGTGCTCCCAGCGGCGCGAAGCTCGTCCAGGTCCGCGTCCGCGCCGGGGCGGATCGCGCCCCCGTCAGCTGCGTTTGCCGGGAGGTCGTCGCAGAGCAGCTCGCGGAGGCTCTCCTCCAACCCGTCCGGCGCGCGGCAGCGGTCGGCGGCTTCGGTGATCTCTGCAGCACCACTGATCGTGCGGGCCGCAAGCCGCGTGGCTTTGAGTGCAGCGCAGGCGTCACGAATCGCACCGAGATCGCGGGGTGTCGCCAGCCGCTGCACACATCGCGCCACCAGGCGCTCGAGGTCGCGCATGCCGCCGAGCGCTTCGCGAAGATGCTTTCGCCCATCACGATCCTCGAGCAGCGCGGCGATCGAGTCGAGGCGCGCGGTGATCCGGTCGACATCGGTGAGCGGCTCCTGGAGACGATCCCGAAGCAGACGCACCCCCATCGGCGTTCGCGTGGCGTCAAGGAGTTGGAGCAGCGAGGCGCCGCGCTGACCCAGGTTGGTGAACAACTCCAGGTTGGCGCGGGTGTGTGCATCGAGTCGCATTGCGCCGTCCATCGGCCGGATCGCGATACGGAGCAGGTCCTGACTGATCACGACGTGGGCGCGCTCGCAGTAGGCGAGGACGGCGCCCGCGGCTCGCACCGATATCGGAACCGCAGCCACGCCGAGCCCGTCGAGCGACACCGCACCGGTCGCGCGGCGGATCCGCTCCTGGGCGCGCGTGGTGTCGAAAACCGCGGCGGCCAGCGGGGTTACGGTTGCAAGCGCCGCGAGGACGGCGGGTACTGAGGTCCCCTCTTCGACGAGCAGCTCGCTGGCGTCGAGGCGCGCCAGCTCATCGGCGACCAGCGCGCTTCCCAGGTCGCCATCGACCTCGAACAGTTCCAGACGCTGCGTGTTGGGGTCGAACGCCGCGATACCGACCCGGCCCTGCGATGCGACCAGCGCAACACAGCTGGACACGGCCGTCGGGTCGAGCAGCTCGGCTTCCACGACCATCCCAGGGCTCAAGACGCGCGTCACCTCACGGCGGACCAGGCGGCCCGAGACCACCTGTCCAATCTGGTCCCAGATCGCGACACGCTGCCCGGCGTCGAGCAGCTTGCGAATGTGCTGCACCACCGCCTGATGGGGCACGCCACACATCGGCAGCCGGCCGGCTGCGCCGAATCCCCGGCCGGTCAGTTGCACGCCGAGAATCGGTGCCGCGATCTCCGCGTCTGCGCCGAACATCTCGAAGAAGTCGCCCAGACGGGCAAGGACGATCGCGTCGGGGTGGTCGGCCTTGACGGCGCGGTATTCGCGGAGGATCGGTGTGTCGCCTGCCGTCTCGAGGTCGAGCGTCGCGCGGCGGGCCTCCGGCATCGCCGCGCCGAGGTGCGGAGCCCGAGCCTTCGAGCTTGTGCTCACGCCGCCTTGCCGGCCGGCTGCGCCTGCAACTGCCATGCGCTCGACGCGACAACCTGCGCAGTGTGCAATTCGCCAGGGATGGCGACGCCTGCTGGCAGCCAGGCGACCTTGTTCTCCCTGGTCCGGCCGTACGGCCTGCCGTCCTCCGCGATGCCGTCGACCAGGATCTCGACCGTGGACCCGACATATTCCGCGTTGCGAGCCGCCGCGATCTCGCGCTGCACGGCGAGGAGATGGTTGAGCCGGGCTTTCTTCTCGTGGAGCGGCACGTCGTCCTCGCGACGAGCGGCCGCGGTTCCGGGGCGGACCGAATACGCCGCGAGGTGCACGGTGTCAAAACGCAACTCGCGCATCAGCGATTCGGTGGCAGCGAACTCCGCTTCGGTCTCACCGCAGAAGCCGACGATGATGTCGGTGCTCAGGGCGAGGCGCGGGCCGACCGTCCCGACCGCAGCCTGGATCTTGTCGCGGTACTCGTCGACGCTGTACAGCCGGCGCATCCTGCGGAGCAGGTTGTCGTCACCCGCCTGGACCGGGAGATGGAGCTGCTCGCACACCGTCGTGAGATCGCGCATCGCCGTGAAGAGCGCGGGCACGGCGTTGCGTGGATGCGAGGTCAGGAAACGCAGCCGCCACAGCCCCGGCACGGCATCGACCGCGGCAAGCAGCTCGGGGAGGCGGGCATGACGCTGCTGGTCGTGATAGGAGTTCACGTTCTGGCCGAGCAGCGTGACCTCGCGCACGCCCTGGGCCACGAGGCGCTCGACGTGTGCCACCACGTCCGGGAGCGGGCGGCTGAGCTCGCGACCTCGAACGAAGGGAACTATGCAGTACGTGCACATCTCGTTGCAGCCACCCATGACAGCAACGTAGGCGCTCAACCGGTCCGAAGCGGGCACGATCACCGGGCCGTCGAGATTCGGGGCGTGGAGCGCCTGGAGCTTCGCCAGAAACCCATCAGGCTCGCGGACGTCGAAGACGTAGTCGAGCTCGGGAAGCCGGTCGAGCAGCGCCTCGCCATGCTCGACGGCCATGCACCCGGTAAGTGCGATCGCCCGGCCGGGGCGGGCGCGCTTCCAGGGAATCAGCTCGCGGAACTTCCCAAACACCTTCTGCTCCGCATTGGCGCGCACGGTGCAGGTGATCAGCACCGCGATGTCGGATTCCTCGAGCGCGGTGTCGGGGATGCATCCGATGTCGGCGATGTGGGCCGCCAGCTCCTCGCGGTCGGCGTCGTTCATCTGACACCCGATATGCCAGAGGTGGACGCGCGGCGCCCTGCCCAGCGCGGGCACCTGAGGCTCGCGGCGCGGCGCCCGCGCGATCAGCGGAAGCGGCCTGAAACCTCGTGCGGACTCACTGAGGATCGGTACCGGAGTGGGCATCGTCGAAGCCTAGCAGTGTGTCCCGGGGCGCATCGGGCGCGCCCGCCGGGGCTAGCGGACTTCGACGACCAGACGGATTCCGGTGCGCTCCTCACCGTCGATGGAAATGTCGATGAAGGATGGAATGCACACCAGGTCCAGCCCGCCCGGCGCGACGTAGCCCCGTGATATGGCAATCGCCTTGATCGCCTGGTTGATCGCCCCGGCGCCGATCGCCTGGACCTCGACCTTCTTCTGGGTACGCACCACTCCGGCGATCGCGCCGGCGACGGCGACGGGCTTGCTCGTTGCTGAGACTTTGAGAATTTCCAATGGGGATGCCGCCTCGAGGGCGTCAGGTGAAGGCGCTGAGTGGGACGTCGACATTATCGGCCGCGATTGTCACCCTGCGCATCGACGAGCACTGACGAGCGCGATGCAATCGTTACTTCGCGTACTCGACGCTGCGCGTTTCGCGCAGGACGACCACTTTGACGCGGCCGCTGTAGCTCCCCTCTCCGTGCAGGCGCTTGGCGATCTGCCGAGCCATGATCTGCGCCTCGTCATCGCTGATCTCGTCCGGTTTGACGAGAACGCGAAGCTCCTTGCCGGCCAGAACCGCAAAGCTGCGCTCGACTCCGCGGAACTCGTTGGAGATCGCCTCGATGCGTTCCAGCCGCTTGATGGTTGACGCCAGCGATTCCCGGCGAGCGCCCGGCCGGGCGGCGCTGATGGCGTCGGCGGTCATGAGGATCGCCGCTGCAGGCGAGCGTGGCTCCTCGTCGTAGTGATGCGAGCGCACGGCCTGCACGACCGCCGCGGGACGGCCGAGGCGAGCGAGGATCTCGCCTCCGATGATCGCGTGCGGTCCGTCGACGTCGTGTTCGACCGCCTTCCCGATGTCATGAAAGAGGGCCGCCTCTTTGGCGATCTGCTCGTCGAAGCCGATCTCGGCGGCGATCATGCCCGCGAGCGCGGCGGTGTCCTGGCTGTGCGAGAGGACGTTGTGGCCGTACGAGTTCCGATACCGCAGCGTGCCCAGCAGGCGAGCCAGCTCCGGATGCACGTTGGTGAGACCGATGTCCTGGCAGGCCTGCTCGCCCTCGTGCTTGATCTGCTGGGCCAGCTCGTTGCGGGCCTTGACGACCATCTCCTCGATGCGCGCCGGATGGATCCGCCCGTCGCTGAAGAGGCGTTCGAGGGTTGCTCGGGCGATCTCGCGGCGCACCGGATCGAACGAGCTGAGGACGATCGCCTCAGGGGTGTCATCGACGATGACGTCCACGCCGGTCGCCGCTTCGAGGGCGCGGATGTTGCGCCCCTCCCGGCCGATGATGCGGCCCTTGAGCTCGTCCGAAGGAAGGTGGACAACCGTGACCGACGCCTCCCCGCTCTGCTCCGACGCCTGGCGCTGCATCGCCGCGATGAGGATCTCGCGGCTGCGATCCCCGGCCTCCTGACGGACCTGGGCCTCGGCCTGACGGATCAGCTCGGCGATCTCGGGAACCAGCTCGCCCTCCACGCTGCGCACGACCTCGACGCGGGCTTCCTGCTCGGAGAGCGCGGCAACGCGTTCGAGCTCTCGGGTGATCAGCGCCCGCTCGTCCTCGACGGTCTGGCGCAGTGTCTCGAGTTCGGCTTCGCGCCGGGTCAGCCGTTGCTCGTTCGAATCCAGTTCGCGCAGCCGGCGCTCGAGCCCCTCCTCGCGCTGGTTGGTTCGCTGCTCCAGCCGGGCGATCTCCGCACGGCGCTCGCGGACTTCCGCTTCAGCCTCATCGCGACGTCGCGCCGCCTCCTCCTTCGCGGCGAGGAGTACCGACTTGGCCTCCTGTTCGGTCGCTCGGACCTGCTCGAGACGGCGTTCAGCATCAGCGTCGTGCGTCAGACGGCTTTGCGCAACGCTTCGGCGCGCATACACAAGTGACGCAGCCGCGAACGCGGCCGCAACAATCACCAGCCCTACCAGGGCAAGGATCTCGATGCCGATGGGATGGAACCTCGGAGGTCGGGCGCGATGCGCCCTGCTTGGATTGCCTCACGTCCGAGAGGGGACCGGGGCGAGACCCACAGCGTCTCGATGATCCGGTCGGGGCCGGCCCGCTACTGGCCGGTCGTTCACGACGAGAGACATTCCCATTGTACGAGCCAAAGGGCTTACTCGCATATTTCGATCGATACGCTGTGGCGGGCTACCCTAGGGACGTGACCGATCGGGAGGTTGTCAGCGTGCTCGACGCACCTGGCGATGATGAGCTGCGCCATACGGCGCCAAGAGCGATTGGTGCGTTGCTCGTCGCCAGCGGCCTGCTTCGCGTGGGAGCGGTGGGTGTCGGCGTGGCCGTCCAGTTCCGGATCAGCGACCTCGCGGGTGGCAGGCCGAGTGGCGTCGCCATCGGCCTGGTCGGTGCATCTCAGGCGGCAACCGAGATGGTGTTCGCGCCGATCCTCGCTCGGTACGCGGACAAGCTCGGCCGCCGGATCTTCCTCGTGCTGGGTCCGCTCATCTGCGTAGTCGCCGTCTTGCTGCTCTACCTCGGGGTGCGGCCGGCGCAGCTGGGTGGCGCGCGCCTGCTCGAGGGTCTCGGCGCGGCCGCCTTCGTTCCGGTCGCCTTGGGCACGGTCGCGGCGGCGA
>JBAPOS010000230.1:0-3541 GCA_049279755.1 Candidatus Dormiibacterota bacterium | reverse complement strand
TCAGGCGCTTGCCGTTCAGCGTGCATTCATCGATCGACCGCGCCGCGATGTTGATGAAGGTCTCGGAGCCCTCATGCGCGGCGTCGAAAACGATCGTCGTCGCGCTCTGGAACGTGGCCGCGTGGGGGTCGTCGCTGAGCACCAGCGAGACCTCGTACGAGAGGTTGGACAGCAGCGCGGCGCGAGCCCGGGCGTCAGATTCGGTGAGATTGTCCTGGAGGGGAGGCCTGTCGATAGCTGTCGCAGTCACGAGCCGAAGCCTACTAAAGTCGCCCCGCGACCGATCGCGCGGCAGCGAGTTCGCTCATCCTGACCCCCGAACTGGCTGAGACCGGCCACGACCCGGTTGTGCACCGGCCGGCCGCATGCCCGAAGAGCCGCGAGGGGCTTCCTCGCGTGTCGTCGGGCGCGCCGGCTCGCCAGTCGCGGACCGTTTGTTACGATCGGCCGCGATGCTGTCGGGCTACGCGCCGATCCTCTTCTTCTTCGGCATCTGCGCGGCGTTCGCTGTGCTGGCACAGCTGCTCAACGCGGCGCTCGGGCCGAAGCGTCCCTCCCCAACCAAGGATCTCCCGTATGAGTCGGGGATGGTGCCGCGGGAAAGCGCGCGTCGCCGATTCTCGGTGAGCTTCTACGTCACCGCGATGCTGTTCATCATCTTCGACGTCGAATCGATCTTCCTCTTCCCGTGGGCGACAATCGTCCGCGAGCTCAAGGTCTTCGGCATCGTCGAGGTGGGCATTTTCATCGCGACGTTGCTGGTCGGACTGCTGTACGTCTGGCGCAAGGGAGCCTTGCGATGGGATTGAACAACGAACTGGTCGTTCCGAGCGCCCCGGGCAGGAGCATCCTTCTCGCCGGTGCGGATGCCGGGACCATCGCCCTGCCCCGCACCGGGGCGGCAGAACGGACCGCACTGCAGAGCGGGTTCGTCACGACGACCCTCGGCAAGGTCATTCAATGGGGCCGGTACAGCTCGCTCTGGCCGGCGCTTTTCGGGCTCGCATGCTGCGCGATCGAGATGATGGCCACGGGCGCCGCCCGCTACGACATGTCGCGCTTCGGCTGCGAGGTGTTCCGCGCGTCGCCGCGCCAGTCGGATCTGATGATCGTCGCCGGTCGCGTCTCGCAGAAGATGGCGCCCGTACTCCGGCACATCTACGACCAGATGCCGGAGCCGAAGTGGGTCATCAGCATGGGCGCGTGCGCTTCGAGCGGTGGCATGTTCAACAACTACGCGATCGTTCAGGGCGTCGACAAGGTGGTTCCGGTCGACGTCTACATCCCGGGCTGCCCGCCGCGCCCGGAGGGCCTGCTGGACGCGGTCATGAAGCTCCAGAAGAAGATCGCCGGGGAACTCCCCGGCTCGCTGCTCGGGTAGTGCCACGACCGCCGTGGGGTCGCCCATGAGCGGGGCGCGGGCAGCGGACCTCCTCGAGCGGGAGCTTCCCGCCTCGGTGCGCCGTCGCGACGACGGCTTCGGTGAGGTGACCGTGTGGGTCGACCGCGCGGACGTGGTCGCCGTTTGCACCTTGCTCCGCGATCACCCTGAAGGCGCCTACACGACGCCGGTCTTCGTCACCGCTGTGGACTGGCCCGACCGCGAGCCCGCGGAGCCGAGGTTCGACGTGGTCTACATGCTCCGGTCGCTGCAGTACAACGACGTCTGCCGGCTCGTTGTCCAGGTGACCGAGGACGATCCCAACGTGCCGACCCTGGAGGGGGTCTTCGCCGGCATGGACTGGCACGAGCGCGAGTGCTTCGACCTGATCGGGATCACCTTCACCGGTCATCACGACCTCAAACGGATCCTGCTGCCGACCGACTGGGACGGTCACCCGCTCCGAAAGGACTACGCATCCTTCGGCGAGCCGATCGCGTTCACCCACAACCTCGAGTGGGCGTTGCCGGCACAGGAGCGCCCACGGGACATGCCCGGAGGTTCACGGTGACCGCGCTGCCGCCTCCGGGCACGCCGACCGCCGGCCTCGATCCGCTCAGCGAGCAATACGAGGCAGGCCGCGAGCTGCTCGGCATTGAGGCCGGGCTGGACGCAATCGATCTTGTGGAGATCGGCGACAGCACCATGGAACTGAACATGGGACCGATGCACCCCTCCACCCACGGGGTGCTGCGCCTGGTGCTCAACCTCGACGGTGAGGTGGTGCGCGAGTGCCGTCCTGACATCGGCTACCTCCACACGGGATTCGAGAAGGACTTCGAGCGCCACACGTACCAGCAGTGCATCCCGTACACGGACCGGATGGACTACCTGTCGCCGCTCTTCAACAATCTCGGGTTCTCGCTGGCCGTCGAAAAGCTCCTCGGGATCGAGGTGCCGCCGCGCGGTCAGTACCTGCGCGTGATCATGTGCGAGCTCTGCCGGCTCGCGAGCCACCTGCTCTGGTACGGCACCAGCGCGCTCGACCTCGGCGCCACCACGGCGTTCGTGTACGCGTGGCGCGATCGCGAGAAGCTCCTCGACATCAACGAGCTGGTGAGCGGTGTGCGCATGCACACGTCGTTCATCCGGGTCGGTGGTCTGCTCGCGGACGTCCCCGACCCGTTCTACGAGATGGTGGGAGCGGTCATCAAGACCTTCCCGAAGCTGATCGACGACCACGAGCTGCTGATCACAAAGAACCCGATCTGGCGGCAGCGGACGGTCGGACTCGGCACTTTGAGCCCCGCGGACGCGATGGCGTACGGTGCGACGGGGCCGGTGCTACGCGGCAGCGGGATCGCCTACGACCTGCGCAAGGCTCAGCCGTACAGCTCCTACGACCACTTCGATTTCGACGTCCCGATCGGGCGAACCGGCGATGTCTACGACCGCTATCTCGTGCGCATGCAGGAGATGCGTGAGTCCTTGAAGATCATCACCCAGGCGTTCGAGAACCTCCCCGACGGGCCGGTGAACACGACCGACCGGCGCGTCGCCCTCCCGCCGCGCAATGAGCTCAACACGAGCATGGAGTCGCTCATCCACCACTTCAAGCTCGTGACCGAGGGGATGCGCGTCCCCGCGGGTCAGGTCTACCAGGCGGTCGAGTCGCCGCGCGGCGAGCTGGGCTTCTATCTCGTGAGCGATGGGTCCAACCGACCCTACCGATGCAAGGTGCGCGCACCGTCCTTCAGCAACCTCAGCGCGCTCCCGCACATGGTCAGAGGCGAGCTGATCGCCGACGTGGTTGCGGTGATCGGATCGATCGACATCGTGCTCGGCGACGTCGACAGATGACACTGCAGGCTGAGACGCGGACCGCGATCGAGCGTGCCCGCGATCGCTACCCACTCGCGCGCAGCGCGATCCTCCCGGCACTTTGGGCGGTGCAGCACGAACAGGGCCAGATCACCGCGGGCGCCATGGCCGAGGTCGCCGGCATCCTCCAGGTCACCCCCAGCGAGGTCGAGGCGGTCTCGACCTTCTACTCGATGTACTTCCAGCACCCCCACGGGCGTCACGAGGTCATCGTCTGCATCAACGTCTCCTGCGCGCTGCGCGGTGCCGACGAGATCGTCGACCACCTTGAGCGCACCC
>JBAPOS010000229.1:0-8188 GCA_049279755.1 Candidatus Dormiibacterota bacterium | reverse complement strand
GCGCTCGCGGTCTCCCATGGCAACGTGATCATCACCTGGGGCGGGTTGGACGGTGACTGCGGCTCGTACCACGGGTACCTTGAGACCGTGTCCGAGTCCAATGGCGCCGAGGTCGCGCAATGGAACGACACCGAACGCGACAACCAGGGAGGCATGTGGGCTCCGTCTGGACCGGCGGTGGACGCGGCGGGGAACATCTACGTGACCACGGGCAATGGCTCAACGTCCGACATTGCGCACTTTGACTACGGTGACAGCGTCTTGGAGTTCTCTCCGTCACTGTCGTCGATGTCGTTCTTCGCCCCCGGGCCGCCGGACCCATGGCCGGCGCTCAACGCCGCTGATCTCGACCTCGGATCGGTCGGCCCCGCGCTACTGCCTAACGGACTCCTGTTCGCGATCGGCAAAGGCGGCCGCGGCTATTTGCTGAAACAGTCGAGCCTGCCTGGCAACTCCAATCCCGGGGGCGGCGCGTCGGCCAGCGCGCCGGTGTGCGCGCCGTCGGGTGGCGGAGCATTCTCCGGAATGGCTGTCTCGGGCGACACCGTGTTCGTTCCCTGTGCAGGCGGGGTTACCGCGGTGAAAATCGACTCGGCACAGTCTTTCCATACGGTCTGGCACTCGGCATCGGGATCATCGGCGCCGATCATCGCCGGTGGATTGGTCTGGACGCTCAGCCTGTTCGGCGGCCGGGCGCTCTACGGGCTCGACCCCAGCACGGGCTCGGTCGCAGTCACGCTCACGCTGCCCTCGACGACGGAGCACTTCGCCACGCCGAGCGCCTGTGGACGCCGGCTCTTTGTCGGTGCTGGTGATTTCCTGGTGGCGTTTGCGCCGCAATAAGAAGAGCCCGACAATTCTCGACGCGGGGCCTTCAGCCTGGTGCAAGCGGCGCGGCGCATTTAGGCCCCGTTCGCCTCGAATCGAGCTGCATGGAGCGTCGGTTGGCCCCCAGGCGGTCTCGGCCGCGAGCTTGCCGAGCCGATCGAGCCGAGATCGAAGCGCCGTAGCGTGCGCCGCCACTCCTAAACTGGCTAGAGACCGAACTCCGGGTCCGCTTCGTCGCCTGTCGAGGCGACGCCACGCTCACGTAAGCTGATGTTGTACGCGGTCGACTCGCTGGTCTCGTCGTCACCTTGGCACTGGTGACCGCGACCGGCTGCGGCCCAAGCACGGCTTCCAGGTCGGCGCCCGCACGAAGTCAGGTGTCTGCCAGGGAGCGAGGCGCATTGACCCCGAGCCCAATGAGCAGCACGCCCTCCGGCGCGACGCTGACGGGTGGGCCGTCGACTTTCTTCTCCGTGCCCACGGCATCGTTATCGGCGCTGTCGGTCTACAAGTGGGACGGCGAACTGATCGGCCAGGGCACTGGAGCCGTGCCGCTTGGGTGCTGCACGGTTGAGCAATCGCCTGACGGGTCCGTGCTGGAGATCGGCACCTCGACCGGCGCGGTGATCATGGGTCGCTTCGGAAACCTGGTTGAGAATCTGACAGGGCCGCTGGTTGGGGGCGTCTGGGCCCAGGACGATGCACACAGCTGCGTCATCGAGCAGGACGCAAGGGACAGCTCTGATGGGACCCTGTACATGGTCGGTCCCGGCAGCCAGACCAGCAAGGTTGTGACCCTCCAGGGCTTCGGACCCCATGAGGGAACAGGGGTGATCATCTGCGATGTCGCCCATGACTTCGCCCTCCTGGCGACCAGCTTCATGGGAGAGGTGGAGGCACTGATCAAGGTCCGCCTCAGTGACGGCACCACGGTGTGGGAGCAGAAAGCGGATGCTTCCACCACTCCCTGCGCTTCCCCGAACGTCATCTCCCAAGGTGACACGTACGAGGCTGAAGGAAGTACCAGTCAGGGGGTCGTTTGCGATCTCGCCACTGGCAGGGTGGTCGCTCGTATCCGAGGGGAACCCCTGGCAATCTCGTGGGCGGGCCATGTGGTGATCGAGTCGCTCTCCACCCCGCCCAACTCGTTCTCTTTGGAGGCTGTCGACTGGCCGACGGGAGCCGTCCTGTGGCGCAGTCAATCCGCCGCCGAGCGAAATGGCCTCGTGCCGGAGGTCCAAGCACAAGACGAGCCGAACGCCGATGGCATCGCATTGACAACGGTACCGAATCGCGGCGCCGACTTTTCCCAGGACCTCGCGGAGCTGTGGCTCATCCGGCCGGGGTCTCCCGCACTCGAACTGCCCAGCCAGGCTGAACCAGGGGTTCTCTAAACGCCCGCGGAGAAACGTACCCTTGGTGGCGTGATCTGCCCCGCGTGTGCTGCTGAGAACCGAACCGGCATGCGCTTCTGCGGCCAGTGCGGAGGGTCGCTCAGCTTGCTGTGTCGAGCCTGCGGTGCCCAGAACGACGCCACTCAATTGTTCTGCGGCCAGTGCGGGGTAAAACTGGAAGCGGATCCGGCCGAGCGCAACCGGCCGGACATACTCGCGCCGAGAATCCGACCCGCCGGCGATCCGCCGCGGATCGCCTCGGAGCGGCGCCACGTCACTGTGCTCTTCGCGGATCTGGTCGGGTTCACATCGCTGTCGGGGCAACGCGATGCGGAGGACGTCCGCGAGCTCCTGAGCCAATACTTCGCGACGGCGCGCACGGTCATCGGTCGCTACGGCGGCAGCATCGAGAAGTTCATCGGTGATGCGGTAATGGCGGTCTGGGGCGTCCGTGCGATCCACGAGAACGATGCCGAGCGCGCTGTACGAGCAGCGCTCGAGCTCGTTGACGAGGTGGCGGAATTCGGAGAGCACGCTGGGATACCCGGTCTCCGAGCGCGCGCCGGCGTGCTCACGGGGGAGGCCGCGGTCAACCTCGACGCAGACGACGATGGCATGGTCGCGGGCGACTTGGTGAACACCGCGAGCAGGGTGCAGTCGGTTGCGGAGCCCGGCAGCGTCTTTGTCGGAGAGAGCACGAGAAGTGCCAGCGAGGCCGCAATCGAATATCGCGACGCCGGCAGCCATCAACTGAAGGGCAAGCCCGAGCCGCTGCGACTCTGGCGTGCCGCCCGCGTCATCGCGGGGGCGGGCGGGGCACTGCGTCCCACCGGTCTCGAGCCGCCCTTCGTGGGACGGGACCGAGAGTTGCGGTTGCTGAAGGAATTCCTCCACACGACGTCGGCGGAGGGCAGGGCGCGCTTGCTGTCGATCGTCGGTCTCGCCGGCGTCGGCAAATCGAGGCTGGCCTGGGAGTTCTTTAAATACATCGATGGGCTCACCGAGACCATCTGGTATCAGCGCGGACGGTGCCTCGCATACGGCGAAGGCGTCGCGTTCGCCGCGCTGACCGAGATGGTCCGGATGCGTACAGGGATTCTGGAGAACGAATCGCCGGACACCGCTCGTCAGAAACTTCGACAAAGCGTCGAGGAGTTCATTCACGACGACGAGGAGCGCGCGTGGGTGGAACCGCGGGTGGCCCATCTACTTGGACTCGAGGAGCGCGCTGGTGCCGACCCTCGCGATCTCTACGCGGCGTGGAGAGTTTTCTTCGAGCGCATCGCCGCGCAACACACGTCCCTGCTCATCTTCGAGGACCTGCAATGGGCTGACAGCGGCCTCCTCGATTTCATCGAGTACCTGCTCGAGTGGTCGCGCAATTCGCCGATCATGGTGGTTACCCTCGCTCGCCCCGATCTCGGCGAACGTCGTCCGGGGTGGGGCACGGGCAAGCGAGGGCTCACATCACTGTTCCTCGAACCCCTTTCGACCGAAGCGATGGGGGAGTTGCTCAACGGCATGGTGCCGGGGCTGCCCCAGGATCTTCGCGCGCTCATCCTCGACCGTGCCGCCGGCGTCCCGCTGTATGCCGTTGAAACGGTGCGCATGCTCATCGACCGGGGGCTGCTCGTCGAAGAGCGTGGAACCTACCGTGCGAAGGGATCGCTGGACGCACTCGAGGTGCCTGAGAGCCTGCACGCGCTGATCGCGGCGCGTCTCGACAGCCTCGCAGGGCATGAGCGCTCGCTGCTGCAGGACGCAGCGGTCCTCGGCAAATCATTCACGGTCCCAGCACTCAGCGCGGTGACCAACATCCCCGAGTCCGAGGTCGAGGCAGTGCTCACCACGCTGGTCGGCAAAGACCTCCTGGCGATCCAGTCGGACCCGCGTTCTCCGGAGCGTGGCCAGTACGTCTTCGTGCAGGACCTGATCCGCAGCGTCGCACACGGGACGCTTGCGCGCCGGGAGCGCAAGTTGCGTCACCTCGCGGCCGCGACGTATTTGGCGAGTTCGTGGACTGAGGACGAGGAGATAGCCGAGGTCGTCGCCGCCCACCTGGTGGACGCATACGATGCTGACCCAGCCGCCTCCGACGCTCCAGAAATACGCGACCGCGCAAGGCTCGCGCTCGTGCGGGCGGCAGAGCACGCGGGCTCGCTCGGCGGTGCTGCGTCGGCGCAGCGTTATTACGAGCATGCGCTCGAGCTCAGCGGCGACGATGAGACGCGAGCCGATCTTCATCAGAAGGCTGGAAGGGCAGCCCGGCTGCAGGGCGCTGCGGCGCAGGTGAGAACACATTTCGAGTCAGCCCAGGCGCTGTACTCTGCGATCGGACGGCCGTTGGGCGAGGCGACGACGCTGTGCGAACTTGCCATCTCGGACTTTGACGAAGGGAACCTCGCCACGGCGTTGCAGCGCAACCTGGATGCGCTTGCCACCATTCCCGCGACTGCTACCGATGAAGACCATCAAGCCACCCTGGCGAGCATCGAGGCACGACTCGCGAGGATCATGTATTTCAGTAGCGACTACGATTCAGCGCTCCCACACGTGGAACGCGCGCTGCAGATTGCAGAGACCGAGGGCCTGTGGGAGGTGCTGTGCCTGGCTCTCGATACCAAGGGTGCCATCCTGGCTGCGCGTGGACGGCGCGCTGAGGCCGAGGTGCTCATCCGCGGTGGGCTCACTGTTGCGCTCGAACACGAGCTCACCGAACGCGCCTCAGCTTCCTGCATCAGCCTGGCTACCACCCTCGAGGAGGACGACCGTCTTGAGCCCTCGCTCGATCTTTATACACAGGGTGAGGTGCTCCTCCAGCGGCTGGGGAATCGTCCGAATGCGGCCGGCGCGCGCCTCAACCGCATCCAGGGGCTTCTCGAGCTGGGTCGGTGGGACGAGGTGGCGTCGATCTTCACTGAATACCTCGAGACCGATGCCGAAGTCCTCGGTTCGCGCATCTGGCCGGGGGCTGTCGCCGTCAACGCGGCGTGGCTCTACGTCTTACGCGGCGACACGGCCACCGCGCGTCGACTGGTCGAAGCGAGTGCGCCTCTGGTTGAGCACGCGCAGTTGGAGATGCGATCCCAGCACCACGCTGCTCTTGCCGGGGTGGCGAACGCCGAAGGTGACCACGTGCTCGCGTTGCTCACAGCAGAGCCGGTGCTTCGTGCCTGCATCGACGAGTCGTTCCCGGTGGGAATGCGATCGGCGCTCATCGAGGCGGTGGAGGCCGCTTTCCTGCTGGGCGACGGTCCCAAGGTCGACGAGTTGCTACGGCTCGTGCGGGATAGTTTTCGCCCAGGTCGCCAGCCGTCGGTTGACGCTCATATTCTTCGATGGGAAGCTCGCATCGCAGCCGGGCGCAAGGACAATGACGGCGCGGGCGGCAAATTCAGGGCTGGCATCGACGCCTTTACCAAGTTGCAGCGTCCCTTCTGGCTCGCCGTGACCCGCTGTGAGTTCGGCGAGTATCTGGTTGCTCAGGGTCGCGGAGGAGACGCACAGGACCTGCTGGCCGGCGCTCGCACGACCTTCGAACAGCTGGGCGCGATGCCATGGGTACACCGCGCGCGATCCGCGATGCAGCGAGTCGGTATCGCGATGGAACCTGCGACGCTGGCTCAATAACCGTCAGATTGGTTCGTTGGAGACAACTCCGGTGGCTGCTGAGACGGGGGCGGAGTTCGACCTCGCCCGGGGCCGGTGCGCTCACGTTAGAGCGGAGTGGGAAGCTCGCCCACGTTGGGCGAGCTTCCCCGTTCGACTATGAGACGGCGACAGCGCTGAGGAACGTCGCCCAGTTGGCGTCGGGGTTCCGCGGGGACTGGGCGATCATCTCGTCTCCCATCACGATCTTGCCTGCGCCGTCCGACGTTGCTGCGGTGTAGTCACCCCAGCGGCAGTTCGGGCCGAACCCGGCCGCGGCGTAGCACGTGAAGCCATCCTCGGGTGCGGCGCCGGCACCGACGATGTATATCGATCCGCTGGGACGGCCGCCACTGAAGTTCATAAAGGCGGCGCTGGGGAAGTTGGATGGTCCCGAGAGGCTGAACGTCATCACACCGGTGCCGTCAGTCCCGAGTCCGATCGACGGGTAGAGGAGGGTCGCGCCCCCACCGACGGCCACGTAGCCATCGCTCACGGTGCCGCCCAGCTTCTTACCGCCTGAGGGCGTGACGGCAAACCAGGCCACGCCTGCCTGGTTCGTCGGGTCGGCGCCGATGCCGGTGTTCAGCGAGGAATACAGGACGCCATTCGCGTACTCGACCTGCTGCATCCGGTCGTCGTTCACGGAGAGTTCAGACTCGGTAGCGCCGAGGCTGGCTCCGTACGGGATCACCCCTGCTTTTTGCACCGCTGCAATCGGCGCCGTGTACGGCTCGCTCGCTAGATTGGCGTGGGCCAGTTTGACCGCCGGCTTCTTGTTGCTCAGGGTATTCGTGCCGGTGAGGGACCAGATCAGCACGGACGACGCGCCCTCGCCACCCATGGTGGCAAAGCCGTTGAAGTCGGGGGTGCTCATGAAGTACTCCGTGTTCGAGGCATACCCGCCGCCCTGCGGCGACTCGGCCGGCTGCAAGGCGTTGGCGGGGTACTTCTTGCCGTCGGCCGGATTCAGGATCTTGGTCGCACCGACGTGGATGGCGACAAGTGTCGGGAGCGGACCGGTCCCGTCGGCGGCTGCCGTCAGCCCCTGCTTGGACACCGCGTACAGCTCAGCGCCGTCGCTGTTGAACACGCCGGTGATGGGATAGATGTCGTCCGAGATGTAGAACCCGTTGGCGTCTGCCCCGATCCTCGGCTGATCGCCGAAGCACGGGCAGTTGGCGTCGCCGGCCTCGGTCGAGTTGATGCTGAACGTCGTCCAGCTGCCGAGAGGGTCGTTCGTCTGGCTCACTGCAACGAGCTCAGCGCTGCTGGGCAGGAGCGCCCCGGTCGACGGATCAACGGCAATCTCGAGTTCGGTCACGAACCAGCGGTCGGTCTGGGCGTCGTAGTAGCAGCGTGGATCGGAGATGAAAGGCCCGAAGAACGTCGGATTGCCGCTGGGCCCGAACTCAATCTCCGGTGGCAGGCCGAAGAACGCGCTCAGCCCGAGGGCCGGCGAAAAGGCTGCTTTCCCGCTCTCCGTGTAGACCTGTAGTGCGTTGTTGATGGGCTCGAGGACGTACCCGCCGTGGGCGCACAGCCCCTGGTCGGGGGGCTCGAGGCTGAACTGGGTCCCGCTTGGGTATGCGTTCACCTGTGCCAGATCGGTGAGGCCGACAAACCCGCTCGCGCCTCCCTTGCCAGTGCCAATGGGGGTGGGCGACGGATTCGGCACCGGAATCGGAGTCGATTTCGAGGCCGGTGTTTTGTCGGGCAGGTTGAGATGTCGGCTGTACGATCGTGCGCCCGCGCTGACGTGGGCGGCGAGCGCGCGCACGTTGGTCGTGCCGATCTTGGTGAGCTGGCGCAGCGCGACGGCAGCGCCGGTGGTCGATGATCCGGCTGCCGCTACCGGGAATGCACCTGCACCCGCCGTGACAAGCGTGACCGCGCCCAGGAGGGCTGTGACTCGGACAAAGGCTCGCATCCCCTCGCTCCTACAAATACTGGTTTCTGTACGCGTGTCCCCACACGTCGGCCAGGCCCAACCTGCCGGGCGTGGCGCGAATGATGCGCTTCTCGTGCAGCGATTATCAAGGGGCTGTTGGGCGGAGGCATCGTCGTGTTCATAGGTGGTTCGGCGTACCTTTGTATGGAGGACTCAGCCAATCGGAAGGAGTGGTGGTGCGAGGCCAACGAGCAACAAGAGTGAGAGACCGCCGCGGACGTGGCGTGCGGAAGCTACCTTCTGCTGTTGCGATGACCGTGGTCGCCACAGTGGCGGCGCTCGGCGTACCTACTCGAGCCCCTGCTGCGTCGCGCTCGCCGATCACGTATAGCGTGAGCGCGATTGCGGACGTGAGCCGTGTATGTAC
>JBAPOS010000228.1:0-3697 GCA_049279755.1 Candidatus Dormiibacterota bacterium | reverse complement strand
GGCAGAAACTCATTGCTCGACTGGCGTGGCGAACGCTGCCCTATGCGTTTTCCTCATCCGGGCTCACCATGAGCGGTCCAGTGGCGTTTCGCCTCATCGGACCATCTGGCGAACGATGGGAGTTCGTCCCGGACGACCCCGAGCTGACAACGATCAGCGGTTCCGCTGTCGACCTTTGTGCTGTCGCCGCGAGGCGAATCGACCCAGCTGCAACCACGCTGGCCGGGGAGGGTCCGGACGTTGCCGATGTCCTGGCCGTGGTGCGAACCTACGCGTAGTCCCCACGGGATACTTCGCCACCTACCCGGTGGTAGGGGATGGCCGTGCAACGTCGGATAGCAGTCGGATACTCCGCCCGTCCTAGCCCCGAGGTGCGAAGAACTCGAGTGCGATGTTGTCGGGGTCTCGAAATGGCAGTACCGAGTAGGAAGGTACATCCACGATGCCACCGTTCGGGATGCCGAGCTCGTTCAGGCGGATTTCCCACGCTTCTAACTCATCGCGATTGGCGCAGCCGAACGACAGATGATCGAGACCCGGCCGGCGCTCGCTGAACGGCTGCGTGCTGTCCAAATCAGGGAACTGAGTTAGACCGACCAGTGTGCCGCTCGTAAGCCAAGCAACACGCTGGAAAGGACCTGTGTCCTGGTCAAGGATCGGATCCGAGCCGAACAGAGCCTTGTACCAAGGCACACTCCGTTCGAGGCTCGTAACCGTAAGCGCCACGTGAGCAATCGAAGGGAACTCTGGCATGTCTTTTCGGCACCTCGTGAAGGCAGCGAATGCCTCGTCGTTCGGCTGGCAACTCTAATTCGCCGTACTGGCCGCTCATCGGTCTTCGCGCAGGTACCACCCGCCTCCGATCGCCGAGCAGACGGTCGGGGACGTGGGTGCTCATCGAATTCATCTGCGACTGGGGGTCGCGCCACAAACTAGCAGGTGCGACTGGAGTCGGGTCAGCGTGCGCCAATCACTGGCCTGCACGGTAGTCATCTGAATTCAGTCGCGGAACGTGGCAAGTCGCTGAGCGCTCTCCCCGTCCACGCTGCTCACCGCGGAATCTCGACGGTGGTCGAATTGGGCAACACCGTCTATGACCCGCTGCCGTCGACAGCGGCCCGACGGGGGTTGTGCCACGCAGCGCCGGGACCGAGGAGAGCATCCGCCTGCTTCGGCCCCCACCCACCTGGCTTGTATGCGATGGCACGACGGTGCCGCTTCAGGATGGGATCAACCACTCTCCACGCCGCCTCTACCGCGGCCTCGCTGGTGAAAAGGGTCCCGTCCCCCGCCATCGCATCCCCTAGGAGGCGATCGTATGGGGATTCGGCACCACGCTGCTCCTCCAGTAAGGAAAATTCTTGCTGGACGCCTGAGAACTCATCACCGGCACGCTTCAAGCGAGCCGCAATAGCGATAGCAGGTCCGGGCTGGAGACGAAGTCGCAGGTAATTGGCGCCACTGACCTGGTCGGGGGAGTCGGCGAAGAGGCGCTGCGGGGGCGGTTTGAGCTCGACGACTACTTCGGTCGCGGTCGCTGCCAGACGCTTGCCCGCCCGGATGTACCAGGGCACGCCCTCCCACCGCCATGAATCGATGTGGACTCGCGCTGCACAGTACGTCTCGACATCAGACTCTGCCGCGACACCTGCCTCGCTTCGGTATCCGATGTACTGGCCGCGGACGATATCGTCTCGCGTCAAGGGGCGCATCGAGCGAAAGACCTTGACCTTCTCGCTGCGCTGGTCGTCGGCTGCAATGCTCGCGGGTGCGTCCATCGCCAACAGCGCCACGACCTGAAAGAGATGGTTCTCCACCACATCGCGCAAGCAGCCGGTCGCATCGTAAAAGGCGCCTCGCTCCTGAACGCCGAACCGCTCAGCCATCGTGATCTGCACGCCGGCTATGTGGTCTCGGTTCCAGATTGGCTCGAGAAAGGAGTTGGCCAAACGGAAGTAGAGGATGCTCTCGACCGACTCCTTGCCGAGGAAGTGGTCGATACGGTAGATCGAATCCTCAGAAAAGACCGAATGGGCAACGCGGTTCAGGCGTCGAGCCGACGCGAGGTCGTGTCCGAATGGTTTCTCGACGATGACGCGTGCCCCCTTGGCCAAGCCTACAGCCCCGAGCTGCTGTATGACATCCCCGAAGAGGGAAGGCGGAATCGCAAGATAGTGCGCTGGGTGGAGGACCTTGCCGAGAGCAACCTTCAGCCTCGCAAAGGTACCGCCGTCCTTGTAGTCACCGTCGACATACTGCAGCCTGGACAGGAGCTGGTTGAAAGCATGCCGGTCGTCAATACCGCCTGAGGCGTGTTCGATACTGTCCCCAGCCCGGTTGCGCAGTTGCTCCAGGTCCCAATCTGAATGGGCGACCCCGACCACCGGAACGTTGAGCACACCGCGCTTGGTCATCGCATAGAGGGCCGGAAAGATCTGCTTGTGCGCCAGATCCCCGCTAGCACCGAAGAAGACGAGCGCGTCAGACGCCACTCCTTCGATAGTAATCGGCGCCACGTTAGGTGGCTTTCTCGTTATGACCGCCGAACTGTTTGCGCATGGCACTGAGGAGACGGTCCGCGTAGTCGGCGTCTCCCCGGGATTCGAAGCGGGCAAACAGCGCAGCGCTGATCACTGGTGCGGGCACGCCCTCGTCAACCGCGGCGAGCGCCGTCCACCGACCTTCACCTGAGTCGGACACATGCCCGCCGAAGTCCGCGAGTTCAGAATCACCGGCCAGTGCAGCAGCCGTCAGGTCGAGCAACCACGACGCGATGACACTCCCGCGACGCCAGACCTCCGCGACCTCACCGATGTTCAACTGGTACTTGTACGCATCCGGATCTCGCAGCGGGGTTGTCTCAGCATCCTCTTCTTGCTGACGCAATCCGGCGTCGGCGTTCTTGAGAATGTTGAGCCCCTCGGCATACGCCGCCATGAGGCCGTACTCAATCCCGTTGTGGACCATCTTCACGAAGTGTCCTGCACCAGTGGGGCCGCAGTGGAGGTATCCATTCTCAGCGTGGCTCGCCGGTCCTTTCCGTCCGGGAGTGCGCGGGGCGGACCCCACGCCCGGCGCAATGCTCCGAAAGATGGGATCCAGGTGCTGAACGACAGCGTCCTCGCCACCGATCATCAGGCAGAAGCCACGTTCGAGACCGAAGACGCCGCCACTGGTTCCGCAGTCGACGTAGTGGATGCCACGCTTACTTAGCTCGCCGGCACGCTGGATGTCGTCCCGGTAGTAGCTGTTCCCGCCGTCGATGATGATGTCTCCGGATTCCAAGTGCGTTGCCAGCTCTTGCACCGTGCTGCCGGTCACCCCGGCCGGCACCATCACCCAGACGGCACGCGGCTTGCCGAGCTTCGCTGCAAAGTCAGCTATCGACGTCGATGCCTGAGCGTGCTTTCCCGAGACCTTCGCAACCGCGGCCGGATTGACGTCGAAGACCACGCACTCGTGGCCGTCTCTGGTGAGACGTTCGACCAGGTTTGCACCCATCCTCCCCAGTCCGATCATACCGAGTTGCATTTAGCTCCTCCTGTCAACGCGCGCCGCGGGACTGTTCTTGCGATGCAGCACCGCGTCAGTCATCGGCTCCGTCCCAGAGCTTGATACCGCCGAGGATGCCGGCGACGTTACCGACGATGTGTACCGACGGGTCCACGTGACCTTTCAGCGCTTGAGCGTTGCCGCC
>JBAPOS010000227.1:0-10915 GCA_049279755.1 Candidatus Dormiibacterota bacterium | reverse complement strand
TCCCTCTCGTGATGCTCGCGGGCAGGACGAGCCGCAACCGGCAGGGGCGCGGCGCCGTTGCTGACGTCGACCAGCGAGCGATCGCCGCACCGATCGCGAAGTGGTCGGCGACCTGCTCGGATGCCGGGCGACTGCCGAGGTATGTTGCCGAGGCGCTGCATCGCGCCCGAAGCGGCTGCCCGGGAGCCGTGTACCTCGAGCTGGACTCTCATGCCGTCTACGGGAACGCCCCTCCCCTGGACACCGTTCCGGCAGGGTTTCCGGTCGCGCCCGGCCGCGCCGCCGGTGATCCCGCCGACATCGGTGCGGCGGTTGCTGCGCTTGCGGCGGCCGAGCGGCCGATCATCGTTGCCGGGAGCGGCGCGTTCTGGTCGGGGGCCGGGGTCGAGATCGGACGTTTCGCGGAGGTGGCGCAGATCCCCGTGATCACCGCCAGTGCGGCTCGCGGGGTTGTCCCGGATTCGCACCCCTGGAGCATCGGGTCGCTCGTGCACGGCGGGCTCGCGATTCCGAGCGCCGACTGCGTGCTCGTTCTCGGTTCGGCGTTCAACGCCAACGTCATGTACGGCGGGCCGCCGCTCTTCGGCTCCGATCAGACCATCGTGCAGGTGGACATCGCTCCGGAGCGCGTCGGTGGCAACCGCGCACCCGACGTGACAGTGATCGGCGACATCGGTTCGGTGGTTCGTGATCTCAGCGACGCATGGTCCGCGTCACCACCAGGCCGGGACGCGTGGCTGGCCCGCGCACGATCGCTTGCCACCGCTTCGCTCGACTTCTGGAACCGCCAGATCGACGAGCACACCGGTGACAGGATCCATGCGGGCGCAGCGGCACGAGGCGTTGCCGCCTTCGTTCACGAACGGTTCGCGGGCAGGGCGACCCTGGTGGCCGATGGCGGTGATGCCCTCGCATGGGCGCTGGCGTACTTCGGAGCGGAACTGCCGGGCCGGCTGCTCACCACCACCACCGCGCTCGGAACCCTCGGTGTCGGAATGCCCTTCGCCCTCGCCGCGCAGACGGCGCGACCCGACGAGCGGGTCTTCCTGTTCACCGGGGACGGCGCATTCGGGCTCAGCGCCATGGAGGTGGCCACCGCGGTGCGCCACAAGCTCCCGGTGGTGGTCGTCGTCTCGAACAACGGCGGGTGGGGTGACGTCCGCTATGAGCAGGACGAGCTCTTCGGGCCGGGGCGCCACGTCGCCAGCACGCTCCCGGGAGTTCGCTACGACCGTCTCGCCGAAGCGCTGGGAGGCCATGGTGAGCGCATCGAGCGCCTCGATGACCTGGAGGCTGCCCTCGAGCGGTCCCTCGACAGCGGCGTCTGCAGCGTGATCGACGTGCCCACCGACCCCGCGGTCATCTCCGAGCTGCTCCGCATGGTCGCGCAGCTCGGGCTGATGTAGGCGGACATGCGAGCGGTCAGGCTCGTCGAGGCCCACCACCTCGAGCTCGTGGACATGCCTGCGCCGGAGACGATGCCCGGGGAGGTGGTGATCCGGGTCGACGGGTGCGGCATCTGCGGCTCGGATCTGACGTCGTACAAGGTGGGGCTCTTCACCGACACGGTCCCGGGTCACGAGCTCGCCGGAGTCGTCGATTCGGTTGGCGACGGTGTCATCGGGTGGGCGGCCGGCGACAGCGCGGTCGTCGACCCAAAGCTGCCCTGCGGCGTCTGCGACGACTGCCGTACCGGCGCCTCCTATCGCTGCGCGATGGCGCTCACCGCCGGCATCGGTTTTGCCCGCGACGGCGGTTTTGCCGAAATGGTCGCGGTGCCCGCTCAACTGCTGTACCGCCTTCCGGCCGCGCTGGCGCTCGAGCACGCCTGTCTCGTCGAGCCGCTGTCGGTGGCGATCCACGCCGTTGAGCGCGCTCGAATCCACCCCGGCGATCCGGTCGTGGTCGTCGGCCTCGGTTCCATCGGACTGTTCACGGTGGCGACCCTGCATGCCCGGGGCGCCGGTCCCATCGTCGGCGTCGACCCGGTGCAGGATCGACGCCGCCTCGCACTGGATCTCGGCGCGGCAACCGCAGTGTCAGAGCTTAGAGAGGTGCGAGGTTACGTGGCTCCCGTGCCGGCCGTGATCGAGTGCTCGGGGTACGCGCCCCTCCTCCACGCCGCTGCCGACCTCGTGGCCCCCGGTGGCCGTCTCGTCCTCGTCGGCGTGCCCTTCGGCGAGGCCACGGTCATCCCGCTGATGTGGGTGACCCGCGAGATCGAGATCATCGGCAGCATCGCCTCGAGCGCAGACGATTTCGCGATGTCACTCGAGATGCTCGCCGCCGACCCCGGGATCGCCAGGGTCGCGACCCGTCGCGCTTCGCTCGCTCAGGTCCCGGAGGTGTTCGAGGAGTTGATCACGCCTTCTTCCGGGGGGAAGGTGGTCGTCGACCCGAGCCTGTGACCGCCTGCCCGGCCGGCGGTTTCGCGGCAGGCACGATGGGGGTCGAGGCGACCGCCCGCCAGCAGTACCACGCCGCGGTGCTCCGGTAGGGCCTCAGGCTCTCGCCGAGAACCATCAGGGCCTTGGGAGTCGGCGGCGCCGCCATCGTGTGGATGCGAGCCCACCCGTTGCGAACCCCCAGATCGTCGACGGGCCACACGTCGGGACGGTGAAGCTGGAAGAGCAGGAACATCTCGGCGGTCCACCGGCCCACACCGCGGACGGTCACCAGCCGCGCGACGATCTCGTCATCGCTCAGGTCGTCGAGGTCGTTCGTCGGGACCGTCCCGTCAATGAACTTCGCCGCGAGATCGATGATCGCCGCCAGCTTGTTGGCCGAAAGGCCGGCTGCGCGCATGGCCTCCGGTTTCGCTGCGAGGACCGCCTCGGGCGCAACCGGCTCGCCGCCCAACACAGTCACGAGCCGCCCGTGGATGGCGCGCGCTGCGGCTCCGGCCAGTTGCTGAAACACGATGGCGCTGAGCAGCGATTCGAACGCGGAGCCGGCCTCCGGCCGCACGGTCATCGGCGGAGTGGTATCGATGATGCGTCGGAACTTCGGATCGATCTTGATGATGTGCGCGGCGGCGGCGTTCAACCGGGTCATGCCGGTGGCGCCTCGACCAGGTTGGCGAGCCCGTCGACGACTTGTGCCCCGGGCAGGCGCAGCAACCCCGCGGGCGCAAGCCTGATCTTCATCGAGCGGCTGCCGGCGCCGATCACCACGGACTCCTGGGCCATGACCCGGCTGTCGATGTACAGCGGCAGCGATTCGGGCAGTCCGAACGGAGTGACCCCGCCGATCATCATCGCGGTGAGCTCGCGCGTCTGATCCGCGGTGGCGAACGACGCCTTGCGGACTCCGAGCAGGTCGCACACCGCGTGGTTGACGTCGAGCCTGCAGGTGGCGAGCACGACGCATGCGCACGCAACCCCTGCCTCCTTGCGGGCCGCCACCACGATCGTGTTCGCGGACTGCTCGGGCGGCACTCCGTACCTGGCGCAGAAGGCCGCGGTGTCCGCAAACTCGGGCTCGCAGGCGAGCGTCGCGTGCGAAACGCCGAGCGCGACGAGCCGGTCACGCACCCTCGCTTCGATTGCCTCCGGCTCCTCAGCGAGCATCGGGTCCGCGCGTTCGGCACGTAGAGTACGCACCCAGCATGCGCATCACCGCCCCCACAGAGACCGCTCCCGGCGAGACGCGGGTGGCGCTGGTCCCTCGCTCGGCGACGCAGTTGGTGTCCACGGGTGCAACGGTAGCCATTCAGGCGGGCGCGGGGACGGCCGCAGGCATCACCGACGCCGCCTACCGCGAGGTGAGCGCCGAGGTGGTCCCCGACCGCAAGACGCTTCTCGCTGATGCCGATATCGTCGTGGTCGTCCGCCGCCCCGGCACCGAATTCGTCGCGCAGATGAAGCGGGGGGCGATCCTCGTCGGCGTCCTCGAACCAGGTGGTGACCCGGCCGTGGTGCGCGCGCTGGTCGACGGCGGCATCACCGCGTTCCGCCTCGAGGCGATGCCTCGCATCAGCCGAGCCCAGGACATGGACGTGCTCTCGTCGATGGCGACACTGGCCGGGTACCACGCGGCGGTGATGGCCGCATTCCGGCTGCCTCGCATCTTCCCGTTGCTGATGACCGCGGCCGGAACCATCACCCCGGCGCGCGCGCTCATCCTCGGAGCCGGTGTCGCAGGCCTGCAGGCAATCGCGACCTGCCGGCGGCTTGGGGCGGTGGTGGAGGCCTTTGACGTCCGCCCCGCGGTGCGCGACCAGGTCGAGTCTCTGGGCGCGCGCTTCGTCGAGACCGGGGTCGAATCGGAGTCGCAGCAGGATACCGGCGGCTACGCGCGCGAACTGGAGGCGGACGCCCAGGCGCGCCAGCAGCAGGTGCTCGCCGAGCACGTCAAGGAGTCCGATGTGGTGATCACCACCGCGCAGATTCCCAATCGCAAGGCACCGGTGCTGGTCACGGCGGATATGGTCGCGTCAATGCGAACGGGTTCGGTGATCATCGACCTCGCCGCTCCCGGTGGTGGCAACTGTGAGCTCACCCGACCGGACGAGGAGGTCAACGCCAACGGGGTGATCATCCTCGGCCCCACCAACCTCCCTGCCGCGATCCCCGGTCAGGCGAGCCAGCTGTACTCGCACAACGCCACACGCTTCCTCACGCAGCTGCTCAAGGACGGTGAGGTGCACCTCGATTTCGACGACGTCGTGATCAGCCAGACGTGCATCACCCACGACGGCAAGCCGATGGGCGAGCAGATCGAGTCGATGCTCCAGGAAGCGAAGGCGTGAGCCCAGGACAGACGCTCGCCCTCGGCGCCTTCATCTTCGCGCTCGCGGTGTTCGTGGGCTTCCTGCTCATCTCCAAGGTACCGACGATGCTGCACACGCCGCTGATGTCGGGTACGAACTTCATCCACGGGATCGTGCTCGTTGGAGCCCTCACCGTGGCCGCTGCAGCAAACGACACCCTCGGCTACATCATCGGCATGGCAGCCGTGTTGCTGGGCACGCTGAACGTCGTCGGCGGCTGGGTCGTCACCGACCGGATGCTGCAGATGTTCCGGCGCCGCCCCGCGGCTGACGCGCAGAAGACCAAGACGCCGCCGGCAACCCCGGACCACTGATCCGCATGCAGCCCTCCGCGCTGACCACCCTCGGCTACCTGCTGACCGCGGTCGCGTTCATGTTCGGCATCCAGCTGTTGCGCTCGCCCGCAACCGCGCGTCAGGGCAATCGCATTGCCGCAGTCGGCATGCTGCTCGTGCTCGGCATCACCGCGGCCCTCGTCCACAACACCGGCAACTGGCCGTTGATCATCCCGCCGATCGTCATCGGGACGGTCATCGGCGCGGTGTCAGCCCGGCTCGTGCGCATGACCGCGATGCCGCAGATGGTCGCGCTCTTCAACGGCATGGGCGGTGGCTCCGCAGCGCTCATCGCCGCGCAGGATTTCCGTACGGCGGTCGCAGGTGGGACTGCCCACCCGGACATCACGTGGGCGATCATGGTGAGCTGCCTGATCGGGTCGCTCAGCTTCGCGGGAAGTCTCGTGGCCTTCGCGAAATTGCAGGAATTGATGCCCGGCCGTCCGCTGACCTACCGGTTGCAGAGCGCGGTCAACGGCCTGCTGCTTGCCGTCATCCTGGCGCTGGGCGTCTATCTGATCGTCGGCGATCAGAACCTCGCGCTCTTCACCGTCTTCATCGTGCTCTCGCTGGTCCTGGGTGTGCTCTTCGTGGTGCCGATCGGCGGCGCCGACATGCCGGTGATCATCTCGCTGCTCAACTCGTTCACAGGACTTGCCGCCGCGAGCACCGGGTTCGTGCTGAGCAATGACGTGCTCATCGTCAGCGGTGCGCTGGTCGGCGCATCCGGAACGATCCTCACCCTCGCCATGAGCAAAGCGATGAATCGCTCGTTGTTCAACGTGCTCTTCAGTGGCTTCGGCTCGAAGGTCGAGGTCACCGGAGCCGCAGCCGGCGCCGAGGGCGGCACCGTCCATCCCACCACCGTCGAGGATCTTGCGCCACTCCTGGCCTTCGCCCAGCTGGTCGTGTTCGTCCCCGGATACGGCATGGCCGTCGCGCGCGCACAGCACGAGGTCAAGGAGCTTGCCGACGAGCTCGAGAAGCGCGGCGTCACCGTCGAATACGCAATCCACCCGGTTGCGGGTCGCATGCCCGGACACATGAACGTCCTGCTCGCCGAGGCCAACGTCCCCTACCCGCAGCTCAAGGAGATGGACGCGGTCAACGGGGACTTCCCGCGGACCGACGTTGCTGTCGTCATCGGCGCCAACGATGTCGTCAACCCGGCGGCACGCACCCAGAGCAGCAGCCCGATCTTCGGCATGCCGATCCTCGACGTCGATCAGGCGAAGACCGTGGTGGTCCTCAAACGCAGCATGGCGACCGGCTTCGCCGGCGTCGACAACCCGCTCTTCTACAAGCCGAACACGCTCATGCTGTTCGGCGACGCGCGCGCCTCAGTTGCGGCGCTGATCGCCGAGGTCAAGAAGCAGTAGGCGGTGCCTTGCCGGTGGCCGCGATGCTGCGCAGCGCGTTGAGCAGGTCAGCAGGAGCCGTGTCCTTCACCACGTAGCCGACGGCGCCGCTCTTGAGCGCCTCGACCATGCGCTCATGGCCACCGAAGGACGTGAGCATCATCACGCGCGTCTCCGGTGCGGTCTCGACGAGTCGCCGCGTGGCCTCGATGCCGCCCATCCCCGGCATGGAGAGGTCCATGAGCACGACATCCGGGTGCAGGTCCTGAGCCATCTCGAGGGCCTGCTCGCCCGAGTCCGCCAGACCGACAACTTCGATGTCGGGTTCGTGGCCGAGGAATGAGGCAAGACCCTTGCGGACGACTGGATGGTCGTCGACGATCATGACGCGAGTCGGTACTGGGGGCATCCGCAACTCACTCTACTCGATGGGCAGCGTCAGCACGACGAGCGTGCCACGACCCGGTTCGGAGTCGATGGTCAGAGTGCCTCCCGCATCCTCGGCCAGCTCGATGATCGCCGCGGTGCCGATGTGTCCTTCGGCTCTCCGCCGCTCGATATCTCGCTTGCTGAAGCCCTTGCCGTCGTCCTGAATGCTCAGCACTGCCGAGGCGTCGGTTGTGGTGAGCGCGACCTTGACGTTCTTCGCCTGGGCGTGCGCGGCGACGTTGCGCAGGATCTCATGCGCAACCCGGAAGATCAGCGCCGCGCGATCCTCGCGAAGATGCAGGCCGGGCGGCAGGTCGAGTTCCGTGTTGGTGCCCTTGCGCTTGATCTCGCCCAGGACCTCGAGCAGAGCAGCTTGCAGCCCCTCACGTCGGAGCGCGGGCGGTGCGAGGTCGATGATCAAGGTGCGCAGATCCTTCATCGCGCCCCGGGTTTCGTTTGCAGAGGTCTCGAGGAGATCGAGCAGGTCCTTCTGCCCGTTGCCGGCTTCCGGCGCCGCCTTGAGATGCGATGCCTCGGCCGAAAGCGCAAAGGCCATGCCGGCGAGGTTCTGCACGACACCGTCATGGAGGTCTCGGGCGATTCTTCGACGCTCGGCCTCCGAGGCCTCGACCGCTTTCTGCAGCAGTGCTTCCTTTTCCTTCTGGTCCTTGGCACGCTGCTCCTCGTACCTCTGCACCCGGCGCGTGGAGATGACCAGAAACCCGTGCAGGAGGATGACCGGTGCCAGCAGCGCCATGAATCCCACGGTGTGGGCGTAATGATTCATCGTCACAAATGCGAAGGCGGCGAACCCGTACCCCATCGTGTATGGCAGTACCGTCAGCCGGGCTCGAAGCACGCGTCGCATCGGAGCGCTGGGGTCCGAAATGCGAATGACCAACGCCACGAATCCTGAGTTCAGTGTGAAGTTGACAACTCCGGCAGCAAGTCCCGCCGCGAGGTCCGATCCCGTGCCACGCCCGACTCCTGGTCCGTGGATCCAGAGGAATGCTCCCCAAGCGGCGACGTTGGCGAGGAACTCATTGGCGATGTTGAAACTGGTCCGGAACCAGCCGTTTCGACTGCGAACGGACACGCCGATCGGTTCTGCAAGAGCACCGACCGCCGAGCCCGCGGGCCCGAACGTGACCGCGAGGCCGAGGTGGATCAAAGTGGTTGGGACCCATGACACGTTGGCAGGGGGAGCAAGCCTGACCGCGAATACCGACATCAGGAAGATCGTTGTTCCGGCGACCGCGAGAGTGACGTAGTCGACCTGCACCCGAATCGTCAGCAGGGAGATGACTCCGACGACGATCGCGGCAGCGACTGTCGCGCTGACGTAAGCGTCAAGCCCGATATTCTTGTAGTCGACCGGTCGGAGCGCGGGCGTTTTCGGCACAAGGTCAAGGCGGCGCAGCGCCGTGATGGCGCTGCGAAACCAACCAACATCGTCAGCCCCGTGCGCGCGCGGCGCGACGGCATCCTGCGCCATGTGTTGGATCCTATTCCGCACGCGGCGTTCGTCGCGGTGTACGTGACAGCATTGTCAGCGACGACCGACGCGAACCCCAGGCGGGGCTTGACGTTTGACGCGTTGCATCTGGAGTATCGCGTCGCTCGCGTCAGTTATCACAGCGCGAAGATGCTGCGAAGAAATGTGAACGCACGCTTGCGCACAGGTCTTAAGCCCAGAGAACCCCCAGAGGATTACAGTACGTGCAATACCCATGCGTCGGCGGTCAGGTCTCACGCTACCCGCAGGCGCAAATTCCTAGGAGGTTCCCATGGCTACTTGGGGCGATCAAGAAAACTGGACGTAGGCCAGCACTGCCCGGCACTCACTGTAGAGGGCCGGTGTGACGAACCATTGGGTAATCGCGTGACGACCCGATAACGGGTCGATCGCGTCATTATCACGGAGGGGCCTGCCGAGGCGGGCCGCCGGGTGCGCACATGCGCGCATTCGGCCCCGGGTTGGCTGCAGGGCGCGTACGCTTTACAACGCGACTGAGAACCCCTAAAAGGAAACGACGCTGAGAGCCTCGACGGGCGCGTCCACCGCCCCGTTGCGCGCGCCTCGTCGTGCGCTAAGCCCCCCTGTCCGTCTGCTCATCGCGACTGGGACCTCGTCCTACGGGGACTGGCTCACCACGGTCGCGATGGTCGTGCTCCTGTTTCGCGAGACCCATTCGCCGATCGGACCCGCGGTCTACATGATCGCGCGGGTGGCCCCGAGGCTGGTGGGGCCGTTCCCCGGAGGCGCCCTCGCGGATCGCTATGGGCCGGCGCCGATCGCCGCGGGCTGCGCGGTCATTCAGGGTCTGCTGACCGCATCGATCGTCGTGTTCGCAGAGAATCGGATCATCTGGCCGATCTTCGTGGTGGTGGCCTTCGCCCAGTTCTTCAGCTCGGCCGCGCAGCCGTGCTACGGCGCGCTGATCCCGCGGGTCACCGACGCCGGAGGTCTCGGCCGCATCCAGGGCGTGTATTCGGCGCTCGGCAGCTCGAGCCTCCTCATCTCCCCCGCGATCGGCGCGCTGGTGCTGCCGTTCACCGCGCCGGAGGTCCTGATCGCCATCGACGCCGCGACCTTCTTCGTCGCCGCGGCCCTGGTCGCAACCCTCATGGGCGTGGGCAACGACGCCTCCACACCGGCGGGGAGCACGCGAGGCATGTCGGCCGGGATCCCCATCGTCCTTCACGACCCGATGCTTCGATTCCTGGCTGCCGCGTATCTCTCGAATGCCGCAGCGGTCACGGCCCTGCAGGCCGTGCTCGTCGTCGCCGCAGCGCAGCGGTTCGGCCACGACACGTCGGTGGGCTGGCTCTACGCGGCAATCGGCGCCGGGTCGCTGCTCGGCACGCTCCCGGTGATTCGCAGAACTCCCAAACGCGTTGGCCAGATGCCGATCATCGGCTTCACCATCCTCGAGCTCGCGCCGCTGGCGGCTTTCGTCTTCGTCACCAGCATCCCTCTGGCGGTCGCGCTCCTGTTCCTCAGCGCCGTGGGAGCGACGCTGTACCAGACGAGGGGCACCGTCGGGCTTCAGCAGCGGGTTCCCCGCGAGCTCCTCGGACGAACCATGGCCGTCGAGCGCTTCGCCGGCTACCTCGGCATGCTGCTCGGAGCGATCGCCGCGGTCCTGCTGGTGCAACCCCTCGGTTGGCAGGCGACCGTGCTGATCGTGTGCGCGGTTGGCGCTACCCTGCTGTTTGTCACCGCCGTGAGCGAGGGCGGTGTCTCGGCCTGACCTTCAGCCCCATGTGTGGATCCTGGGTAGCTGCGCAAAGAGTTGTGCAGATATGGACAACGCTTGTTAACTCGCCCCAAGCAGCGCGAATGTCCCGAGCGTCCAGGCGTCAGGCTCTCGGAGCCAACCTTGCCACCGTGTGTCGGGGACTTGGTGTCGGCGGTATCCATGGAGGCGGAAATGACAGAAGGCGCAGCCTGGGGCTGAGCCCCACCTGGTGATCCCCGGTCCGCCCGGGGGTTCTGAATCCGTTGGTGCGACGTCGTGGTGTGCCCACGGCGTCGCGCTCCGTTTTTCGTCCCCGTCCAGGAGTCAGATGGCGATCGATACTGCCCGGTTCTTTCCGCGGGCCATGAGCACGCTCCCGCAATCGGATCGATCTGGTCGCCTGCTTGCCGCCGCCGGGATCTCGACCTACGGTGACTGGCTGACCGTCGTCGCGCTGGGCGTCCTGCTCTTCGACCTGACCCATCGTCCCGAAGGGCCGGCGCTGTACATCCTCGCGAGATTCGCACCGAAGGTGCTCGGCCCGACGCTGGGTGGGGCGCTCGCCGATCGATTCGGGCCGAGCCTGGTTGCCGGAAGCGCGGTCCTCGGGCAGGGCATCCTCACCGCCGCAATCGTGGCCTTCGCGAACAGCGGGACGATATGGGCGATCCTTGCGGCCGTGGCTGCCGCGGGCTTTCTGGGATCGGTCGCACAGCCGGCCATGAGCGCGTGCATACCGCGCGTGACCTCCGCGCCGCGGCTCATGCGCGTCAACGCCCT
>JBAPOS010000226.1:0-2708 GCA_049279755.1 Candidatus Dormiibacterota bacterium | reverse complement strand
CCTGGGGATGACGATGCAGCTGTGGAGCGTGTCGACTGGCGACTGGCAGCTGCCGGGAACACAGATCATCGTGCTGCGGGTCATGGCGGCCCTGCGCAACGGGATGGTGGTGCTGTTGCATGACGGAGGCGGCTACACGAGGAGCGAAACCGTGGCTGCGGTGGCGCTCCTCATACCCGAGCTGGAGGCGGCTGGGTATCGGCTCGCAGCGCTTCCGGCTCGTGGCATCGGTTGGTAGATACGGCGTGAGATTCGCGATCGTTGCGGCATCCAGCGCGGTCATCCTCGCCGCATGCTCGTCCGGGAGCCCGCACCCGAGCCCGACACATACTGCCGTGCCAACGGCCAGCGCCTCACCGACACCCGCGCTGACGATCCCGACCCAGTCTCCGAGTGCGAGCGCTGCTTCGCCTGTCGTGACGGCCACCCATACGTGCACAGGATCTCAGCTGCACATCGTGTATTCCCCGGCGGGCAGCAGCGGAGGGGCCGGCGACTTTGTGACCGCACTCGCGGTGTTGAACGACGGAACGCAGCCGTGCGAAATGCGAGGCTGGCCCCTCCTCCAGCTGCTCAGCAGCAGCGGCAGTCTCCTGCCGACGCATGAGGTCCAAACCACGTCGGCCATTGTCAGCGACAGTCCAGTCGACGTCGTCATCCTGGCGTGTCACCCGGGGATGAGCTGCCCTCCCAGCTCCTTCAACACCGCGTACATCAGCTTTGCATTCGACGACGTTATCCAGCCCTGTGAGACCGCGGCGGGCGTCAGGGTCCTCACCCCCGGAGGATCAACTCCGGTGGTGGTCAATCTTCGTATCGCAGGGTCGTTCCCGGACGGCCAGGAGATCTGCTCCGGCGGAAGGATCGAGGTTCTCCCAGTCCACTCGTAGGTCCTGTGCCGGATACCGTTTTGCCTGCGCGCGTCCTGTAGTACAGGACGTCGGCCGCGACTACAATCGAAAGGCGATGATCGGACGGATCCCGGGATGGGCGAAGGTCGTGTCGGCGCTACTCTTTGCCATCGGTCTCCTCTTTGCATTAGCGGAGTTCGAGTCGCCGGACCTGGTGCTCTGGACAGGCAAGGCGGTTGCCGCGACGGAAGTTGGCAGCATCGTCTCCTACTCGTACGCGGGCGAGAATTTTTCTTTCGACGCTCATGACCGACAGGCGAGCGATCCACCAATTCCGGTGGTCGTCTACGTCGACCCACGCATGCCGGGCGCCGGCGTGCTCAACAAACCCGCCGCGCGGTGGGCTGAGGCGGCCCTTGTGTTGGGACCCTTTGTCGTCGGGATCGCGGTGGCGGTGGGAGCTACTCGCCGCTCTACCCGGCGCATGGCTGCTTCGGAACGGGCACGTGCGCGCGGCGAGTATGGCTCAGGCTTCCCGAGCGGGTCGATAGAGAGGATCGCGCGGGGTCAGCGAGGAGATGCGGGCACCCCGGAATCGCCTGGAGGACCACACATTCTTCGCTAACGCCTAAACGGTTATCCAACACCATCGCGGCTACGTGTTGTTACCACGTTGCGATTAGCGGGCCTGGAGCGTTAACTCACGATGGGGCCATGGCCCGTGCTCAGCGCTTCATCGCAGTGTTGCGTCGCCCAAGCTCCCTTCGGCGAGGAATCGCACTGCTTGTAGCCGGAGCCGTCGCGCTGCTCGTCGCGACCACCTGTGGCACTTCGCTTGGCTATCAGACACCCTGCTCGACCTGGATCTCGATGGACAGCTCTGATCAGCGGAGCACCGTGATCAACATAATGCAGCAAGGGGGCGCGTCCAATCCCAGCAGCGCCGACGTTTCGGATTTTGAGCGCCAGGCGTCTGACTATTGCTCGGATCCGTACGTGAACGACGACACCATCGGTGGCATGCGAGATAGCCGAGCGGGTCCGTAGCGGTCCCGCGTCACCAAGGCCCGCGGAGCGCCGGACGACGCGCATCGGCGAGGTCGCCTAGAGTCGCACCAAGGAACCAACCCATGGGCACATCGGACCAACCCAGCCGGTCCAAGCTCCTTCTCTGGCTGGTGGGCTTTGTCGTCGTGTTCGGCGGCGCCTCCTGGGGTCTGAGTGAGGAAATCGGTCGCCATGGCGCGCCGCTGATACACAGCCAGCCATCGACCTTCATACCGGCACCAACACCAACTCCCCTGGTCTGCGCTCCTACCCAGCTCGGACTGACCGGAGTGTTCCACGAATGTGGCACGGCGGCTCAAGACAAGCTTTCATCGTGCTCGGTCAGTGTCAACGCCCTCGACGCGCGCCTGCAGTTTGCCGGCACCACCCAGGTATTCGTGCTCTACATCGAAATCAAGAGCTTCTACACCGGTCCCGGCATGTACTACCTGCCGCCGTGGCAGTTTGGGCTCGGTACGAATGACGTGCCAAAGGTGGCCGTCCTCCAGCCTGCGACCGGCACATTCTGGGAGTCGGTCGCCGGGGGTGTAACCGTTACCGGCGCCGACGGGCGCTCCGGAAACCTGTCCGCCATCCTCCAAGCCTCCTCCGCCAGTCTCCAAGCCTCAACCGGGAACACCGTCGTACCCGGTCCGACGCTCAGCGTTGACGGACCCTGGAGTTGCCCCTGACGGGTCTTGCGAGCCTCTCGCCCGGCAGCGTCCCAGCATCGAGCTGGAGCTGATCGCTAGGTGAGCAGCCGGCAGCCTCGGGTCAACCGGCTGCGAACCAGCCCTGGATTATCTGCGG
>JBAPOS010000225.1:0-7037 GCA_049279755.1 Candidatus Dormiibacterota bacterium | reverse complement strand
GCTCGGTGCGTGCGGCTCGGCCACGGCGGCGACCGGCGCGACCGGACAGCCGGACCCGTCGACCGTCAACCTTGGGTATCTCGTCAACCTTACCCATGCGCCGGCGATCATCGGGGTGTCCAAGGGCTTCTTCCAGAGTGAGATGCCCAAGAGCACCACCGTCAAGACGACCACATTCAGCGCCGGTCCCGCGGAGAGCGAGGCGCTCCTCGGCGGGGCGCTCGATGCCGCGTTCGTCGGCCCGGGTCCGGCCATCAACGCCTTCATCAAGACCAAGGGCAAGGTGCTCATCGTTGCCGGCGCGGCGTCCGGCGGCGCGGGCCTCGTGGTCAGCAAGACGATCGCGGATGGGAACTTCCCGGCCGACCTCGCGGGGAAGACACTCTCGTCGCCGCAGCTGGGAAACACGCAGGACGTCGCCCTGCGCGCGTGGCTGGCGACCAAGCGGCTCGCCACCAGCATCAACGGTGGCGGTCAGGTGACCATCGACTCGAGCTCGGGCAACTCGGTGAGCCTGCAGAACTTCGACGCCGGCAAGATCGCCGGCGGCTGGGTTCCTGAGCCCTACGAATCGGAGTTCATCCTCCAGGGCAAGGGCACGCTCGCCGTTGACGAAGCCTCGCTCTGGCCGAACGGACAGTTCCCCACCACCGTGCTCGTGGTCACGCAGAACCTGCTGCAGAACCATCCGGACATCGTCAGCGACCTCCTCAAGGGGCTCGTCAAGTCGGTGAACTGGATCAACGCGAACGAGTCGACCGCACCGGCGGCGGTCAACGCTGCTCTTGCGGCCACAACGGGCGGCAAGCTGCTCAAGTCCAACGTCCTTGCGCTGGCGTGGACTCACCTCAGCTTCGTGCTCGATCCATTCGCCGCGGACCTGCAGACGGATGCGAAGAACGCCGAGCAGCTCGGGTTCAACAAAACGGCCGGCATCAACGGCATCCTCCATCTCGGGCCGCTGAACGCCCTGCTCAGCGCAGCCGGTCAGCCGACCGTCAGCGCCGGGTCTCTCGGCTCATGAGCATCGCGCTCTTCCGACGTCCCGCCGTATTGACCGTCGAGGCAGATGAAGCCTTCGTGACCCTTCTGGGGGTCACGAAGGTGTTCGGCAACGGCAAGCGCGCGACGACGGCGCTCGATAACGTCTCGCTCGAGTTGAGCAAAGGCGAGTTCGTATGCATCCTCGGCACCTCGGGCTGTGGCAAGTCGACCCTCCTCTCGCTCGTCGCCGGCCTGGACAAGGTCACGTCGGGAACGATCGAGATCGCTGACGGTCGTCCGGCGGTCATGTTCCAGGAGCCTGCGCTGCTCCCGTGGCTCACGGTTCGCCGCAACGTGGAGCTGCCGATGCGCCTCCGCAAGGTGGATACGGATGAACGGAACAAGGCCGTCAACCGGCTCCTCTCGATGGTGGGGCTCATCGATTTCGCGGAGCATCGCCCGCATCAGCTGTCGGGCGGCATGCGCCAGCGTTGCGCTCTGGCTCGGGCCCTCGCGCAGGACTCCGAGTTGCTGCTCATGGACGAGCCCTTTGCGGCCCTCGACGCGCTGACGCGCGACCAGCTCCACGACGACCTGAATCGCATCTGGCAGGAAACCGGCAAGACGATCATCTTCGTGACCCACAACGTGCGTGAAGCGGTGCGCCTCGGTGATCGGGTCGTGCTCATGACCCCACGCCCCGGTCGGGTCGCTCAGATCTGGGATGTCCAGATCACCAGGCCTCGCGAGCTCGACTCGTTCGAAGTGTCGGGCCTCGCCCACGAGATCACAGCGCGCTTGCGCGCGGGAGCGGCCGGCGATGGAGCGCAGTAGGCTTCAGCGAGTATTTCGAGCCTCATGGCCGAGACTCGTGGCGATCGGCCTCCTCGTGGGCATCTGGCAGTTGCTCGTCGTGGTGGGCGTTCAGTCCGGGGGCGCGGGTGGGGCCGGTGAGGCGCTTCCTGGTCCCGGCGACGCCATCGCCGAGATCGGCTATCTGGTTCACATCGGCGTCCTCGTGCCGGCGCTCCTTCAGACACTCGAACGCGCGGCGATCGGCTATGCGCTGGCACTGGTCATGGGGACGGTGATCGGACTCGCCGTGGTGCGCATCCCAGTCCTGCGCGCGGGCGTCGGGTCCCTCCTCGCCGGGCTCCAGAGCCTGCCATCGGTGGTGTGGGTTCCCTTCGCAGTTCTCTTCCTCGGAGATTTCGCGGTGTACTTCGTGGTGATCATGGGAGCGTTCCCATCGATCGCGATGGGGCTGATGTCCTCGTACGACAACGTCCCGCCGCTCACATTCAGCCTTGCGCGCTCGATGGGAGCGCGCGGGCCCGGGTACTACCGGCACTTCATCTTCTCGGCGACGTTGCCGGGCTACGTCGCCGGCATGAAGCAGGCCTGGGCGTTCTCCTGGCGCTCGCTCATGGCCGCCGAGTTGATCATCGGATCCACGGCGAGCACCGGCCTCGGACAGATCCTGGACAACGGTCGCGCTCTCGGGGACCTGCCAGAGATGTTCGCCGCGCTGCTCGCCATCCTGGTCGTTGGCATCGCCGTCAATGACCTGCTCTTCGCACCGCTCGAGCGCGGTCTCCTGCGGCGTCGTGGGCTGGTGCCCGCCTAGCCCTCCGTCCTTCCCAACGACCCCCCGTCTGCCTCGCGGCGGCGCTGGCCGCCCGAGGCGACGGTGGTTCCCTGCTCTGCCTCCCGCGCGAGCATGAAGAGCAGATCGGAGCAGCGGTTTAGGTACCGGAGCACCTCAGGGTTTTCGACCCCACCGGCGCGTTGCAGCGAGACGGTGCGGCGTTCCGCCCGCCGGACCAGAGTCCGGGCGAGGTCGAGGGCTGCGCCCACCGGCGTTCCGCCCGGGATGACGAAACCACCCGGCAGGGCTACTCGGGCCTCCAGGTCGTGAATCTCGCTCTCCAGCGCGTCGGACATCGCCGGGGTCACGACATTGAAGTGACGCTCGAGGTCGGCCCGATGACCGGAGCCGGTGGCGAGCTCCGCGCCCACCACGAACAGCTCGCGCTGCAACTCGAGGATGCGCGCAGCGCCGACGGTGGAATCGGTCAGTGCCCTCGCCAGTCCGAGCGCGGATATCGCTTCGTCAAGCGATCCGTAGGCCTCGGTGTGGAGGTCATCCTTGGCCACGCGGCCGCCGTAGAGCAGTCCGGTCTCTCCCCCGTCGCCGTGACCGGTGGTGATGCTCATGTGGCCGCGCTAGACGGCGCCGTGCAGAGTCGCTTCGACGAGCTCGCTCGAGGTGTCGTCGCGGCCACGCCGCCATTCCTCGATCCACTTGCTGGCCGCGATCGTCGCCGTGGTGGCGTCGCCGACCGCGGTGGTGATCTGGCGGGTCAGCTGGCTGCGCACGTCACCGGCGGCGAAGATCCCCGCGACGTTGGTCATCATGGTCATGGGATCGGTGACGTAATAGCCAGCTTTGTCATGATCGAGGTGCGCATCAACCAGCTGGGTATTGGGGATGAAGCCGATGAAGATGAAGATTCCCCCCACCTGGAGCTCGGAGCGACGCTCGGTGTCGAGGTTTCGCAACGCCAGCCTGCGCACCTTCTCATCACCGTCGATGCTTTCGATGATGGTGTCAACCACAAACTCGATCTTGGGGTGCTTGCGCGCCTCGTCGATGAGGATCGGCTGAGCCCGGAATTCCTTGCGCCGGTGGATGATCGTGACCTTGCTCGCGTAGCGGGTGAGGAACAACGCCTCCTCCACCGCAGCGTCACCCCCGCCCGCCACGGCGAGGTGGACGTCCTTGAAGAACGCGCCGTCGCAGACGGCGCAGTAGGACACCCCCCGACCCGCGAACTCCTCCTCGCCGGGAACCCCGAGCTTCCGCGGGTTTCCACCCGCGGTGATGATCACCGCCGGGGCAAGATAGTCACCGTCATAGGTCTCGACGAGCTTCCTGCCATCGGGCTGGACCTTGATCGCCTTGACCTCAGTGCGGACCAGCTCGGTGCCGAAGTGCGCCGCCTGCTCCTCCATCACGGTCGCGAGCTCGCCGCCCAGGATCGACAGAAAGCCTGGGTAATCCTCGATAAGCTCGGTATTGAGCAGCTGGCCGCCCGGAGCCTTCCCCTCGAGGAGGACCGCACGCTCGCGGTTCCGGCCGGCGTAAAGGGCAGCCGTCAGCCCGGCGGGGCCCCCGCCGACGATCGCGATGTCGAACTCGTGTACGGGCACTCGGTTTGAACTCCTCGGGGTACGTCTGTACGTCCCGTCAGTGATGACCATACCCAATGCCAGGCTGAATCATCCGTGTGCGACCCACTGTCGCAAGTCGGAGAGCACCCGGCTGATCGGAATCGCGTAGGACTCCAAGGCGCTCGGGCTTGCGAGCGTGATGATTCCGATCACGTCGCCCGAAGCGTTGAGCACCGGTCCTCCGCTGTTGCCCTGGAAGATCCTCGCCCCCTCCAGGTGGAGCATGTCCGTGTACTCCTGAGGCGCGGACTGACCCACGTCGATACCGCTGCCCGAGAGCGGGACGCTGTCGTGGAGGCCGATGAGCGTCTCCTCGGTCATGTCTGCCTGTCCCGTGGCCTTGCTCGAGGCCAGCGTGATCACCGACACAGGCACGGCCCGGAGTTCGCTGGCATCCACCGCGAGGGGTGTCCCGACCAGCGTGCCGCTGACTCGCAGCACGGCGATGTCGAGGGCGGCGCTGCTCTGCACAACACGGGCGACATGCGTCGTGTCGGCACGGTCGGTCACCCGCAGCGATTCGTTGCCGTTGATGACGTGAGCGTTGGTGACCACGTCGCCCACCTTGTCGAAGATCCATCCCGTGCCAAGCGACTCCTCCGCGCCGTTGGCCAGCTCGGCTTCGACGGTCACCACGCTGATGAGATCGTCGCGGCCGACATCGGTGAGCAGCGGTGGCGGAGGCGTCGGAGCGGTCGCGACAGGCAGATGGACCGGGGCGACGCTTGCCGGATTGATCTGGGCGACGTCGTTTGCCACCAGGAAGCCGGCCAGCCCGGCGACGAGGAGAGCGATGATTGCCGCCAGGGCGCGTGCGACAGCGCGCGGACGGAACGTCGGCGCGGTCCCTCGATCCACGAGGAAACATTGTGGTTGTTCAGCACCGCGGGATCACCGTGGTCGGTGGTGGCGGCGGAGCACTCGGGAGTGCGGTGGTGAGCCGGCTGGTGGCAGCGGGCCGGCAGGTGGTCGTTCCCGCACGCCTCCCCGGCCGCGTTGCACTCCCGCCAGGCGCGACCGAGATCGAGTGTGACCTCGAAGACGCCGACGCCGTTTCGCGTCTGCGCAGCGCCGTTGAAGCCATCGGCGCCTGGGAGGGCGCGGTCAGCGCGTCGGGGGGCTTCGCCGGGGGGCGTGCGCACGAGCTCGACGACGACGCGATCCATAGCCAGCTGTCGAGCAATCTTCTCGGGCCATGGCATCTGGCGCGGGCGGCGGCGGCCTCGATGGTCTCGGGTGGAGCCGGCGGACGGATCGTGATCGTCGCGTCGCGCGCGGCCATCGACGTGGCTCGCGGCCAGGCCGCATATCAGGTCGGCAAGGCGGCCGTGCTCCGGCTCGCTCAGGTGATGGCAGCCGAGTTGCAGGGACACGGCATCACCGTCAACGCCGTCCTGCCCGGCACCATGGACACTCCGGGCAATCGCGAATCCATGCCCAAAGCAAACCGCGCGGCGTGGGTCAGCACCGATGCCGTTGCCGCGGTGATCGAATGGCTGCTCTCGGATGCGGCCGCGGCGGTGAACGGGGCAGCGATCCCCGCGGGCTGATCGTCAGACCATCGACAGCTGCTCGAAGACCCCCGATTGGCCCAGCCGCGCGATGGCGCGCGCCCGGTGCGAAACCCGGGCCTTGGCCTCGTCGAACGCCTCACCAAACGTGACCCCGAGATCCACCGAGAGGAACGCCGGGTCGTAGCCGAAGCCGTTGCTGCCTTTGGGTTCGACGAGCGTCCCGAAACACTCGCCGTGAGCTGTCACCGGTTCCGCGTCCGGCCTGGCCAGAGCTGCGACGCAGACATAGCGCGCCCTGCGGTCATCCGGCGTTCGCCGCGCCACCTCAGCGAGGAGGCCGTGGAGGCGATCCTCGTCGGTCGCCCCATCGCCCATCCATCGCGCTGACATCGGACCCGGCCAACCGTGGAGGGCGTCGACCTCGATGCCGCTGTCGTCCGCCAGCGCAGGGAGACCAGTGGCGGCGCATACCGCCATCGCCTTGGCGAGCGCCGATTCCGTATAGCCAGGACCGGGCTCATCAAGGAGGCCGTCGAACGCGGCCTCGCCGAGCGACTGGAGTTGCAGCGTCCACGGGCTGAGGAGAACGCGCAGCTCCCTGAGCTTTCCCGGATTGCGCGTGGCCAGGACCAGCACCGAGCCGCTCACGTCGCCCCCCCCAGAACCTCCGCCTGGAGCGCGAACAGCTGCTTGAGCCCCGCATCGGCAAGGCGGAGAAGCGAATCCAGTTCCGCGCGAGAGAAGGGTTCCTGTTCCGCCGATCCCTGGAGCTCGATGAATCTGCCGTCGAGTGATCCGACGCAGTTCATGTCGGTTTCGGCGGCCGAGTCCTCCAGGTAGCAGAGGTCGAGACGCGCCTCGCCCGCCACGATGCCCGCGCTCACCGCGGCGACCGGCCATCGCAAGGGGTCGGAGCGAACGACGCGCGCGTCTCGGAGTCGGGCGATCGCCAGCGCCAGGGCGACGTAGCCGCCGGTGATCGACGCGGTTCGCGTGCCCCCGTCGGCGACCATGACGTCGCAGTCGATGAGGATGCTGCGTTCCCCGAGTGCTTCGAAGTCGACCGCGGCGCGCAGGCTGCGTCCGATCAAACGCTGGATCTCCTGGACCCGCCCATCGACCCGGCCCTTGCGACCATCACGTTCCGACCGTGTTTGCGTGCTCCGTGGCAGCATCGCGTACTCGGCGGTCACCCAGCCTCGTCCGCTGCCCTTGCGGAACGGCGGCACGCGCTCCTCGACCGATGCGGCACAGAGGACCCGTGTATCCCCCCTGGTGATCAGCGCGCTGCCCTCGGCGTAGGGA
>JBAPOS010000224.1:0-3037 GCA_049279755.1 Candidatus Dormiibacterota bacterium | reverse complement strand
CACTCGGACCCGGCGGAGGCGGTTGAAGATGTGGTTAAGACCACTGGTGGACCGGGCTGTTTGCGCAGTTGGAGATGCGATGCACAGCATCGTGGGAATGAGCCGCTTTGGAGCTCGCCGTCCGGCGGTGATGAGCCTCAATACCCGGTCGATCGAAGTGAGTCGAACCGCGCGACTGTCGAGCAGATCCTGAGGGTGCCGGCACGCGGAGCGGGGCCATTCATCGCTGTGCAAAGACCCGCGGCCAGAACGCTGCGGGGTAGCTCGTGGCCTTGGGTTGATCGCGGATACCAATGTGTGTACGGGGCGCGATTCGCTCTATGGGGTCTCGATGACACAGTTACTCAGAAAGACGCCCGCCAAGATGCGCTGCGCGTTGGCACCCTCCGTCACGACGGTTACCGTTTTCCCCTTGGATGTCACCGACGGGTGCTGCGCCAACCCGCAGAGGGTCTTCATACCCCCGGAGGTCAGGAATACGAGGGTTACTCCGCCGGCATTCCTGTACACAGAAGCAACTTCTCCTCGCACCAGCAGCGTGTCCTCCCTGAAGTCAGAATAGAACTCGTCAGCCTTCATCGCCTGATCCAGTTGGTCGGGTGTTACCTGACGAACGCTGAGGCTGCCGACCGCATAGGCATCGCCCAAGAAAAATGACGTGGCAGCGACTCCAAGCACGGTCAATACCGTGACCGGAATGAGCAGTCGTCCCTTAGTCATTTGGCCGCATTGCGCTGGGTAGGTCCATCTGGACGAAAACGTTCAGTACCCTCGACTGGTTATCGGACGTGACCGCATGGCCCGGAACCACACCCGTCAAGCCGCCTGATAGCCGGGACGATGCGATGCGGCGCGGAACCAGGCATGCTGATGGCCACTCTGTCTATCGAGTACTTGCTCGCCCTTGTTCGGTCGTCGACTTTGACGGTGGTTGCGCATGAGCTATCGCGCATCGGGCAATGACATCCTTGGCGCACCACGTTCAAACGTACGCTAGCGAACGGACGGCTCATCCGCCCGTCTGTACCGTTCCTGCACTGTGGCGAGGCGTAGCCCTGAGGGGCTTGGATTGACCTGTGCCTCTTGCGGCAGCAGGCGGATCATTCCCCTGAACTTCGACCAAGCTGAACGGATTCCTCCGGCAGAGCGCCCCTCTTTGAAGTGCGTTGGGTGTGGCGTGCTGATCTACCCGCTTCGACGGCCGTCTTGAAACCCAGTGGCCATGCCGATTCTCAGGGCGGGTAAGCCACTCACATCCTCCCGCCGATCGGCCGTCCATTCGCGACCGTCTGCGGGACGCTGCCCGGTCCCAGGGTGAAAAACGAAGGTGCGTCCTGAGCCGCGTAGGCCGGCACTCTCGGATGCCGCTCTAGGTGGGTCCCGGACCATTTCGATTCAGTTGTACAAATGGGCCGAATCCGAACTCAGTTGGCGCCGCGATGCAGTAAACCCCGAGACTCGGGATCTCAGTGGCATCATGTGCCCCGAGGGGCGGCCACGGGGATGTCACAAACGCCAGCTGGGCGGTGCTATTAGTAATGGCATGATGACGATCGTCCCGGACACGCCTGCCTTTGCCGTGGGCGACCCCGCTCGGAGGCGCATGGGCATGGCCGCCGGCATGGCCTTGTGGACCGCAGTCGCGTTCGTCGTTTATCTCTGGGTAGCGAAAGAGATCCGACTCCTCTACGTTCACGAGCCCTGGCAGAACGACCCGTACGACGCGGTGGTTTCTTTTGCATTCTTCTTCGTCCCGATCTTGGCCGCTTTGTGCCTGACCCGCGCAGCGATGTGCAAGAGCGCGAAGCCGTTACCCGTGCGGCGAGTGCGAGAGTTGCTCATCGCAAGTCGCCTCATGCTGGCGATCGTGGGGGTGACGCTTGCTGCCGAGTGGATGAGCGTCGCGCTCGGCGTTGACCGTCGGCTTTGGAACCCGATTACGGTTGTGATGCTGGTGCCTCTCGTGCTCCTGACTTTGGCGGTAGCCGTAACCGGAGTGCTGGTTATACGCGCACTTCGCAGCACTCCAGCAGCCGAGCGCGGACCGGACTGGTGGTCGGATGCCTCAGCAGTGGTCGACGAGTATTGGCAACCTGGCCTACCGCTCGGCGAAGTGCTCCCGCAGTTCATAAAGCGGGTCATCGACCGTGGTGGCCGGACTACTCGCGTCCGGCCAATCGCCACGGCGGCGATCGTGTCAATCGCGTTCGGGGGACTACTCGCCACTTCCCAGGGTCTCGCGGAGGGCGGGTTCGCGCCGCCGGTCTTCATCCTTTACATGTCGGTCGCAGCCGCGAGCATGCTCGCGTTCCTCCTTATGGTCGGCGCACATCTCCGTTTCGCCGGAGAGCGGCCACGGATGACAGGTCGATCCCGACGGTTCGCTGACTCGGTGGCCGCGGCCGCGGCAGCCTTCGCCGCGGCCCTGGCTTTCCGCCAGGTGCTGCAACCAATCACGAGGCTCATTCCGGGCCACGGCGTCGGTCATGTCCTGGCCGGATGCTTACTCGTTGCCCTGGCGTTCGCCATCGCAGTTTTTGCTATCGAGAGCGGGTTGGGCACGCACCGACCGAGTCAGCTCCGCGGCCGGTAAACCGACCAGCACATCTGGCACGGGTTCGCTCCGCCAGTCGGCGGAGAAGGGACCTTACGACTCCGTCGTGATGTCGCGTGTCCCGTTGTCGGTTCTCATCCAGGTGACGCTGGAGGAGGTCCGCCGGCCGGTACTGAGAAAGAGATTGTCCTTGCTGCACGGACGAGCGCGGCTTGTGCACGGACGAGCGCGGCCAGTCGCCGTCAAAACTGTAAGCGCTATGTATGCCTGGAGTGACACAATCCCTTCATATGAGCAGCGGCATCCGGTCTCAGCCGTGGGCATTGATGCCTTTTGCAGGAAAGGTCATTATTCCTGGTTAGAGCGCTACACCACGTGGGCTCGCAGGCGCCCAAACACACCGCGCAAACTCTCGCCGCGAACACAAATTGCACGTCCGTCGGGGAGACAGGACTCGAACCTGCGACCCCTGGTCCCCCAGAC
>JBAPOS010000223.1:0-32390 GCA_049279755.1 Candidatus Dormiibacterota bacterium | reverse complement strand
GGTTTCGCAGGTGTTCGACCAGGAGACCATCGACGGGCTCAAAGGCAACCTCGCGATCGGGCACACGCGGTACAGCACCACCGGCAGCGCGCGACTGCTCAATGCGCAACCGATATCGGTCGAACATCCCACCATCGGTCCCGTGGTCATCGCGCACAACGGCAACCTCGTCAACGCCACCAAGCTGCGCGACGAGCTGACCGCCAAGGGCTTCGAGTTCGAGACCACGAGCGACACCGAGGTGCTCGGCGCGCTGATCGCGCAAACGGCGGCCGGTACGCTGGAACAGGCGCTCGCGGAGGCGCTGCCGCGTGTCGAGGGCGCGTACTGCCTCATGTTCCTGACCAGGGATTCGCTGGTGGCCGCACGCGACCCGCTCGGGATCCGCCCGCTGTGTCTCGGCCGCTTCGGCGACATCGATGCTCCGGGCGGCACCGGGTACGTGATGGCGAGCGAGACCTGCGCGCTCGATGTCGTCGGCGCGACCTTCATCTGCGAGATCGAACCCGGCGAGATCGTGACCGTCGATGCCACGGGAATGCGCAGCACGAAGATCCAGCGCACCTCCGCGCATCGGGCGATGTGCTCATTCGAATTCATCTATTTCGCAAGGCCCGACAGCGTGATGATGGGACAGTCGCTATACGAGTCGCGGCGGCACATGGGCCGTGAGCTTGCCCGCGAGGCGCCCGCGGACGCGGACATCGTGATCACCCTGCCCGACAGCGGTACCCCGGCGGCGATCGGTTACGCCGAGGAGGCGGGCCTGCCCTTTGCGGAGGGCATGATCAAGTCGCGCTACATCACGCGGACCTTCATCCAGCCGACACAGCGATTGCGTGAGGCAGGCATCCGGTTGAAGTTCAACCCGATGCGCCACGTGCTCGAGGGACGGCGGGTCGTGCTTGTTGACGACTCGATCGTGCGTGGGACCACGTCGCGCCGCATCATCGACGAGCTGCGGCGCGCCGGAGCAAGCGAGGTCCACATGCGTATCGCGTCGCCGCCGATCGCATGGCCGTGCTTCATGGGCATCGACATCGCATCGCGCCGCGAGCTCATCGCAGCCGGTCACACCGAACGCGAGATCGGCGCCATGCTCGGCGCGGATTCGCTGCGATATCTCAGCCTTTCGGGCCTGCGCCGCGCCATGGGGCAACCCGACGGCAACGGCTTCTGCTTCGCGTGCTTCACCGGCTCCTACCCGGTCGACGTTCCAGCGCAGCTAGAGATGGACAAACTGGCGCTGGAGATTCCCGTAGCCGTCTCGTCCTGACCCCCGGTGGTACAGGACTCGCGGGTCGCTGAGCACCTCGCGGAGATCCGTCGGGCGGCCATCCGCATCAGATCTCACGTGCGCCGGACGCCGCTGCTGCGGGCGGACATCTCCGCGGGCCTGATGGTGAAGCCGGAGTCGTTGCAGCGCACCGGATCCTTCAAGGCGCGCGGCGCATTCAATGCCGTGCTGAGCCTCGTTGAGCGCGAACCGGATATCGGCGGCGTGGTGACGCACAGCTCGGGGAACCACGGGCAGGCGGTTGCCTGTGCCGCTCAGGTTGCCGGCATTCCGGCGACGATCGTGGTCCCGCAGGGCGTGACCCCGGCGAAGATCGAGGGCATCCGATCGTTCGGCGCCACGCTGGTGTCCGACGGCGTCACGTACGACAACCGCGAGGAGATCGCCGAAGAGATCGCGAGATCCGAGGGATTGCACCTGATCCACCCCTATGACGATTGGGACGTGGTGCACGGCGCCGGCACAGTCGGTCTCGAGATCCTCGAGGACGCTCGTGCCCCCGGCGCTGTCGTCGTCCCGGTCGGCGGCGGCGGTCAGATCTCCGGGATCGCGCTTGCGGTCACCGCACTCTCGCCGGCGACGGCGATCATCGGTGTGGAGCCGGAGGTCGCCGATGACGCGGCTCGGAGCCTGCGCAGCGGGGTCTTGCAAACCCTCGCCGCGGATCCGGCGACGCTCGCCGAGGGCGTGAAATCGAAGTCGATCGGCCGCCGCAATTTCGAGGTGATCGTGAGCGATGCGCTGGTGCGCGACATCGTCACGGTCTCAGAAGACGACCTGGAAAACGCGCTCCGCGTCTGCTGGACACGGCTGAAGCTCGCGATCGAGCCGACAGCCGCGCTGGCACTGGCGGCATACCTCACCGGGCGGGTGCCGTCTGGCATCGATGAGCATCCGACGGTGATTGTGCTCAGCGGCGGAAACTTTGATCCCGCAGCCGTGGCGGCGCTGCTGTCCGCGTAAGCAGGAGCCGCCGGATCAGGGCTGCTGCACCACCGAGAGGATGTTGCCGGCAGGGTCGGTGAACCACGCGATGAGTGGCCCGCCGGCCCTGTGGATGCCGCGTTCGTCCTGCTTCATGCCGTCGTAGCGCTCGAACTTCACGCCGCTGGCGGTCAGCTCATCGACCGCCTTCTCGATGTCTTCCACCTCGAAGTTGAGAATCGTGTAGGTGGCGGGCACGAAGTCCGGCTTCGGGTAGATCAGCGTGTCGCGATCGCCGGCGAGATGCCGCGTCAGAAGGTCGTTCGCTTCGGACGTGTGGAGCCCGAGCGTCTCGGCGTAGAACTCGCGAGCCTTCTGGAGGTCGTTGACGGCGAAACCGCTGAATGCCCTCGTGTCCTTGAGCGTCATGAAATGCTCTCCTTGAATGATCAGGCAGTGGTCTGGGCCGCAGGATGATAGGTGTTCACGACGACACCGGTCGGGAACCGCAGCGTCTCAACGAGTGTGAACGCGCGCCGCGGAACGGCGTTGAAGAGGCGCTTGGTCCCGTCGCCGAGGACGAGCGGGTAGACCATCATTCGATACTCGTCGATGAGCTCGTGCGTGGTGAGGTAGTCGATCAGCTGTCCGCTCCCACCGATCAGCAGGTCACCCCCATCCTCCTGTTTGAGCTCGCGAACCTTCTCGGCGACGTCGCCCTTGATGATGGTGGCATTCCACGACGCGGTGTCCAGGGTGCGTGACGCGACGTACTTGGGCATGCCGTTCATCTTCTCGCCGAACTCGCCGGTGCCCTCCATGGTGGGCCACGCTGCGGCGAAGCCCTCGTAGGTGAGGCGGCCGAGCAACTGAGCGTCGCTGGCGAACAGCTCACGTGCCTTGAACTGCGACGCCTCCTCGGACCAGAAGGGGAAGGACCACTTCCCGGGCTCGTCGATGTAGCCGTCAAGGGTGATGTAGGTGCTGGCGACGACCTTTCTCGGCATTGGGATGCTCCTCGTGAAAGCGATTGCGCTATGCCCGTTCTGACGACGCAGGCGATGAGAAGTCATCGTCCCCGCTCCGATGATTTTCGACGATTGCGAAAGTCCTACGAAAGTCCTAACGGATAGCGGTGACCGAGCAGACCACGATCAGCCTCGTCCTCCGGGGCCGGTCGCGTGTTCTGATATCCCCGTATTGCGCGATCGCTTCTGTCAGCTCCCGAGGCTCACGGCGCACGCCCCCTGTCCCGCCGCCGCAGCGTTGCTCCACAGTGGCTGCACCGCAAAGAGCTGTCCGCGCAGGGCGATGTTCTGGAGGCCGGTCCAAGCGCACTTATCGCCATTCTCGTTGCCCTGGGCATCGTTCCATCCGTCCTGGGTCCCGTTGTAGTTGTCCGGATCGGTCACCGCCTCGGCGAATTCGTGACCGGCGACGATGCTGTAGCCGTCGTAGTACCCGTGGCCGAACGCGTCGTTCTGATTCACAGAGTCGACGCCACAGCCGGAGCCCTGCTCCGGGACGTAGGGCACGAAGGCGTAGCGGACACCGCGAGCGCCGAGCGCGTGACCGGTTTCACTGTGGTACGCGCAGTAGACGGTGCCGTACGCCGTCGCGACCGTGCCCGGCTGGGCGAGGATGAAATAGGTCGCGTTGACGTTGTAGCCGAAGTGTTGCGATGCCCGCAGAGCCTCGGTCGCCACCGGGTCGTTGGTGGTGTTCTCAACCAGCGCCGTGGTCACGATCGGCGACGGCACAGCGCTCGGGTCGACCCAGACGCCTTTCAGCAAGTTCGACGGGTTCTGCACGAACTGCGCGCCGAGGGCCCCGTTGCAGCTGACGCCGCCGATCGCCGCGCCCTGGCAATACTGCGTCTGAACGCCTGTCCATGCGCTCCCGCCCACGCTGCCGAAGAAGTCGCGCAGGTAGGTCTCCGCGGTCTTGTTCGTATACGCATACGCGCCGACGGTGAACGAGAAACCCTGGGACCATTCGGGACCCCAGAAGACCAGGTACACGGCAGGCTTCGTCTCGACGGCGCCCCCGTGATAGAGAAGCTGGTTGGGATCGGTCTGTGCGTCCGATGTGTACTGCGCCTTCGTCCACAGGACGTGGGCGGATCCGACGTTCGGCGAGAGGTTGGGCGTGACTGTCGCCGAGGCGATCAGTGGTGTGACGAGAGCCGTTGCCGCCGCCAGCATCCCGACCAACAGGCGAATGGTGTGGCCGCGAGTTCCCTGCATGGATCCAAGTCCTCCGTTGCAGACCTGACCTATGGCGCCACCACTGTGGGGCGGTCCCCGCGGCCTGGTGCCTGACCAGGCGAATATAGCCAAATGTACCCCCTACGTCCACAAATCATCCTGAAGTACCACTTGCTGAATATGTGATAGGATCGCTACAAGGTTCGGAGGAGGCACCGAACGCTCGACCATGAGAAGTCAGGGGCGGTGGGCGTGACGACCGTGCCGCGAACCGTCCTCTCGGGAACCGGTCGCGTAGCATTGCGCAGAGATGCGCGCATGGCCGATCGTCGCGTTGGGTGTCAGCGTTGGGCTGACAGCCGCGGCCTCGGCGGTGACCGTCATGGCCGGCGAGCGTCAGGCCTCGTTCGCCCGCAACGCCGCGGCTCTCGAGCAGCGCTGGAACCACGACACGACGGCTGGGGAGCCGGCCGCGAGCCTCGCACCGCTCCGGAGCCGGCTCGCCGCCTCGCCATATCGGACCGCCCCGGCTTGGTCTCCCGAGTGGTGGTTCGGCACCGGGCAGAGCCTGCTCGAGAGCCTCGCGACGCGCACCGCCCAGGACTGGACGGCAGCCATGGACACCGCGCGCGGGCAGGCGGCGGCGGTCTTCACCAGCTGGGATCAGCTGGCCGCACAGCTGTCGACGTACATCCCCGCCACTGCGCTGGCCGCGGAGCGCGAGTGGAACCAGGAACTGGCCAAGGCCGCCACGCCGGTGGCCGTCGGGCAGCTGATCAACCAGTGGAGCGGCGACATCACCAGCGCGCGCAACGCGGCGCTCCTGGGCGAGCTCAACGCCGAGGTGGCTGGATTCGGCGGGCTGAACGGCCTTGTCTCTCAGGCGACCTCGGCGGTGACGAAGGCGCGTCGTGACAAGCTCGACCCCGGCCAGGTCCCGGCGCTGACCGTGACGCTGCGAGCCGAGGTGTCGGCGCACGCCGACGCGACGAGCACGCTGCGCGCGCTGGTCGCGGCGATGCAGGGGCTCCACGCGCTGCTCGGCCTCAATCACAACGTGTCGGCAGGCCTGCCTCCGCTCCTGTACAGCGTCGATCAGGCTGCTGCGGAAGGGACCCCGAACGCCGCCGGCTTCCTGGCGCGCTACAACACCATCGCCCTGGCGTTCCGCAATGCGCGCGAAACATCGCAGCTGAACACCGTCGCTGTGCAGATCGTGGCGCTGCAGACGGCGGTGACCGCTGCGCTCAACGCCGATCAGTGCGGCCATGCCGTGCCGTCAGGCAAGGCGATCACACTCAATCTCACGCTCCAGGAAGCGGTGTTCTACGACAACGGATGCGTCGTCCGGGCCACGCCGATCACCACCGGCCGTCCCTTCCTGCGCACGCCGACCGGCGTGTTTCATGTGTTCTACAAGGCGTCGCCGTTCACGATGGTGTCACCGTGGCCGCACGGCTCGCCGTTCTGGTATCCGACCGGGACGGTGACCTGGGTGATGGAGTTCGACGTCGGCGGCTACTTCCTGCACGACGCGTCGTGGGAGCCCCCGTCCATGTTCGGCCCGGGCAGCGAGAACAGCTACGTGGCGAGCCATGGGTGCGTGCACATCCCCACTCCCGTGATGCGATGGGCCTACTCGTGGACGCCGATGGGCACGCCGGTGATCATCACGCAGTAACGCGAAACCGGCCCCCGGGGGCCCCGGGTCCTCGAACGTCCCATAGACTTCGATCGCTGCAAACGTTACGCTAGTGGCAAGGGACGACTCAGGGGGAATGAGGGGATGAAGGTACGGCTTACGCCGGCGGAACAGGTCCGGGCGCGGCAGTGGCTTGCCGACGTGAACGAGGATCTCGAACTGGCTCGCTACCCGACCCGGGTGGAGCTGTGGCGGGCCGTCCACGAAGCATCTCGACGCGCGGAGAGTCTCGCGCGCCTGGAATACGCACTCCGGGGTCTGCCTCTCCGCTGAGAACCCTGGCGGCGGACCGAAGCTCGCTCGGGATCCGGACTACCGGAAGCCCACTCCCGCCAGCGCGGCCGACCCCGGGCAGAGCTGCTCGTACGGCACCTGGGTGAGCGGTTTCTCGGTCGTGTTACCGAGTTCGTGCAGGTCGGACGACTGCTCGTCGACGTAGAGCAAGCCGGTGACGATCTCGCCGCGCCCGCGGGCCGACATCAGGTGTTCCATCACCGCCATGCGGTCCGTGGGGTCGTACCCCTCGGGCACGCTTCGGAAGCGAAGCGTCGCCCCGTCGTGCATGGGGATGCTCACCACGCCCTCGATGGGAATCGTCGCCGAGATCTCCTCGGCCGGTGGCACGAAGTCGGTGACGGTCATCTGCACGTCGTGCTGGCGCGTGAACAGGTAGCTCTTGGTCGAACCCTCGTGATCGTTGAACGTGACGCAGGGCGAGATCACGTCGATGATCGCGAGACCGCGGTGGGCCATCGCCGCGCGGAAGATCGGCACCAGCTGGCGCTTGTCGCCGGAGAAGCCGCGCGCGAGGAACGTCGCTCCGACCGACAGCCCGAGGAAGATCGGATCGATCGGCTGGAGGTGATTGGCCTCGCCACGCTTGGTGGTCGAACCGACATCCGCCGACGCGGAGAACTGGCCCTTGGTGAGCCCGTACACGCCGTTGTTCTCGATCACGTAGACCATGCGCACGTTGCGCCGTACCAGGTGGGCGAGGTGGCCGAGACCGATCGACAGTGAATCACCGTCACCGGAGATACCGATGCAGAGCAGGTCGCGGTTCGCCGCGCTCGCTCCCGTGGCGATCGGTGGCATGCGGCCGTGACAGCCGTTGAAGCCATGCGCGCCGCGGGCGAAATAGGCGGCCGTCTTCGCGGAGCAGCCGATGCCGCTCAGCTTGGCGATCATGTGCGGCGGCGTGTCGCTCTCCCAGAGCGCATGGGTGATGGCGGCGGTGACCGAGTCATGGCCGCAGCCGGCGCACAGCGTCGACATCCCGCCCTCGTAATCGCGGATGGTGAGCCCGAGCGCGTTGCGCTCCAGGCCAGGATGCGTCACCACCGGTTTGACGATCGATGGCACCGCTCAGCCCCCCAGGATCTTGGTGACGCCGTCGACGACGTCCTCGGCGCTCAACGGATATCCGCCATAGGCGAGCACGGATTCGAGCTTCTCTTTCGGAACCGGCGTCTCGAGCGTGAACAACGTGCGCAGCTGGGCGTCGCGGTTCTGCTCGACGACCACGATTCGGTCGTGGGCTTCGAGGAACGCGCGGACCCCGGCGCCGAAGGGAAACCCGCGGACGCGCATGTAGTCGGCTGTGATCCCGCGCTCCGCGAGGAGCTCGATCGCCTCCAGCACGGCGAGCTCGCAGCTGCCCAGGGTCACGATCGCGAGTGACGAGCTGGCGCGCTGATCGACGAGCGGAGCCGGCGTGTGCTCCGCGGCCGCCGTGTGCTTGCGCGCGAGACGATCGAGCACCGCCTGGTATTCCTCGGGATACTCGGTGTACCCGCCTTCGATGGTGTGGCCCGACCCGCGCGTGAAGTACGCACCGAGCTCGCTCACACCCGGGAGCGTGCGCGCCGCAACCGATTCGGAGTCGGCGGGCTCGTAGCGGTGGTACACCTCGAGTTCGCGCAGCTCTCCGGCGTCGAGCACGCGGCCGCGGTCGGGCACGAAGGAGTCATCCCATTCCAGCGCCGGGCTCACCCAGTCATTCATGCCGATGTCGAGGTCGGAGAGCACGAAGACCGGCGTCTGGAAACGCTCCGCGAGGTCGAACGCGGTGGCGGCCATCTCGAAGCACTCGGCGGGGTTGGCAGGGAAGAGCAGCACGTGCTTGGTGTCGCCGTGCGACGCGTACGCGCAGGCGAGGATGTCCGCCTGCTGCACACGAGTCGGCATCCCTGTCGACGGCCCCACCCGCTGCACGTCGAAGATGACCGCGGGAATCTCCGCGTAGTAGCCCATGCCGAGCAGCTCCTGCATCAGCGAGATGCCCGGACCCGACGTCGACGTGAAGGCTCGCGCTCCCGCCCATGAGGCGCCGAGGACCATGCCGATCGCGGCCAGCTCGTCCTCGGCCTGCAGCACCAGGTAGTTGTTGCGCCCGGTCTCGGGATCGATCCGGAACTTGGCGCAGTACTTGGCGAATGCGTCCATGAGTGAGGTCGAGGGTGTGATCGGATACCAGGCCGCCACCGTGGCTCCCGCGTACACGCAGCCGAGCGCCGCGGCCGTGTTGCCGTCGATGAGGATCGAGCCGCGGGTCGCGTCCATCGTCTCGACGCGGCAGGGCAGCGGGTAGTCGAAATGCGAGGTCGCGAAATCGTGGCCGAGCCGGAGTGCCCGCTGATTGGACTCGCGCAGGCGATCCTTGCCGGCGAACTGCTCGGTGAGCAGCTGCGCGATCACCTCCATGTCGATGCCGAGCATCGCCACGAGCGCTCCGGCGCAGGCGATGTTCTTCATCAGGATGCGCTCGCGCGGTCCGCGGAACTCGTCGTTGCACATCTCCGCGAGGGGCACGCCGAGGTAGGTCACGTCCTCGCGGATGAGGTCGCGATCGAGCGGCCACGAGGAGTCGTACATCGTGAAGCCGCCGCTGGCCACCTCGGCGATGTCGCGCGCGTACGTCTGCCCGTTCATCGCCACCATCAGGTCGTACGTGCGCGCGCGGGCGACGTGCCCGTCCTTGTTGACGCGGATCTCGTACCACGTCGGCAGGCCCTGGATGTTCGACGGGAACAGGTTCTTGCCCGAGACGGGCACACCCATTCGGAAGATCGAGCGCATCAGGAGGTTGTTCGCGCTCGAGGAACCGGTGCCGTTGACGTTGGCGAGCTTCAGGGCGAAGTCGTTCACCTTGGAGCGGGGCTGGGCGAAATGCTGGGCTGCCATGTCAGGTTGCCACCGGGACCGGTGTCGAAACCGCCAGCGGGATGAGCAGCTCGAATTTCTGCATGTCCCACGCCGCGGTCGGGCAGCGCTCGGCGCAGAGCCCGCAGTGGACGCAGAGATCCTCGTCCTTGACCATGACGCGCCCGGTCTGCGGCAGCGCTGCGGACACGTAGAGCGCCTGCTCCAGGTTCCTCGCCGGGGCGGACAGTCGGGTGCGGAGGTCGGCCTCGTCGCCGTTCTCCGTGATGGTCAGGCATTGCACCGGGCAGATGTCGATGCACGCGTCGCACTCGATGCACAGCGGCGCGGAGAAGACCGTCTGGATATCGCAGTTGAGACAGCGCTGCACCTCGCGCGCCGTCTGCTCAGCCGAGAACCCGACCTCCACCTCGGTGCCGATGCTCTGGAAGCGTCGCGTCAGCTCGACGTGCTGCATGCGCTGCCGGGCCGAAGGGTTGTAATCGTTGTGGTAGCTCCACTCGGTGAGGCCCATCTTCTGGCTCACCAGATTGATCCCCTGCGGCGGGCGCGCCGTGACCGCGATGCCTTCGCAGTGGTTGTGGATCGAGATCGCCGCCTGGTGCCCGTGCTCCACCGCCCAGATGATGTTCTTCGGCCCCAACGCGGAGTCGCCGCCGAAGAAGACGCCGGGCAGCGACGACTGAAACGTGACCGGGTCCACCACCGGCATGTCCCACTCGCCGAGCTCGAGTCCAAGATCGCGCTCGATCCACGGAAACGCATTCTCCTGGCCGATCGCCAGGATGACGTCGTCGCACGGGATCACGATCGTGTCGATGACTGTGGAGTGGCGCGCCTGCTCATCCCATTCGAGGCGCTGAAACTCCATGCCCACGAGCACGCCGTCCTCGATGACAAATCGCGTTGGAGCATGGTTGACGATGATCTCGACACCCTCCTCCTCGGCGTCCTCCAGCTCCCACGACGAGGCCTTGAAGTACGACCGCGGGCGGCGCGCCATGACCTTGATGTCGGTGCCGCCGAGGCGCAACGACGACCTGCAGCAGTCCATCGCCGTGTTGCCGACTCCGATGATCAGCACTCGCTCGCCGATCTTCTCGGTATGGCCGAACGCGATCGACTCCAGCCAGTCGATGCCGATATGGATGCGATCGCTCTCGCGCCGCCCGGGAATATCGAGGTCCTTGCCGCGGGGCGCCCCGGTGCCGATGAAGACCGCATCGAAGTCCTGCTCGAGCAGGGATCGGAGGCTCGAAACCGTCGTGTTCAGCCGGAGGTCGACGCCCATGTCGATGATGGTGGCGATCTCCTCGTCGAGGATCTCCGCCGGGAGCCGGAACGCCGGGATATTGGTGCGCATCAGGCCGCCCGCCTTGTCGAGCTGCTCGAGGATGACCACCTCGTAGCCGAGTGGGAGCAGGTCGTTGGCCACGGTGAGCGACGCCGGCCCGGCGCCGATGCAGACGACCCGCCGCCCGGTCTTGCTCGTGGGAATCACGGGGAGGCGGTCGGCGATGTCGCCGCGCAGGTCGGAGGCGACCCGCTTCAGGCGGCAGATCGCCACCGGAGAGCCGTCGATCCTGGTGCGCCGGCACGCGGGCTCGCAGGGGCGGTCGCAGGTGCGCCCGAGGATCCCCGGAAACACGTTGGACTCGCGGTTGGACATGTACGCGTCGGTGTACCGGCCCTGAGCGATCAGGCGGATGTATTCGGGGACGTTGGTGTGGGCCGGGCAGGCCCACTGGCAGTCGACGACCCGATGGAAATAGTTCGGGTCCGACGTGTCGGTTGGGTTCACGAGTTGACCTGGGTTCCTGGACTTGGACCGTGTGCCAGTACATGGTGACACCGCCGCGCCGAAGTGCGATGGTCGTCGCCATTCCGCGTCCCGTGTGAGACCGCCGATACACTCTTCGCAGATGGGTGATCTTCGCTACGCGGACGCCGGCGTCGACATCGATGAGGGCAACCGCGCCGTCAGCTTGATCCGGCGCACCATCGCGTCCACCCACACCGCGCAGGTCCTCGGCGGGATCGGCGCGTTCAGCGGCCTGTTCGCGCTCGAGCCGGGTTCGCCGAACGGACGCGTGCTCGCCTCGAGCACGGACTCGGTTGGCACCAAGGTCAAGGTGGCAATCGCGACCGGGCGCCATCGCGGCATCGGCGTCGACCTCGTCAACCACTGCGTCAACGACATCCTCTGCTGCGGCGCCGAGCCCCTTTTCTTCCTCGACTACTACGCCACCGGCAAGCTCGTACCGGAACAGCTCGCCGAACTCATCGAGGGCATCGCGGAAGCCTGCCGGGCCGCGGGTTGCGCGCTCATCGGCGGCGAGACGGCCGAGATGCCGGGCGTATACGCCCTCGGTGACTACGACATCGCGGGATTCATCGTCGGCTCGGTGGAAGCCTCGGCGATCATCGACGGGAGCCGGGTGCGGGCGGGCGACGTCCTCCTGGCGCTGCCGAGCAGCGGCCTGCACACCAACGGCTACTCGCTGGTACGGCATATCGTCGCCGAGCACGAGCTCCAGTGGGCCGACCTCCTCCCCGGCACCGGCAAGCCGCTTGTTGACCTCCTGCTCGAGCCACACCGCTCCTACCTCCAGGCGATCCGAGAGCTGCGCACCCTGACCGATATCCGAGCGATGGCCCACATCACCGGCGGCGGCGTGATCGACAACGTCCCGCGGGTGCTCCCCGACGGCCTCGCCGCCACCATCGATCGCTCCAGCTGGAGCGTCCCGCCGCTCTTCAACGCCATCCAGGAGGCCGGCGGCGTCCACCTCGAGGAGATGTGGCGCACCTTCAACATGGGTGTTGGGATGGTCGTGATCGTTCCCCCGGACGTCCCATCGATCGCCGCCGCTGCCGGGATGCCGGTGTGGCGCATCGGCGAGGTCGTTCCCCAGTCGGGCACGCGGCGGGTCATCCTCAGGTGAGCGGACGTACCCCCGTCGGGGTGCTGGTTTCCGGAGCAGGGACCAACCTCGACGCGCTCTTGACCGCGTGCAGGGCGCCGGACTTCCCGGCACGGGTCGCCATCGTGGTATCGAACCGGCGCAGCGCTCACGCGCTCGATGTCGCACGGGGCGCCGGCGTGCCCGCGGTAGCCCTGCCGCAGTCGGATTTCGGCGGCGACGCGGCCGCGAGGGACCGGGAGGTCCACGCGCGCTTCCAGGCCGCGGGCGTTCGTCTCGTGGTGTGCGCCGGCTACGACCGAATCCTCAGCGCCGACTTCCTCGATGCCTACCCGGACGCCATCCTCAACGTCCACCCGTCACTGCTGCCCGCTTTTGCCGGGGGCATGGACGCGATCGAGCGCGCCCTCGACCGAGGCGTGCGGGTGACCGGCTGCACTGTCCAGCTGCTCGAACGCGGCGAGGCCGACGCCGGACCCATCGTCCTCCAGGCCGCGGTGCCGGTTGAGATGGACGACGACGCCGCGTCGCTGCGCCGCCGCATCCACGAACGCGAATGGGTGCTGCTGCCGCAGGCGGTGGCGCTCTGGTCCACCGACCGTCTGCGGCGCGAGGGAAACCGGGTCCGGGTGCTCCCCGCACCCGCACCGGCACCGGTCTGAGCATGCGCGCACTGCTGTCCGTCAGCGACAAGAGCGGCCTGGTCGAGTTTGCGCGCGGGCTGACCGAGCACGGCTATGACCTGGTCGCGACCAGCAGCACCAGCCAGGCGCTCGCGAAAGCAGGTATCGAGGTGCAAGCGGTCGCAGACGTCACCGGCTTCCCGGAGATGCTCGATGGGCGCGTCCGGACACTGCATCCGGCGATCCATGCCGGCATCCTCGCCCGCCGTGACAACCCCGAGCACATGCGCCAGCTCGCCGAGAGTCGCTACGACCCCATCGACATGGTCGTCGTCTCGCTGTATCCATTTGCGGAGACGGTCGCCCGCGGCGCGGATGACGACAGCATTGTCGAGAACATCGACATCGGCGGGCCGACGATGATCCGCGCAGCGGCCAAGAATCGTGATTCAGTCGCCGTGGTCGTGTCGCCGGCTCAGTACGAGGCGGTGCTCGTCGAGCTGCGCGAGCAGCGATCGGTCTCGCGAGCGACCCGCCACCGGCTCGCCACCGAGGCCTTCGCGCACGTCGCCGCGTACGACACGCAGGTTGCCGCGTGGTTGCGCGGTGGCGCGGTGGGCGAGACGCTTCCCGCCGAGCTCACCGTCGGCGGTCCGCGACTTCACGAGCTCCGTTACGGCGAGAACCCGCACCAGCGCGGAGCTCTCTACGCAGTTCCCGGACCGCCGGGTGGGATGGCTCACGCACGCCAGGTGCAGGGTGCGGCACTGTCCTTCACGAACTGGCTCGACGTCGACGCCGCACGGGCGCTGGTCGCGGAATTCGACGAGCCTGCTGCCTGCGTGATCAAGCACACCAACCCGTGCGGCTTCGCGGTCGGCGTGGCGCCGGAGGACGCCTACAGGAGGGCGTACGACTGCGACCCACGCTCCGCCTACGGCGGCATCGTCGGTGTCAACAGACCAATCGACCTCGCGACCGCGACCGCGCTGACCGAGACGTTCCTCGAAGCCGTGGTGTGCCCGGGCGTGGAGGACGCCGCTGCAGCCCATCTCGCCACCAAGCCGCGAATCCGCGTGCTGATCGTGGATCGGCCGTCCGGCACCGAGCCGCTGGACGTGCGCAGCATCGACGGCGGCCTGCTCGTCCAGACGCGAGACCGGGTGATCACCGACCGCTCGACGATGACGGTGGTGAGCGCCCGTCAGCCCGGCGACGCCGAGTGGCGCGACCTGCTGATCGCCTGGCGGGTCTGCAGGCATGTCAAGTCCAACGCCGTGGTGATCGTGAAGAACGGCATGGCGGTGGGCGTCGGTGCCGGCCAGATGTCCCGCGTCGAATCCGCCGAGCTCGCCGTGGCTCGCGCCGGGGAGCGCTCAGCCGGGGCGGTCTCGGCGTCGGACGCGTTCTTCCCGATGCCCGACGGCCTCGAGGCGCTGGGCAATGCCGGGGTGCGCTCGGTCATCCACCCGGGCGGGAGCAAGAACGACTCCAAGGTCACGGAAGCCGCCGATGAGCTCGGGATGGCGGTCGTGCTCACGGGGGAGCGCCACTTCCGTCACTGATCGGGTGGCTAGCGCCCGTTGCGCCGCCCGTTGCGATCGTGCTTTGCCTGGTCCTCGATGCAGTACCGCGCGGTCGGGATCGCTTCCAGTCGCGCCTCACTGATGGGCTTGCCGCACGCCTCGCAGTTCCCGTAGGAGCCACTGTCGACGCGCAAGACCGCCGCCTCGAGCTCCAGGAACTCAAGTTCGGCGTGCTGCAGGACGCTGTGATCGATCTCGAGGCCGATCGTCTCGCTCGCGAGCTCGGCGGGGTGTTGCTCGGCCGAGGACAGCTCGCGCTCGGTGGCCTCCTGGGCGTCCGCGGTGAGACGGTTTGCCGCCATTCGAAGCTCCTGGATCCGAGCCCGCTCGGTCAGAAGCCGGGTGCGGACTTCGTCGCTGTTCATGGTCGTGGGGTACCCCCGTGTCTGCTAGAGCGGTCTCGCCCGGGCGCAACGCGCCCGCGATGGGATCACACAGTCCTGATCCATCGCGGCTCGTCCGCTCTCGGCCCGCAGGTGCACTCATTCTCACCAATGGGGCCGGGTTAAGCAATGGGCTGGGCAACCGGGGGCGCAAGCCACAGCACCGCGAGAGGCGGCAGGGTCAGTCGCGCGGAGTGCGAATACGCGTGCATCGGTTCGTCATCGGCCTCGACCGCTCCCAGATTGCCGATCCCGCTGCCGCCGTAATGGGCGGAATCGGTGTTGAGCACCTCGGTCCAGTGGCCGCGCAGCGGCAGGCCCACGCGGAAGTCGTACCGAACCACCGGCGCGAAGTTGGCGATGCAGGCGATGCCCGGATGTCCGTGAGCATCGCGGCGGACGAAGCTCAGGATGTTCTGATCCGCATTGCCGGCGTCGATCCATTCGAATCCCTTGGGGCTCTCGTCGCACTCCCAGAGCGAAGGTGACCGGGCGTAGAGCGCCCCCAGGTCGACCATGAGCTGATACACGCCGGCATGCGCCGGGTCCTCGAGCACCCTCCAGTCGAGCTCGGACTCGTGTGCCCACTCGCGCTCCTCGGCCAGCTCGCCGCCCATGAAGAGGAGCTTCTTCCCGGGGTGTGCCCACATCCAGGCGAAGAGGGCGCGGAGGTTGGCGAAGCGCCGCCACGGATCGCCGGACATCTTGCCGAGCAGCGAGCCTTTGAGATGCACGACCTCGTCGTGCGAGAGCGGGAGGATGAAGCGTTCGGACCACGCATACATGAGCCCGAACGTCATCTGGTGATGCGCGTACCGGCGATAGATCGGGTCCTTGTGCAGGTAGTCGAGGGTGTCGTGCATCCACCCCATGTTCCATTTGAAGTCGAAACCCAGGCCGCCGCTTGCGGTTGTCCGGGTCACCCCGGGCCAGGTCGTGGACTCCTCTGCGATGGTGAGGATCCCCGATTTACGCGCGTGGAGCGAATCGTTGACCTCGCGGATGAGGGCGATCGCCTCGAGATTCTCCTTGCCGCCGTAGATGTTCGGCACCCAGGCGCCGGGCTGCCGGGAGTAGTCGAGGTAGAGCATCGACGCAACGGCGTCGACACGAAGCCCGTCGATGTGAAATTCCTCCGCCCAGTAGTGCGCATTGGCGACCAGAAAGTTGCGCACCTCGTTGCGGCCGTAGTTGAAGACATAGGTTCCCCAGTCGGGGTGCTCACCGCGGCGCGGGTCGGCATGCTCGTAGAGCGGCGTCCCGTCGAATCTCGCGAGCGCCCACCCGTCGCGTGGAAAGTGAGCCGGCACCCAGTCGAGGATCACGCCGATGCCGTTGCGATGCATGACCTCGACGAAGCGGCGGAAATCATCCGGAGAGCCATGCCGCGCGGTCGGTGCGTAGTACCCGGTGACCTGGTATCCCCACGATCCACCGAAAGGGTGCTCCATGACCGGCAGCAGCTCCACGTGGGTGAACCCCAGGGCAAGGCAGTGGGCCGCGAGCGGCTCGGCGATCTCGCGATAGTTCAGGGGGCGGCCGTCGGGATCACGCCGCCAGGAACCGAGGTGAACCTCATAGGCCGCAAACGGCGCCTGGTTGATGCTCGAACGCGCGCGTGTGCGCATCCACGTGCCATCTCGCCACCGGTGCCGGCTCTGCTCGACGATGCTTGCCGTTCCGGGCGGGTGATCCGACGCCCGAGCGAGGGGATCTGCCTTGAAGATGCGCATGCCGTCGCCGCGCGTGACCAGGAACTTGTAGCGCACACCCGCGCCGACCCCGGGGCAGAACAGCTCCCACACTCCCGAGCTACCGAGTATCCGCATCGGCCACGTGCGCGCATCCCAGAAGTTGGCGTCACTGACGACACTCACTCCCAGCGCATTCGGCGCCCACACGCTGAACGCGGTGCCAAACGCGCCCTCGTGCTCGGTGACGCGAGCGCCGAGAACGCGCCAGAGCTGGGCGTGGGTGCCCTCGCCGATGAGGTGGAGGTCGAGATCGCCGAGGGTTGGCGAGAACCTGTACGGGTCCTCCTGTTCCCACTCGCGCTCGTCGTTGCGGAAGCGAATTCGGTAGCCCGGGTCGCCCGCCGGGACCGTCACCTCGAACAACCCGGCGGCGTTCAGCCGGCGCATCGGCGTGACCCCTTCAGGCCGCGCGACGTCTGCGGCGCTTGCCTCCGGGTGAAACGCCCGGATCCGCATCTTGTCCCCGGCGACACGGGGTCCGAGGAGCGCGTGCGGGTCGTGGAGGCGACCGGCAAGCATCAGCTCCACGGCCACCTCGAGCTCCGTTGCGGGGCGATCGCCGGCGCTCACTGATTGGTGCCGCGGAGCAGAAAGCGGATCGGGATGGGCACCCAGTTCGGCCGGTGACCCAGCTCGTACCCGATCTCGTACACGGCCTTCTGCACCTCGAACGCGCGGCGAAGCACCAGCGAGGGCCCCGGCGCGGGCAGCACCGGTCGGGAACCGATCACCTCCAGGTAAGCGCTCCAGAACGCGTCGCGGTTGGCGTCGGCCCACGCCTCACCGTAGCCGCGCAGCCCGTCGGCTTCCGCACTGTCGAGCGCGGTGCGCTCGACGATCGCGGCGGCGGCCGCGTAATCGAACGACCGGAGCATCGCTGCGACGTCGCGAAGCGGCGAGCTCAGCGCACGTCGTTCGGCCGGGCTCCGGTCCGGCTCGCCCTCGAAATCGAGGATCGCCCACCCGGTGTCGATGCGCAGCAGCTGCCCAAGATGCAGGTCACCGTGGATCCGGATCAGCAGTCCGCCGGGAGACAGCCCGCGGAGCTGGTCGAACCGGGCCACGACATCGTGTCTCACGTCGCGGAGCGGATCGAGCGACGGCTCGTCGCGGGCGAGGAGCTCATCGAGCTCGCGGGTCATCGCGTTGGCCCAGCTGTTGAGGGCCTCGTCGGTGAGCGGCGCCGGCGCCATGTCCGTGCCGGGCGCACCTGCCGCAAGCGCGAGGTGCATCTCTGCGACCACCTTGCCGAGCCGCGCCGACTCGGCGATGAACGCTGCGTCCTGGTCGTCCACCAGGGCGCGACGCTCCGCAGGATCGGGGTGACCGCCCAACGACTCGGCGGTGGCGTACAGATCGCGCAAGGAGGTGAGCGCGAGCGCCCAGCCCTCGGCGCTGTTGTGCAGGAAGCGCTGCACGAGCACCAGCGGCGAGGGTGGCTCAGCGCCCGACTCCCACACCACGCGACCGAGCATCGGCGCGAGGTGCGTGAAACCCGCGGCCGAGAGCGCATCGGACATCTCGAGCTCCTGCGACGGTCCCGTCTCGACGCGGCGGAGATGCTTGAGAAAGATCGCGTCGCCGACCTCGACCGAGGTGTTGCTCTGCTCGACTCGGAGATAGCGCACCGAGGAGATGCTGCCGGTGTCGAGAGCGGCGGGGTCAGGGGAGGAGAACCGCAGCGTCCCGCTCGAGGTCTCGAGGATGCGCTGACCGCGGATGCCTTCGAGCAGCCACTCGATGTAAACCGAATCGCCGACCGCGTCGTAGAGCACGACGGGATCGGGGGCCTCCGGCCACGGGATCATGAACTCGGGAACCCGCTCGATGATCGGATCACCCACCGGGCGCACGCCAAGCGGGAGCGCGTATCGCATGGTGCCGCCGTCGGCGAATGTGACCGCGGTCAGCGTGTGCAGCAGGAATGGCGATCGTTCGTTGATCACCGCGGCATCGACGATTGTCGTGGTGCTGATGGTGCGGGCGTGCGCGCCGGCCCAGCGCTGGCGCGCGATATACGCTGCGAGCGCCTCCTCACAGCCCTCCAGGCGATGGTCGCGGAGGATGGCCGAGAGGTCGGCGCTGTCTGCGCTCATCAGGCCGGGGCGTCCAGGGTGAACCAGTAGAAGCCGTGCGGGCCCATCGTCAACAGGTATGGCAGCTCACCGATGCTGGGAAAGTGCACGCGTCCGAGCATCTCCACCGGCGACATGCCGGCGTACTTGCGCAGGTCGAGCTCCACCGGCTGCGCGAATCGCGAGAGATTGTTGACGCAGAGCACTGTCTGCCCATCCAGGGTGCGCAGGAACGCGAACACCGACGGATTCGCGGCGTCGAGGGCCTCGAACGCGCCCTCGCCGAACACGGGGAATCGCTTGCGCACCGCGATGAACCTGCGCAACCAGTGCAACATGGACGACTCGTTGCGCCGCTGCGCGCTCACGTTGCACGCCTGGTACCCGTAGACCGGGTCCATGAGCGGTGGCAGGTACAGCTGCGCGAAATCAGCGTGGCTGAAACCACCGTTGCTGTCGGCCGTCCACTGCATCGGGGTGCGAACTCCGTCGCGATCCCCGAGATAGACGTTGTCGCCCATGCCGATCTCGTCGCCGTAGTAGAGGATCGGGCTGCCCGGGAGCGACAGGATCAGCCCGTGGAACAACTCCATCTGACGGCGCCCGTTGTTGAGCAGCGGAGCGAGCCGGCGCCGGATGCCGAGATTGAGCTTGGCGCGCGGATCCTTGGCGTACTCACCCCACATGTAGTCGCGCTCCTCGTCGGTCACCATCTCGAGGGTCAACTCGTCGTGGTTGCGCAGGAAGATGCCCCACTGGCTGTTGGGCGGAAGCGCGGGGGTGCGATCCAGGATCTCGGTGATCGGATATCGCTGTTCGCGGCGCAGGCCCATGAACATACGAGGCATCAGGGGAAAGTTGAAGCACATGTGGCACTCGGGCCGCTCGGGGGAACCGAAATAGTCGACGACGTCCTCGGGCCACTGATTCGCTTCCGCAAGCAACACCTTCCCCGGGTATTCGCTGTCGATCGCGGCACGCAGGTCCGCCAGGAAGCCGTGCGTCTCGGGAAGGTTCTCGCAGTTGGTCCCCTCGCGCTTGAACAGGTATGGCACGGCATCGAGCCGGAACCCGTCCATGCCGAGGTCGAGCCAGAACCGGCAGACGTCGATGATCTCTGCGCGGACGCGCGGGTTGTCGTAGTTGAGATCCGGCTGATGGCTGAAGAAGCGGTGGAAGTAGTACGCCCCGGAGATGTCGTCCCACGTCCAGTTCGACGTCTCGGTATCGACGAAGATGATCCGGGCTTCGGTGAATCGATTCTTCGTGGTCGACCACATGTACCAGTCGCGATGCTCGCTGTCGGGTGACGAGCGCGCGTCCTGAAACCAGGGGTGCTGGTCACTGGTGTGGTTGATGACCAGGTCCATGATCACGCGGATGCCTCGACGGTGCGCCTCCTTGACGAGCTGGGCGACGTCCTCGACGTCGCCGTAGTCGGGCAGCACCGTCCGGTAGTCGGAGATGTCGTAGCCGCCATCCCGCAGCGGGCTCTGCTGGAAGGGCAGCAGCCAGATGCAGTCGACACCGAGCCATTCGAGGTATTCGAGCTTGGCGATCAGTCCGGCGAAGTCGCCGATGCCGTCGTTGTTCCCGTCGTAGAAGGCGCGCACGGACAGCTCGTAGAACACCGCTTTCTGGAACCAGAGCCGATCCTCCACGAGCCGGGTGCGTGCGCTCATCGGTTAGGACGCACGTGCAGCACGTGAGCCGGTCGCGTGGACGGGTCAAGCCGAACGTAGTTCACAGCGCCGTACCACGTGTAGGTCCCTCCACCAAGCTCATCGTGAACGTCGAACGGCCGGTCGGCCGCCACACCGAGCGCGCCGAGGTCCAGCCAAGTGTTCGCCTCCTGCGGCTGGTGAGGATCCAGGTTGACCACCATGATGATCACGTCGTCCTTCTCGGGTGTCGACCGCGAGACGCACAGCATCGCGTCGCTGGTCATGTGGTGCAGACGCAGCGTGCTCAACTGCGCGATGGCGTCGCGATGGCGGTTGCGGATCTCGTTCAGCTGCGTGATCAAGGGTGCGATCGACCCGGGTTGCGACCAGTTGCGTGGCCGCAGCTGGTACTTCTCGGAGTCCAGGTACTCCTCGCTGCCCTCCCGCACCGCCGCATTCTCGACGAGCTCGTACCCGCTGTACATCCCCCAGGAAGGGCACGTGATCGCGGCCAGCACGGCGCGCAGTCCGAATGCGTGCGGGCCGCCATGCTGCAGGGTCGCGTGCAGGATGTCGGGTGTGTTCACCCAGAAGTTCGGCCGGAACCAGTCCACCAGCTCGGTCTGAGACAACTCTGTCAGATACTGGCCCAGCTCCCAGGCAGTGTTGCGCCAGGTGAAGTACGTGTACGACTGGGAGAAGCCGATCTTGGCGAGTCGCTGCATCACCGCGGGACGGACGAACGCCTCGGCGAGCATGACCACGTCAGGGTGCTCGCGGCGGATCTCCGCGATGAGCCACTCCCAGAAGGGGAATGCCTTGGTGTGCGGATTGTCGACGCGGAAGATGCGCACGCCATGGCCGATCCAGAAGCGCATCACATCGCGGAGCGCAATCCAGAGCCCGGCCGCGTCGTCGCTGTCGAAATCGAGTGGGTAGATGTCCTGGTACTGCTTTGGCGGATTCTCCGCGTAGCGGATCGATCCATCGGAGCGGTGCCGGAACCACTCGGGATGCTCGGTCACCCAGGGATGATCGGGGCTGCACTGCAGGGCGTAGTCGAGCGCCACCTCGAGCCCGACCGCCTGCGCCGCCGCAACGAACTCGTCAAAGTCGTCGATGGTGCCCAGTTCCGGATTCACCGCGGTGTGACCACCGAACGCCGCACCGATCGCCCACGGACTCCCCGGGTCCCCGGGGGAGCACTCGGCGACGTTGTTCGGCCCCTTGCGATGGGTGGTCCCGATCGGGTGGACGGGCGGCAGGTAGAGCACCGAGAAGCCCATCGCGGCTATCGCCGGGAGGCGCCGCTGGGCGAGCTTGAACGTGCCACTCCTGGGCGGCATCGCACCCTCCGACCGGGGGAACATCTCGTACCACGCCGAGTAGCCGGCCACCTCACGCTCGACCCACAGCGGGTACGGCCCGGCGATGGTGGCGTGGCTGAGGTCGGCGGTGCGTCGCATCAGCCCCATGGTGGCTTCGCGGGTCGCCAGCTCGACCCTGATCTCGGGGGCGGTTGCCGCGCCGAGCTTGGCGGCAAGGGTGGTGAGCGCCCGGCGGTCGGACTTGGAGATGACCGGCAGATCCGCCCGGGTGGTGGCGAGGGCGGCGCCGTCGGCGAGATCGAGCTCCACGTCGACGCCCGCCTGGAACCGGATGGCCAGATCGCGAGCCCAGCCTCCCCAGACGTCGAGAATCCCCACAACGGCGAAGCTCCAGGCGCCGACTCGCCGTGGCTTGATCCACGCGAAGTAGTGGTCCTGCGGCTCGGCTTCCATCGGCACTTCGACCATCCCGGAGGGCGGGGCGTCGCGCGTCAGCGGCCGGGCGCCGGGCCAGTGCCACACCCAGGCGAGCAGGGGATCGTGGCCGTCGGCAAATGCTCGCGCCGACACGCGAATCGGGAGTCCGCGGGTGGCCTTGGCAGGGAACTCGCCGCCGTCGACGGTTGGCCTGACCTGTTCGACGACCACTCGCCTCCGATCGCCGAGCATCCGGTCGGAGACGGGGTTGCTCATCGGATTCATGTACGACCGAAGGTCGCGTCACAAGCTAGCAGACGGGACCGGGTTCGTAATGGTCTCTCAACGCAGAGCCCGTAGAGTGCGGTTGGCCAAGGTGAATCGATATCGACTCGCTCTCGCGACCATCGCCGTGGCGATCACCGCCGTGGTGCTCTTCAGCGTGGTCACCAACCCTCCGGCGGCGAGCACCGGCAGCGGCCAGCTCTACCCCGTCGGCGAGCGCTCGGCGGCTCCCGACTTCACCGGCATCGACGGGTGGCTCAACTCCACCCCACTGACCCTGGCCGATCTCCGCGGCAAGGTCGTGCTCATCGACTTCTGGACATTCTCGTGCGTGAACTGCGTGCGCACCATCCCCCACCTCAAGGTCCTCTACAACGCCTACAAGCAGGACGGGTTCGTGATCGTCGGCGTCCACTCACCGGAGTTCGACTTCGAGAAGGTCCCCGCCAACGTCGCGGCCGCGGTGCAGCGTCTCGGGGTCACGTGGCCCGTGGCCATCGACAGCGAGATGGCCACGTGGAACGCCTACCAGAACCAGTCCTGGCCGGCCGAATACCTCCTCGACCAGCAGGGTCGAGTCGCGTACACGAGCATTGGCGAGGGGGACTACGCGCAGACCGACGCTGCCGTCGCTGAGCTGCTCAAGGTCCACACCGCGGCGCTGCCGTCATCGACCCCGGTGCCCGGCAACACCACACCCGAGCTCTACGCGGGCAGCATCCGTGGACAGCTCGCCGACAACGTGCCCTACGGATCGCCGGGTTCGCCGAGCGTCTACGCCGATCACGGCCCACCCCAGCAGCAGGACGCGATTCAGGTCACCGGAACATGGACGGATCAAGGCCAGTATCTTCAGGCGGACGGCGCCGGCCACGTGCGCCTCAACTTCACCGCCGACAGCGTGTACGTCGTCGCGGGCACGCCCGGGGCGACGCTTCACGTTTCCGTCAAAGTTGACGGAAAGAGCGTAGCCGCCGGAAACGGTGGCTCCGCGTTGAGCGGCTCAGGGTTCACGGTGACCCGCCAGGACCTTTTCCAGCTGCTCTCCGGGACCTCGCCCGGATACCATCTCATCGACCTCACCGTGCCCGCCGGCTTCCGTCTCTACACCTTCACCTTCGGCTGATGCTCTCGATTGCCACGGTGCTCGCGACCTTCGTCGCCGGGCTCGGATCCTTCCTCGCACCGTGCACCGTCCCCCTGCTCCCCGCCTATCTCGCGTGCGTTTCCGGGGTCAGCGCAGCCGAGCTGACCAACCCGGACCGGCACAGCTTCCGGCTCCGGCTCCTGGCGGGATCGCTCCTGTACGTCGCCGGGTTCACCGTCGTCTTCGTGCTCCTCGGCCTCACCGCCGGCGGGATCGCGCGCGTCGCCAACGGGGCGGTGAGCGGACGTGTCGTCGAGATCGTCGGCGGCGTAGCGGTCATCCTCTTCGGTCTCGCCATCATCGGTGTGGTCAGGGTCGGCATCCTCGAACGCACCCAGGGCTTCCAGCTCCCGGAGCGGCTGCGGCGTCGCGGCGTGCTGGGCGCCTTCCTGGTCGGCGTCGTCTTCGGTCTCGGCTGGACGCCGTGCGTCGGTCCCTACCTGGCGGCGGCACTGACCCTGGCCGCGCTCAGCTCGCACGCGCTGAGCGGTGCGCTGCTTCTGGTCGTCTATTCGCTGGGGCTGGGCCTGCCCTTCATCGCCGTTGCGCTGCTCTGGGCGTCACTTCCCGAGCTCCCGCGCCGTCTCAATCGGTTCGTGCGGCCGCTCACCCTCGCCGGCGGAGTGATCACCGTTGCGCTCGGCGTGCTCCTTGCCACCGGCGCCTACACCCACCTGACCTCGTACCTGGCGCAGCTCTCGACCCCGACCTGATCAGTCGAACCGCCGACACACCACCACGTCGAGTGTCACGTTGCGCTGAATGTGCCGGGCAAGCCGCAGGTACACCCGGAAGTCGCGATAGTGCTGGTCCCCGACCATCTCCTTGAGCTGGCCGGCATGCTTGTGCATGTTGGCAAGCCAGTGGTCAATGGTCGTCTCGTAGTGCCGTCGCTCGATGTGGTGCACGCGCTCGATGTCGAAACCGGCATCGTTGGCGAGCCGGGTCTCCTCGGCGAGCGTGCGGTAGTTCCCGGTGTCCCCGTAGATCTGGCTCACGAACTCGCCCCCGCGCTCGAGCTTGGCGTGGCGCGGATGCTTGAGGTGCAACTCCTTGTTGATCATCACGCCTCCGGGCTTGATCCAGTCGTGACACTTGGTGAAGAACCCGGAGAGATTGAAGAAGTGGACGATCACCTCATCGGTGTAGATGGCGTCGACCTGCTCCGGCGGCGTGTAGTCCTCCCAGTGGCTGAGCACGATCTTCGCGTCGGTGCCGCGGCCAGCGATCCGTCTCTCGGCGTAAGCCTTCTGGGTCGGCGACAGGGTCAGTCCGGTACCGGTGAGGCCGTAGGTGTCGCACAGATAGGTGAGGGGCCCCGCCCAACCGCACCCGACGTCAATGAGACGCATGCCGCGCTCGAGACCCGCAAGCCGCGCGATGAGATCGAGCTTGGCCTGCTGCGAGGCGGTGTCGTCCTCGGTGCCCGCGTCCCAGAGGTTGGCGGAGTAGACGTTCCACTCGCCGCCGGTGATGAGAAGAAAGAATTCCGGCGGCTGCTCATAGTGGACGTTGGTTCGCGCCTGGTCGACCTCGGTCGTGTACTCGTGATAGAGCTGGTGCTCCGGGCGTACGTCGGTTCTCTGGCTGCTTGCCACGACTAACTCCCCTGCATTGCGTCGTCAGGGGGAGAAGGATAGCCGCGGCGGAGCCGCTATTGCGGTCAATCCGACTGTTTCGCACGAAAGCAGCGGCTCAAGCTTCGCCCCGGGCCTCGCGCCATCGCCGGATGCGAAGATGAATGGTCATGGCTGCCCCTGATTCCTACGGCACCAGGGCGGAGCTGGTCCCGGGGGTTTCCTACCACCGTCTCGGCGCGCTCACCGAGCGGGGCATCGGGGACGTCTCCCGATTGCCGGTCACTCTCAAGATCCTGCTCGAGAACAGCGTGCGCAATGCCGCGGCGCCGTCGGTCCGCGAGGGCGACGTCGAGGCGATCGCGAGCTGGGACGGAGCCGGGACAGGTGCGGACCGCGAGCGGGCGTTCATGCCGGCTCGGGTGCTGCTCCAGGACTTCACCGGCGTCCCGGCGGTCGTCGACCTCGCGGCGATGCGCTCGGCGGTCGCCCGGGCGGGCGGCGATCCCATGCGCATCGACCCGCTCGTCCCTGTCGATCTCGTGGTCGACCACTCCGTGCAGGTCGATGCCTTCGGCAATCGCGAGGCGTACGAACGCAACATCGTGCGCGAGTACGAGCGCAACCGAGAGCGCTACTCACTGCTGCGCTGGGCCCAGCAGGCCTTTCAGGGCTTCCGGGTGGTGCCGCCGGGGATGGGGATCGTGCACCAGATCAACCTCGAGTACCTGGCCCAGGTGGTCCAGGTGCGCGAGATCGAGGGTGTGCGCACGGCATTGCCGGACACGCTCGTCGGCACCGATTCGCACACGCCCATGGTCAACGGAGTCGGTGTGCTCGGGTGGGGTGTCGGCGGCATCGAGGCTGAAGCCTGCATGCTCGGCCAGCCGCTGTTCCTGCTTGCGCCCGTCGTGGTCGGGGTTCGCTTCCACAACGCGCTTCCCACCGGGACGACGGCCACCGACCTCGTCCTGACGTTGACCGAGTTGCTCCGCAAGCACGGTGTGGTCAACAAGTTCGTTGAGTTCTGCGGCAGCGGTCTGAGCTCGATGTCGGTGCCCGACCGCGCAACGCTTTCCAACATGTCGCCCGAGTTCGGCGCCACCGCGTCGCTCTTCCCTGTCGATGTGCGAACGCTCGAGTATCTCCGCGGTTCGGGGCGGGATCCGGCCCACGTCGACCTGGTCGAGCGCTATGCGAAGGAACAGGGCATGTTCCGAACAGATGACTCGGAGATCCCGCGCTTCAACGAGATGGTCGAGCTGGACCTCGCGAGCGTGGTGCCGAGCGTCGCCGGGCCCAAGCGGCCGCAGGACCGGGTGGCGCTCCCGCGCGTGTGGGAGTCGTTCACCAATGTGTGGGCGCAGCGAGCTGACGCCGGCTCGAGCGAGGTGACCGCCGAGGGTGAGGAATCGCGGCTCGAGGAGGAGGGAGGCATCGACCCCGACGCCGTCGCCGAGGAACCGGTGCCAAACGGGACCCCGGACGTCGACCTCGTTCGCGACGGATCGGTCGTCATCGCCGCCATCACGTCGTGCACGAACACCTCGAACCCGACGGTGATGGTGGCCGCGGGGCTGCTCGCGCGCAACGCGGTCGCCCGCGGCTTGATGCCCCCGGACTACGTCAAGACGTCGCTCGCACCGGGTTCACGCGTGGTCACGGACTACCTCGAGCGGGCGGGATTGCTCGGCTCCCTCGAGCAGCTCCGCTTCAACCTCGTGGGCTACGGCTGCACCACGTGCATCGGCAACAGCGGACCGCTCCCCGAACAGGTCGCCGAGCGCATCGACGCCGAGGACCTCACCGTCGCCGCAGTGCTCAGCGGGAACCGCAACTTCGAGGGCCGGATCCATCCGCAGGTGCGCGCCGCATATCTCGCGTCGCCACCGCTCGTGGTCGCGTACGCGCTCGCGGGACGCCTCGACATCGATCTCACCACCGACTCGCTCGGGACCGGACGTGACGGGAACCCCGTGTTCCTCAGCGACATCTGGCCGAGTGCGGAGGAGGTGACCGAGACGGTCCGTGCGGCAATCGGGAGCGACATGTATACGCGGGAGTACGAGCGCATCTTCGACGGCGACGAGCACTGGCGCGAGCTGCCGTCGCCGACCGGAGCGCTCTTCGACTGGGATGCCGACTCGACCTATGTCCGCGAGCCACCGTACTTCGTCGGCATGTCGCCGGAGCCGCAGCCGCCCACCGACATCATCGATGCGCGAGTACTCGCACTCCTCGGTGACTCGATCACCACCGACCACATCTCGCCGGCGGGCAGCATCTCCGGGATGAGCCCTGCTGCCGAGTACCTGCGCGAGCACGGCGTCGAGGCGCGTGACTTCAACACCTACGGCGCGCGGCGTGGCAACCATGACGTGATGGTTCGCGGCACGTTCGCCAACATCCGGCTGCACAACCAGCTCGCCGACGGCAAGGAGGGCGGATGGACCGCGCACCTTCCCGACGGCGCGGTCATGACCATCTACGACGCGTCGGCGCTGTATCAGCAGGAAGGCGTTCCACTCGTCGTGATCGCGGGGCGCGAGTACGGCTCCGGGTCGTCGCGAGACTGGGCGGCGAAAGGGCCGCTGCTCCAGGGTGTTCGCGCCGTGATCGCCGAGTCGTACGAGCGCATCCACCGCAGCAACCTGGTCGGTATGGGCATCCTGCCGCTGCAGTTCCGCGCCAACGAGAGCGCCGAGACGCTCAACCTCGACGGTACCGAGCTCTACACGATTCGCGGTGTTGCCGGCGCGTCGCCCGGCTCGACGGTGCACGTGAGCGCGCGTCGCGCCGGACAGCCCGATATCGAGTTCGACACGGTGTGCCGCCTCGACAGCGAGACCGACGTCGAGTACCTGCGCAACGGTGGGATCCTGCCGCTGGTGCTCCGTCAGCTGATGGGCGCCTGAACGCGCGCTTGAACATGCCGCAGCCACCGGACGCCTGAATGGTTCTCTTCGTCCTTTTCTTCATCGTTGTCGTGGTGGTCGGAGTGGTGTCGTACTTCGTCGGCCAGCAGCGGATACGCGACATCGCGGCCTTCGCCACGGCGCACGGCCTCACGGTGATCGGCAACGACTGGGAGCTCGGCGATTGTGGGTTCCCCCTCTTCCGCGCTGGAAACCGGCGGTACTGGCACAACGTGCTTCGCGGAGCGTGGAACGGTCTCCCCGTGACGTACTGCGACTACTCGTACGTCGTCTCGGACGGGAAGAACCAGAACACGGTTTCGTTTTCCAACGTGATCGCGACGCTCGGCGTGCAGATGCCCCAGGTGACGGTTTCGCCGCGCAGCGCCATAGGTGAGTTCGCCGAGAAGTCGTTCGGCGCACCGGGCATCCATTTCGAGTCGATCGACTTCAACGACCGATTCGATGTCAAATCAAGCGACGAGGCGTTTGCGGTCGAACTGATCGACGCGCGGATGATCGAGACGTTGCTGGCTCTCGACCACACGTACGGCGTGGTGTTCGGACCGCTCTATCTCATGGTCTACGCGCACCGCAAGCCGGTCGCTGAAATCGGCTCCCTCGTCGACGCCACCGCTTTGATCATGCAGCGCATTCCCGCGCTCGTGCGCGCGCCCGAAGCGGCGCCTGATCTCCCTAGTGGCGTTTGACCGACGCTTGCAGCAGTGACGCCTGATCTCCCCAGCAGCGTTTGAACGCCGCTCGCAGCGCGGTACCCTAGTCCCCGCATTCGATTCGCCGCTCCTGAGGAGACGTCCGTGATACCCCTGATCATCGTCCTCGTCATCATCGTGGTCATCGCGCTCGGCGTGGTGGCCTCGTACAACCGATTCGTCTCCCAACGCAATGCGGTGCAGAACGCCTGGGCTGATATCGACACCGAGCTCAAGCGCCGCTACGACCTCATCCCCAACCTCGTCTCGACGGTGCAGGGCTACGCCGCCCACGAGCGGGGTGTCTTCGAGGAGGTCGCCCAGGCTCGGTCGGTCGGGCTGCAGGCGCAGGGCCCGGCTGCCGCATCGGCCGCCGAGGGTCCCTTCCAGATGGCCCTGGGTCACCTCTTCGCGGTTGCGGAGAACTACCCCGAGCTGAAGGCGAACCAGAACTTCCTGCAGCTCCAGGCGACGCTCTCCGACACCGAGGATCGCATCCAATCCTCGAGGCAGATCTACAACGCGAACGTCCAGCAGTTCAACACCCGCATCCAGGCGTTCCCGTCGAACGTCATCGCCAACATGTTCCATTTCCAGGCCGCCGAGTTCTTCCAGATCGACGCGGCGCAGCGCGCCGTGGTTGGCGAGGCGCCGAAGGTCGACTTCAGCGCCATCACCAACGCGACGTACGGTCAGGCACCCGGGGCCCCGACACCCGCACCGGCGCCGGGGACACCGCCCGCACCGCCCATTTCGGGCGCCTGAGGCTCGCCGATGCAGCCGGCGCCGCGCCGCTGGCGGCTGAGCGACGCCGAACCACTACACGGCCTCCATCCGGTCGTCGGACAGGTGCTCGCGGCGCGGGGCTTCGATCTTGCCGCGGCATCCGCTTTCCTGGAAAAAACTGGTGGCTTCCACGATCCATTCGGGCTGCCGGCGATGGAGCAGGCGGTAGGGGCAATCAGGTCGACGATCGATGAGGGCGGCACGATCGCGGTCTACGGTGACTACGACGCAGATGGCGTGACCGCCTGCGCCATGCTGGTGCGCTGCCTGAGCGCGGCGGGTGCGACGGTGATCCCCCACATCCCCAACCGCATGACCGAGGGGTATGGGCTGCACGCGGCGGCGCTCGCCGAGCTGGCTGGGCGAGGCGTGCGCTGCGTCATCACCGTGGACTGCGGTACCAGCAGTGTCGATGTGGCGCTCGGCCGCCCCGCGACCATGCGCCTTGTGGTCACCGATCACCACCTGGCGCTCGCTCCCGGTGGGTCGCCGCCGCAGCTCGCACCAGCCGACGCGCTGGTCAACCCCAAGCTCCCCGGCTCGACGTACGAGTTCGACGGGCTCGCCGGCGCCGGGGTCGCCTTCAAGCTCGTCCAGGCACTGGAGTCGCGCGGTGTCGTCCCCGCCGGCAGCGCCGAGGCGTCGCTCGGGCTCGCCGCGCTCGGGACGATCGCCGACATGATGCCGCTGCGCGGCGAGAACCGCGTGATCGTCCGAGACGGTCTGCCCAGGATCGCCGACCTGCCGGGGCTTCGCGCGCTCTGCGAGGTCGCGGGCATCTCCCCGCCGCCACGGGGAACGGATATCGCGTTCGCGGTCGGACCGCGGATCAATGCCGCGGGGCGGATGGAGGATGCACGCCTCGCGCTGGAACTCTGCCTCTGCGACGACCCCGATGAGGCGGCCCGTCTCGCCGCGGATCTCGACACCCAGAACCGCTTGCGCCAGCAGGCGGTCGCGGTCGCGCTCGCAGAGGCCGAGGAGCAGGTCGCGCTGGTCGATGACGACGCTCCGGCGATCGTGCTCGGCGACCCCGGATGGCCGATGGGCATCGTCGGGCTCGTCGCCGGCAGGATCGCCGAACGCTACGCGCGGCCGACGTTTGTCGCCTGCCTCGACCCCGTCGAGGCCAAGGGCTCGGCGCGCTCTGCCGGCGGCGTCCACATCGTCAAGGCGCTCGACGGCGCGGCGGGTTCATTGCTTCGCTATGGCGGGCACGCCGCCGCGGCGGGTTTCAGCCTCGATGTCGGGCGCTTCGACGAGTTTCGCGAGCTGGTCACGGCCTCGGTGGGCGAGCAGAATGCCGGCCTCGAGCGACGGCGCGACTTCGCCATCGACTGCGAGATCTCGGGAATCGACGTCACCCCCGACCTGTGCCGTGCGCTGGATCAGCTCGAGCCCAGCGGGCAGGGCAACCCGGCACCGCTCCTGGCTGTTTGTGGCGCGCGGGTCCTCGGCACCACGACGTTCGGGTCCGAGGGCCAGCACGTCAGGGTTGCGCTCGCCACCGGGTCCGGCATCGTCGAGGCCATTGCGTTCAACAAGCCGAACCTCGCCGACCACCTTCCCCGGAACAGGCTCGTGGACGCGTGCTTCGCGCTCGAGGTCGACAGTTTCCAGGGCTTTGAGCGTGTGCGCGCCCGGTTGCGTGACCTTCGCCCCGCGCGGGCAGTGACCCTGAGCGGCCAGCCGGTCACTTCGGCCGCAACCTTGTCGGCCGGTTAGATTCGCTCGGCCAACGTCGCGACCCTGCGGCCGGGTTAGATTCGCGCCGCTAGGATCTCCAGTCCGTCGCCGCTGAGATCGGCGAGGCCAGCGTTGCGTCCTGTGAGTGCCAGGATGATCGACGCGAGCGGCCCGTTGACGGCCGGTCCGGCACCGCGCGTCCAGTCGACGTCGGTCGCGTTGAGCGTGAGTCCGGTCGCCCTGCGCTTGCCGCCGAGAAGCAGGTTCCCTCGGATCACAAAGTCGCCCACCATCGTCAATGCTTCGGGCTGGAAGGTGTGTGCGATCCCCAGCGGGCGGCGGATGTCCTGGCTGTGGATCACTATCTCGCCGACCATCGCGTCGAGTGGACCCGGAGGCGCGGTGGTGCGATCGAGTTGTGCCTTGAACCCGGCGAGCGTGTCGGCGGGCGTTGCTCCAAGCTCCTCCTTGACGCCTTTCTCGTTCATCGCGTTGAACTGAAACCCGGTGCCGGCAAACCGGCCGACGAACCGGCCCGGAGTCATCTTTGCCGTGGTGGTCATGTGCGCAAGCACGTCACGGACGGTCCACGCGGAGCAGAGCGATTGCGTCGACCACTGCGGGTCGGACACGTTCTCGAGATCCCCTATCAGCGCCACCCGCTCAGCCCGAATGAGCGGCCATTGATTTCCAGCCACCTTGTTCCTCCACAGGTCCCGGTGCCGCTCGCCGCCAGTCCGACGGTGCCTGCGACTGTACAGCGGCGCTCAAAGTAACTACGGCTCGGCGTTACGCCGGTGGACGCATCGCACGTCATGCGGGTCGCTGGGCACGAGTCGTGCCCCCGCTCGCGCTGCATGGTGGCGACAAGCGCAGCGGCTCGCGGGAGTCGGTGGACGTCGCAACTAGGAGGTCGCAGCCGTGACGCACGACCAGGACGGCGCAACCAGACAGCGCAACCAGACAGCTCAACTACACGGCGCAACCAGACAGCCCAGCTAGACCGTCGCAGCTAGAGGGCGCAGGCGTTTTTGTCACTTCTCTCTGCCGCTATTCGCCGACGGCGACATCGGGGGCGCGCGTCCAGGAGCGATGACCCTGGGCGGGCGGAATCGCGAGCAACCGTCCACGCTCGACGCGGGCCAGCTGCCAGCCGCCCTCATGGATCAACCAGTGGTGGCGGTAGCAGAGCAGGACCAGGTTGTCCACGTTGGTGCCGCCGCCGTGGCCCCAGT
>JBAPOS010000222.1:0-8633 GCA_049279755.1 Candidatus Dormiibacterota bacterium | reverse complement strand
GGCGGGTCGCCCGCGGCGGTGCTGCGGCGTCGCCGGCGCGATCGATGAGGGCGAGTGCCTCTCGCACCTCTCGGCGGAGGCGCACGTTGTCGGCCTTCAACTCGGCGACCTGATTGACCAGCGTCTCAATGCGAGACACGAGCCGCTCGGCCGCCTGGACAATTGGCGAATTGGCGCCCGAGGCCGGGTCTCTGTCGAGGGCGGCTGCGTCGGGCATGAGTCTCCTCGCGCGAACGGTCTGGCGCAGTCGCCGCGGCAAAATCGCCGCACTGTACTGGCGGAGTCATTGTCCGCTACCGAACCGACGAGCCGCAATCGCCCCATTGCAGAACTGCAATCCCCAAACGCACCGCTCGCCGCCGGCGGCATGAGCCCGGTACCATGGCCCGGGGCCATAGCTCAGCTGGAAGAGCGCTTGCATGGCATGCAAGAGGTCGGGGGTTCGAGCCCCCCTGGCTCCACCGGGCTGGTGCGGGCCATCCGGAAACGTCGCCGGGATCCGCCGATTCCGGCGCTATCCGCGCGCCTGAGAGTGGGTGGCCAAGTGTGGCCATCCCCCAACGTGACGAATTGCGGCTGCGTGCGTCCCCCAACAGGATGAATTCCCCCCCGACAGCCCCGCATGGGGATTAGCGACCCGATATGATCCGGCCGACGCCTCACACACCTGAGGGTCGGACCGGCACCGGGAAATCCGGGTCCAGGCGTGACCAGCAACAACGGGAGGATCCTGACTTGCGACCACATAAACTGACGATTGGTGGGATTGGGCTCAGCGTGCTCGGCCTGCTCGGCGCGGCTGCGTGCGGGAGCACCAGCACACCCCAGGGACACACCCTGGCGGCCAACCAGACCCTCCATTTCGCCGTGTTCAACGACTTCGACACGCTTGATCCGGGCGTCTCCGACCTCGAGGTCGACTCCGAGATCGCCCAGAACGTGTTCGATGGACCGTTCCGCTACGACAATAACCTCAAGATCATCCCGGACATCGCGACCGTGGTGCCCACAGCGGCCAACGGCGGCATCAGTGCCGACGGGATGACCTACACCATTCACCTGAAGCAGAACGTCACGTTCTCCAACGGGGACAAGGTGACGTCCAAGGACTTCCTCTACTCCTGGAACCGCGCAGCCGCCCTCAATGGGCCGTATGCGGCGTCGATCTTCGGGCCGGTTGTTGGATTTGGCGCAGTCCAAACCGCCGCAGCGGCCAAGCCCGCCGGGGGGGTCTCGACACAGCAGAACATCGAGAATCAGCTCGCCGCGGGCAATTCCGCGTTCATGATGTCCGGGCTCACCGCACCCGATCCATATACGGTTGTGGTGAAGCTTGCCAATCCCGCGGGGTTCTTCCTCTCCGCACTGACCCTGCAGAGTGTCTCCGGAATGATCGTCGACGAGAAGGTGATCAAAGACGATCCAGTCAACTGGTGGAGCAAGCCGTCCGAGGCCGTCGGCACCGGCGCGTACAAGATGAGCGAGTACGTCCCGCACCAGGACATCAAGTTCGTCGTTGTCCCCAACTGGTGGGGCACGCCGAAGCCGGTGTTGACGAACGTCAACATCGACATCAAGGCCACGGACCCGGCAACGCAGTCCACCGCGATCGCGGCCTGGGAGCAGGGCAATTACGATCTCCTCGGGTACGGCCAGGCGAGCAGTCTTCCGATCGCCGATGTCCTGCGCATCCATAGTTCGAGCAGCGAGTCGAGCCAGCTGAAGCTGATCCCCAAGGGGCGCACCACATGGGTGTCCTTCATGGTCAACGCGAGCTACAACCCGACCACGGCCGCCAGTGACCCGTTCACCGGGACGTCTCAGGCCGCGATCGACCTCAGAGAGGCCTTCGCGCTCTCGATCGATAACAAGGCGCTGGCGAACATCGTGTGCGACAACCTCGTCTGCATCCCCGCAACCGGGGGCCTGATCACCAAGGGCCTCACGGGGTACGCGGGCGATGGAACCGATCCGCTCGCCAAGTTCGATGTCGCCAAAGCAAAGCAACTGCTCCAGACCGCCGAGCAGTTGAACCCGAGCTACACAAACGAGGTGCAGCACCTCACGTACACGTACGACAACGTCGGATTGAACCCTGGCGTCGCGCAGTTCCTGCAGGGCGACTGGCAGACGAATCTCGGCATCCACGTCAGCATCCTCGGCCAGACTCAGCCACCCTTCATCGGTAACCGGCTCAAGGGCGACTACATGATGACCCGCGACGGCTGGCAGTTCGACTACAACCACCCGCAGGACTGGTACGACAACCTCTGGGGCAAGGCCGTGCTGAGCGCTAACGCGAACACCACCGGCTACGACTCCCCGACCTACGACAGCACGCTTGCCATGGCGGACAAGCTCCCGCTTGATCAGGCGCTGCCGTTGTACGCCCAGCTTGCAGCCGAACTTCAGCAGCAGGCTGTGTACATCCCGCTGTATTACTCGGTCGGCACCTTCCTTATTCACCCCTACGTCCAGGGCGCCGGCTCGACCACGCAAGCGGACTACTACTGGAACGGGATCTCGATTCTCAGCCACTAGAGTGTTGGACAAGCGCTGAACAGAGGGCGCCCGGCCGCGGCTCGGGCGCCTTCTGGCGTTTCAGCGACACGAGGGATGGATCGTGACCCGAGGCATGCTGACCTACATCGGGCAACGGTTGTTGCTCATCGCGTTCACGGTTCTGGTCGTCTCATTCGTGGTGTTCCTCGGGATCCATTCGCTCCCGGGTAACACCTTCGTCAACGAGAGGGTCCGGGGCGCGAGTCTTGCGCTCCTGCTCCACGAGTACGGCCTCGACCGGCCGGTGCTCGTGCAGTACTGGGACTTCATCAGCCACGCGGTGCAGGGCAACTTCGGGGTATCCATCGTGAACCGCGGCGAGCCGATCACGCCGATCGTGCTCCGCGAGCTCAGTGTGAGCGCGGAGCTGGGCGGAGCGGCACTGCTGCTTACCATCGGGATGGGAGTGACGTTCGGGGTCATCGCCGCTCTTCGCCAGAACACCTGGGTGGACTACTCGCTGACGACGTTTGCGATCATCGGCTACAGCGTTCCGAGCTTCGTGATCGCATCCCTCGGCGTGCTCATCTTCGGAGTCTGGCTCTTCGACGTCACCGGCGGCGCGTTCTACTACCCGTTGACATGGGATGGAACATACGGCACCGTGGTCGAGCTCACCGTGCCCGCAGTGGCCTTGGGCCTCTTCACGTCAAGCCTCGTCGCACGCATCACCCGGGCGAGCATGCTCGATGTCATCCACCAGGATTACGTGCGCACGGCTCGCGCAAAAGGCGTGAAGAACCGGGTGGTCGTGGTGCGTCACGCGCTCCGGAATGCTCTGATCCCGGTTACCAGCGTTCTCGGCCCGCTGATCATCAGCATCATCACCGGGAGCGTCGTGATCGAGAACATCTTCGGCATCCCCGGGCTCGGCAAGGAGTTCATCAACAGCATCCTTTCGCACGACTACAATGTCACGGTCGCCGTGTTCACCATGTACGCGCTCCTGGTGGGCGTGGCCAACCTGGCAGTGGATCTCACCTACACGGTCATCGATCCAAGGATTCGCTACTAATGGCAGTTGTCGCGGCCCCCCGGACGGATCAGGAGTTCGCAAGCTCGACGCTGGTGCGCGAACAGGCCAGTCTCTGGCGGGACGGGCTGCGCCGGCTCCGCCGCAATCGCCTGGCCCTGATCGCCGCCGTCTATCTCATCCTCCTCGGGATCGTCGCCATCGTGGCGCTCTTCTGGACGCCGTATCCGACAGCGGCGATCGGGGTCGCGCAGATCTACTCGGGTCCTTCGGGCGCACATCTGCTCGGTGCTGACGAGCTCGGGCGAGATCTGCTCAGCCGGCTGATGGCCGGCGCCCAGATCTCGCTCTCGGTCGGTTTGCTCAGCGCCGCGATCGTCCTCGGCATCGGGGTCATCGTCGGACTCACCGCCGGCTACTTCCGAGGATGGGTCGACGGCATCATCAGCACGGTGATCAACATCTTCTACGGCATCCCGGCGCTGCTGGTGGCGCTGCTCATGGTCACCGTCCTCGGCCGCAGCTTCAGCAACGTCGTGATCGCCATCTCCGCGACCGTGTGGATGGATGTCGCCCGCCTGGTTCGCGGGCAGACCTTGAGCCTTCGAGAACGTGAGTACGTGGAGGCCGCGCGCGCCAGTGGAGCGCGCAGCGGGAAGATCCTGTTCGGCCACATCCTCCCCAACGCGCTTGGCCCGATCATCGTCGCCGTGACCTTCGTCATCCCGTCGGCGATCCTCTTCGAAGCGTTCCTCAGCTACCTCGGCGTCGGCATTCCGCCGCCCACGCCGACCTGGGGCGCGATCGCCAGCGAGGGCGTGCAGGCGCTCCGCCTTTCGCCGCACATCCTCCTCTTCCCGTCGATTGCGCTCTCGCTCACCCTGCTCGCCTTCAACTTCCTCGGCGACGGCCTGCGGGACGCCTTCGACCCCCGTCAAAAGCGGTGACCCAACCGGTCCTCGAGGTTCGGGACCTGAGCACCCATTTCTTCACAGACGACGGCGAGGTGAAGGCGGTGCGCGGGGTGAGCTTCGACGTCATGCCCGGCGAGACCGTCGGGATCGTTGGGGAGTCAGGGTGCGGCAAGAGCGTCACCGCCATGTCGTTGCTCGGTCTCGTGCAGCGGCCGGGCAAGGTGGTGCACGGCGAGATCATGTTCAAGGGCCAGGATCTGCTCAAGCTCAACAACGAGGAGTTGCGCAACATCCGAGGGCGGGACATCGCGATGATCTTCCAGGACCCGCTCAGCTCGCTGAACCCGGTGCTGCGTATCGGCTTCCAGATCGACGAGGCGATGCGCTCCCACGACAAGATCCCCAAGGAGGACATCTCGCAGCGGGGGATCGATCTGCTCAAGCAGGTGCGGGTGCCGGATGCCGTGCATCGCATCAAGGACTTCCCGCACCAGTTCAGCGGTGGCATGCGCCAGCGCGCCATGATCGCGATGGGCCTCTCCAACAAACCCGACCTGCTCATCGCGGACGAGCCGACAACGGCGCTCGACGTCACCGTGCAGGCGCAGATCCTCGAGCTGCTACGCGACCTCAACGAGCAGACGGGCGCGGCGATCATCCTCATCACGCACAACCTCGGCATCGTTGCCGGGCTCTGCCGGAGGGTGCTGGTCATGTACGCGGGGGAGATCGTCGAGGAAGGCCCGGTGGAGCAGATCTTCGAGTCGCCACAGCATCCCTACACGTGGTCACTGCTGCGCTCGGTGCCGCGCATCGACTCCAATCGCCAGGACCGGCTGCTGTCGATCGAGGGTCTGCCTCCCGACCTGATCGACCTGCCGGTCGGATGCAAGTTCAACCCCCGCTGCCCATTCCGCATCGAGCGCTGCTTCAGCGAGCCACCGGTCATCGAGAACGTGGCCGATGCGCAGCGCGCGGCCTGCTGGGTGACGATGACGCGCGCCTACGACGAGATGAATGCAGCGACGATCACCGATACGAGCCCCGGTGCGGCGAGCGGTGTGCACCCGCGGGGACGCCGGCCCGCGGCCGACCTGACGCCCGCAGCCGCAGAGACTCTCAATGACTGACGGCGCCGTGGCGTATCCGACCGCCGGCGCGGTCGCACCCGCCACGGCCGGCGAGCCGATCCTGCGAGTCGTCAACGTGGTGAAGCATTTCGGTGCGGGGGTCGGCGCATCGGTGAAAGCCGTCGACGGCGTCAGCTTCGACATCATGCCGGGAGAGACGGTCGGCCTGGTCGGCGAGTCCGGATGCGGTAAGTCGACCCTCGGCAGGGTGATCACCCAGCTCATCCCCGCGACGTCTGGCGAGGTGATCCTCGATGGAGTCGACATCACCAAGTTGCGCGGTGAGAAGTTGCGTCAGCAGCGCAAGCAGCTCCAGATCATCTTCCAGGATCCGTACGCGTCGCTTGATCCGCGCATGACGGTGGGCGACATCATCGCCGAGCCGCTCGTCAACTTCAAGATGATCGGCCGCGGTAAGGCGAAGGATGCGCGCGTCCAGGAGCTGCTCCGCACCGTTGGTCTCAACCCCTATTTCAACAACCGCTATCCGCATGAGTTCAGCGGCGGGCAGCGGCAGCGCATCGGGATCGCGCGCGCGCTTGCGCTCAACCCCAAGGTCATCATCTGCGACGAGCCGGTGTCGGCGCTGGACGTCTCGATCCAGGCGCAGATCATCAATCTGCTCGAGGACCTCCAGCGCGAGTTCCACCTCACGTACCTCTTCATCGCACACGACCTCTCGGTGGTACGCCACATCAGCAACCGGGTCATGGTCATGTACCTCGGCAGGATCTGCGAGGTGGCGCCGAGCGACGACCTCTATCGCTCGCAGGACCATCCCTACACCCGAGCACTGCTCTCCTCCATCCCGGTGCCCGACCCGCGGATCGAATCGAAGCGCCGGCTGGTGGAGCTCACCGGTGAGATCCCGTCGCCGCGCAACCCGCCCTCAGGGTGCCTCTTCCACACGCGCTGCCCGATCGCCCAGGTTCCCGGCGTCTGCGCCGACGTCGTACCACCGCTGGAGATGAAGCCGGACGGTCATCTCGCCTCCTGCCATTTCTCAGACCAGGTGCGCACCAAGCTGGCTGTCACCGTCTGAGCGCTCCGGCGCGTTTGCACGAACGAACGTTCGTGTTTCTTCGCTCGCTAGCGACCCCGACGTCACCGGCTCGCAACCCCCGGTCGCCACACTCGACGGGGTGAGCGCGAGACGGGTCATGCACCGTTCCGTGGACAGCGCGGTAGAGGGACGGTTCGCACCGGCCACGTCGCCTCGGTCCAGGACTGCGCTTCGGCGCGAGCTCACGCAGCTCATCGACGGGGGTCGCATCGTGGCGGCGGTGCAGCCGATCGTCAGGCTGTACGACGGCACCAGCATCGGCTACGAGGCGCTGGCACGCTTCCCCCCGACCGAGCACTTCACCACGCCCGACGAGCTCTTCGGAGCAGCCGCGTCGCTCGATGTGAAATCGGCCGTGGACATCGCCTGCGTGCGCGCGGCGTTGCGCGAAGCGCCGAACCTCGGCGACACCGACCTGTTCGTCAACGTGCTGATCCGCACGCTCCTCGACGCGGGTGGCATGCGGGCACTCCACGCGGCGGTGAGCGACGCAAGCCTCGACCCGGCCTCGATCGTGCTCGAGTTCAGCGAACGCGACCCGGTCCCCGACCTGGAGCACCTGCAGCGGATTGCAGCGGACCTTCGGTCCCACGGATTCCGTATCGCCGTCGACGACGCGGGCGCGGGCCACGCCAGCATGCGGGTCATCGCCGAGCTCCGTCCGGAGTTCATCAAGGTCGACCGGTCGCTGATCCATGCGGTCGACACCGATCGCGCCCGACGGGCGCTCGTCGTATCGCTCCTCTCGTTTGGCGGCCACATCGGAGCACGGCTGATCGCCGAGGGCATCGAGACCCAATCCGAGGAGGACGCGCTCCAGTCACTCGGGGTCCAGTTCGGGCAGGGATGGCACCTCGGCCGTCCCGTCCTCGCGCAGCCCGTCGAGGGGCACGACGACGTCGAGGTGGTGATCCCCGGATGGTTCGCCCAGCGACCGGTGTCGCGAGTTCGTTCGGCGCCCGAGGGACCGCTGCTCCACCTCGCGCAGCCTGCGATACTGCCCTCCGTACAGCCCCGGCCGTCGCGCGTGCGCAGCGGGCTTCCGCGGGCGCTCAGCGACGCGGCTCTGGCGCTGCAGACCGAGCACGACCCGATGCGCATCCTCGGGGTGATGGCCGATCAGCTGGCTCGAGTGGTTCCCGTCACCGAGATGGCGATCTTCGTGGCCGACTACGAGACCCACCGCTTCAACCCGGTGCTTGCGACCGGTCCCGATGCCGACGAGATCCTCGCCGACGCGTTCTCGCTCGATGCGGGGATCACCGGGTGGGCGTTCGCCAAGGGTATTCCCGAGAACGTCGACGACACCGCCGATCACCCGCTCGCGCGACAGGTTCCCGGAACCGCGGTGGTGCACGAGTCCCTTCTGCTCATCCCGCTGGTGGCCGCGGAACGAAAGCTCGGAATCATCAACTGCTGGCGCGTCGGGATCGGGCAGTTCAGCGCTCGCGAGCTCGAGGCCGGATCGCTCTTCGCCCATATCGCGGCCGCGGCGTGGCGCAACGCACAGCTGTATACCGAGCTGCTGAGCGCCGCGATGACCGATCCGCTGACCGGTCTGTTCAACAGCCGCTGGCTGCGCGACACCGCCCAGCGCGAGCTCGTTCGCGGTGCCCGCGACCCCCAGCCGTTCTCACTGCTCCTCATCGATCTTGATCACTTCAAGACGGTGAACGACCACGGCGGCCATGCCGCCGGGGATCTGGTCCTGCAGCGGATCGCCACGCGCCTGCGCGCCAGTGTGCGCGGTGCCGATGCCGTGGTCCGCCTCGGCGGTGAGGAGTTCGTGGTGCTGCTCCACGGGTGCGACGCCGACGGCGGAGCCAGGGTCGCGGAGGCGGTGCGGGTGGCCATCGGCCAGCTCGCGCTGCCCGAGGGCGCCCGCCCCGGCCGGCTGACGGCTTCGATCGGGATCGCATCGTACCCCGAGCACGGCGACCACCTCGATGAGCTGCTCGCCGCGGCCGACCGGGCCATGTACGCGGCCAAGC
>JBAPOS010000221.1:0-4623 GCA_049279755.1 Candidatus Dormiibacterota bacterium | reverse complement strand
GTCCACGCCCAGGTCCCCGGTCACGCTCCCGGCGCCTACGCGGCGGCTACCGTGGCGCCTTCGGCGCGGGGCAGAGGCTGATCATCGAGGAACGCGGCGATGAGCGCACGCTGGCGTCGTGAGAGCTCGGGGCTCCAGGCGTGGCCCGCCTGCCTGATGACGTCGAAGGACACGTCCGGCGCACCGGCGATGGCCGACTGGAGGCGGCGGACGTTGACGATGCGATCGTGCTCCGCGACCAGGATCAGCGTGGGACGCCCCGACCCGCGAATCTGAGCGAGGTCGTCACGCTGCAGCGCGTCGTGCAGCCACTCGCGCGCAGCGCGCGGATCCGCGAGCACCTGGTTGTCGAAGTTGGTCTTGGCGGCGACCGGATCGACATTCTTGCCTTCGACCATCAGCCGCTTGTAGATGTCGCTCATGGTGCGCTGGTGCGCGAGCCAGGTGATCCCCGGGTACACGATCGGCGCGAGCATGAAGCCGACCTGGATGTGAAACGCGCGACGCACCAGCCATGGTGCCACCAGCGGCGTGTGCAGGATCACGCGCCCGGTCGCCTGCGGACGGGCGCGTTGCACCGCGAGCGCAACCGGGGTGCCGAGGCAGAGCCCGGCGACGTCGAACCGTTCCACGCCGGCATCCTCGGCGGCGGCGAGCGCGGCGCGAGCGAGCGCGGGAGCGGTGTGGCCGCCTTCCAGCGGCGCAGATAGGCCGAAACCGGGCAGGTCGGGCGCGACGATGGTTCGGCGCTGCAGCAGCACGTCGAACCAGTCGGTGAAATTCTCTGCCGACCCGATGAAACCGTGGCAGAGCAGGAGCGTCGGCCCGGTTCCCCCGATGAGGTAGCGCAGGCGCTTGCCTTCATATGTCGTGAAACGTTCCTCCAGCCCGTTCACGACAGACGTCACTCGGTGTCGATCTGCGCGCGCTGGAGGCGTCCGCTGTAGTCGATGTACACGGATTTCCACTCGCTGAACTCGTCGAGCACGTGACCGCCGGCCTCGCGGTGGCCGTTCCCGGTGTTCCGAGTTCCGCCGAAGGGGAGTTGAATCTCGGCCCCGATGGTCGGCGCGTTGATGTAGACGATCCCCGAATGCAGCTCGTTGATCGCGTGAAACGCGGTGCGCAGGTCGTTGGTGTACACGCTCAGGCTGAGACCGTACTGCGTGGAGTTGGCGGCGGCGATCGCATCCTCCATCGAACCCACGGGAATGATCACGGTGGTGGGACCGAAGATCTCCTCCTGGGCGATTCGCATCGCTGGTTTCACGTCGCCGAAGACGGTCGGACGGTAGAACCATCCCCTGGCGAGCGCTCCCTCGGTCGCGATCTCGCCACCGAGGAGCAGCGATGCCCCTTCACCCTTGCCGATCTCGGTGTACGAGTGAATACGCCGAAGCTGGGTCTCATTGATCACCGGGCCGACGTCGACCTCCTCGTCGAGCCCGTCTCCGAGGCGGAGATGCGAGGCGCGCTCGACCAGCCGCGACGTGAAGCGATCGAGCGCGCCGTGCTCCACGATCAGTCGCGACGACGCGGTGCACCGCTGCCCCGCGGTGCCGAACGCCCCCCAGAGCGCGCCGTCCACCGCCAGCTCAACATCGGCGTCGTCGAGCACCACGATGGCGTTCTTGCCTCCGAGTTCGAGCGAGCACTTCTTGAGCATGCGACCGCACGTCTCCGACACGATCCGCCCCGTGTCCACGCTGCCCGTGAAGTAGATCGCGGCGACATCGGGGTGCTCAACGAGCGCCGCGCCCGCTTCCTCGCCGAAGCCGAACACGATGTTGACCACGCCGGTGGGGAGCCCCGCGTCCTCGAGCGCTTCGACGAAACGCAACGCGCACAGCGGTGTGTCCTCGGCGGGCTTGAGCACTACGGCGTTGCCCGCCATGATCGCCGGGAAGATCTTCCAGGACGGGATGGCGATCGGGAAGTTCCACGGCGTGATGCAGCCGACGACACCGAAGGGCTGACGCACGGTCATCGCCCACTTGTCGCGGAGCTCGCTCGGAACCGTCTCGCCGAAGGCGCGGCGACCCTGACCGGCAATGAACTTGCCCATGTCGATCGCTTCCTGGACATCGCCCCGGGCTTCGGTGAGCACCTTGCCCATCTCGCGGGTCATGAGCTGCGCCAGGGTCTCCTTGCGCTCCTCGAGCAACTCGGAGGCACGAAGGATGATCGCGGCGCGAGACGGCCAGGGCGTCCGCCTCCAGCCGTCGAAAGCAGCCCGCGCGGCCGCGACCGCCGCGTCGACGTCGGCTCGGTCACTCCGAGAGAACACACCGACGACATCGCCGTTCGCCGGGTTGCGTGATTCGAATGTGCGCGCGGAGGTGGACGGTCGGAACGCGCCGTCGATGAGGTTCCCGACCTCGGGGGCGACATCCACTGCGCTCATGCGGCGACCTCCTCGCGCAAAGCAGCCTCGAGGAGGTCCAGGCCGGCGTCCAGCTCGGATTCGGGAATGGTGAGCGGCGGGATCAACCGGATCACGTTCCCATCGATACCACAGGAGAGCAAAAGGAGGCCGCGGGCGAGGGCGTTGGCCGAGATACGGTCGACCAGCCTCGTGGCCGGAGCGCCGGCCTGGACGAATTCGAGGCCGATCATCAGGCCGAGGCCGCGCACATCGGCGAGCGCCGGCATCTCCGCCTGCCATCCTCGCGCGCGTTCCATGACACGACGGCCGAGACGTTCCGCCCGCTCCGGAATCCGGTCACGCGTCATGGTCTCGATCACCGCCACGGCGGCCGCGCACGCGACCGCGTTGCCGCCGTAGGTCGTGCCGTGCTCGCCCTCGTGAAACGCGCTCATCACCCGGTGGCCGGCGACGATCGCGGCGATGGGCATCCCGTTCCCCAGCGCTTTGGCGAGGCACATGATGTCGGGCTCCACCATTGAGTGCTCGACCGCGAACATCTTGCCGGTACGGCCGAATCCGGTCTGCACCTCGTCGGCCACCAGCATGATCCCGTGCCGGTCGCACACCTGGCGCAGCATGGGCAGGAACGCTGCGGGCGGAACGACGTATCCGCCTTCGCCCTGCACAGGCTCGACCACGATCGCCGCGACGGTCTCCGGGGCCGTGGTGGTGGCGAAGAGCAGCTCGAGCTCGCGCTCGACCAGCCCGCACACGTCATCCGCGGAGTGCGAGCAATAACGGAAGCAGTACGGATAGCGGATGTGGTGAACGCCCGGTAGCAGCGGACCCATGCCGCGGCGGTAGGCCGCCTTGCTCGCGGTGAGCGAGAGCGCGCCGTACGTCCGTCCGTGAAAGCCGCCGACGAACGCGATGATGTCGCCACGCCCGGTTGCCCGCCGGGCCAGCTTCATGGCTCCTTCCACCGCCTCCGCGCCGGAGTTGGTGAGGAACACCTGGTCAAGCGACGGCGGGAGGATGGACACAAGCGCAGCCGCCGCCTCGATCATCTTCGGATGAAATGCCGTGACCGAGGTGTGCCAGAGCCGATCCACCTGGTCATGCACGGCGGCGACCACGGCCGGATGACGATGCCCGAGGTTGGTGACCCCGATGCCGCAGCCGAAGTCCAGCACGTCACGGCCGTCGACCGTGTGCAGATGCGCACCCTCGGCGCTCTCGACGACGAGGTCCGAGTAGCGGTGATATGCGGCCGCGATCAACTCGGCGTCGCGCTCACGCCACGTCGCCGCATCGGCGGCCGCCAGCATCCCGCTCACGATCCGGAGGTTGCTCTTGCAGGCCCCGACGAGGATGGGGCGGCATTCCGAACCCCGACCTTTCCGAGGGCGAGGAATCCGCCGAACATGATCGCGATCCCCGCGGCCTCGTATGCGCCAAGCACATCGAGGTCGCCGATGCCGACGGTCTTCGCCGCCGTGAACCCGGCCGCGATGACCAGCGCACCACCGGTGAGGAGCACGTTGCAGATCACCTTGTCGATCCCGGCATGGTCGCGAATGAACCGATACGCGGACCACGCCGATCCACCGACCAGCACCAGCGTTCCGATGATGTTGAGGAACACCACCCCGGTGAAGAGCAGCGATCCGTGCTGGATCGCGTCACCCAGCACCCCCTTGGCCGTGGTCAGCTTGGCGGCATCGACCGGGATCACGGCCGCGTCCACCGCGAGCACGAGCGTGATCGCCGCAAGGAGGCCGGCGCACGCCCACGCCACCCGGCGGGGAGCGAGAAGAAAGATGGTGCCGAGCGCTAGATAGATGACTCCGAGGACTCCGCCGAGCAGGTAGAAACCGCGAAACACCGCCGGCGACCAGCCGCCGGTCTCCCCCGCCGCCTGGAACGCCGATGCGCCGGCAAAGATGAGCAGCCCGAGAGTCCAGGCCGCGAATGCAGGACGCCGGCTTCGACGGAACCTGAAAAAGACGACCACAGCAAACGCCGCACTCAGTCCACTCGCAACGGCAGCGAAGACCATAACCGAAGATCCTAACGAGGTTGAGGGGGTCCTTGGATTTGGTCTCCGGATCCGGTCTCGTTCCATTGGGCGATTGACAACCCGACGCTCGCGCGTGTACACAGGGTGCCTTACCAGCAATGCCTCGCAGAGAGAGGAGAACCCAGCACATGGTCAAGCCAACCAAGGGGTTGTTGTCGATCGCTTCAATTGCGGC
>JBAPOS010000220.1:0-11001 GCA_049279755.1 Candidatus Dormiibacterota bacterium | reverse complement strand
GCCTACACCGGCTATGTCGCCTCCGCAGGGACCCCAAGCGGCGTCGTCGGTGATGACTGGGCCACCTGTCGCTTCCGCTGGTCCGGCCTCCTTCACTGGCGCCGAAGGCGAGACGGTCGTTCCGTTGACGGCGGTGCGCAAGGCGATCGCCGAGCACATGGCTCGGAGCCGGCAGACGTCACCTCACGCGTACGTCATGGTCGAGGTCGACATGTCGGCGGTGTCTCGAATTCGTGATCGCGAGAAGGCCGCCTTCGAACAGCGGCACGGCGTCAAGCTGACCTTCCTGCCATTCGTCGCACGGGCGGTTGTCGAGGCGCTGCAACGGCATCCGACGCTCAACGCGTCCTGGAGCGACGCGGGCATCGTGGTCAAGCGCGCCATCAACCTCGGTATCGCCGTGGCACTCGAGGACAACCTGATCGTGCCCGTGGTGCGTGACGCGGACCGTCTGAGCATCACCGGGCTGGCCACCACGATGGCGGACCTGGGCGCTCGGGCTCGCAGCAACCATCTCAAGCTGGACGAGATCCAGGGCGGGACGTTCACGCTCAACAACACGGGCGCGCTCGGCGCCGTGATGACCCAGGCGATCATCAATCAGCCGCAGGCGGCGATCATGACCATGGATCTCGTGGTGAAGCGTCCGGTCGCGGTTGGCGACGCGATCGCGATCCGCCCGATCATGAACCTGGGCCTGTCGTTCGACCATCGCGTCAACGACGGCCTCCAGGCGACCCGCTTTGTAACCTCGGTCCAAAAGCTCCTTGAAGGACTGGACCCCTCGGCGACCCTCGTTTAGCCCGTCCTGGCTATCATCAGGAGGAACGATGATCGAGCAAGGCGCATTCGATGCTTGGGGGCTTCGGACCCCGCCGGCCTGGGCGCAGCGCGCTCTGGAGAAGGGCATCATCGACGAGAGCCGGTTCCACGCCCTCATCCGGGTCGCGTCCGAGACACCGTCGATGGCGAGGCGAACCCCTCGTCACCCACGGAGTTGCTCCTGTAGGCGCCGGCCCACCCGGTCCTGTACGCGCTGGCGGGCGTAGCGACCGCTTTCAGGGACGCCGTCAGTCAGCGTCCTGGTGCGGGTACCTCCATTCCGTGGGAGGGACGAACGTCTCCTTGATGACCCGGGGTGACACCCAGCGCAGCATGTTCAATTCGGAGCCGGCCTTGTCGTTGGTCCCGCTCATCCTCGCGCCACCGAATGGCTGCTGACCGACGACCGCGCCTGTCGGCTTGTCGTTGATGTAGAAGTTGCCCGCGGCGTAGCGGAGACGTGCCGCCGCCTCGTCGACCGCGGCCCGGTCGTTCGCGAATACCGCACCCGTGAGCGCGTATGGCGAGGTGCGATCGACCAGGTCGAGGACCGAGCCCCAGTCCGAATCCGGGTACGGGAAGACGGTGAGGATCGGCCCGAAGAGCTCGCGCTGAAGCAGCTCGTGCTGCGGGTTCGAGGTGGCCAGGATCGTGGGGCGAACGAACCACCCCACCTCCGAGTCACACTCGCCACCGGCAACCAGGGTGAGATCCGCGTCGGCGCGCGCCGCGCTCAGCACGGCCTCGTGCTTGCGAAAGCTCGGTTCGTCGATGACCGCGCCCATGAAGGTGCTGAAGTCCGCGGGATCGCCGACCGGAATCGCCTCGGTTGCCGTAGCGAGCGGATCGCGCAGCTGCTCCCACACCGAGTTGGGGATGTATGCCCGCGAGGATGCCGAGCACTTCTGTCCCTGGTACTCGAACGACCCGCGCAAAAGCCCGACGAGCAGGGCGTCGGTGGACGCCGACGGGTGGGCGAGCACGAAGTCCTTGCCGCCGGTCTCGCCGACAAGGCGGGGATAGGTCCTGTAGTTGCCGAGATTGGCGGCGACGGTGTTCCACAGATGCTGGAAGGTGTCTGTGGAGCCGGTGAAGTGGATGCCGGCAAGGGACGGGTGTCGGACGGCGGCCTCGGAGACCGCGGCGCCGGGGGCGGCGATCATGTTGATCACCCCGGGAGGCAGCCCCGCCGCCTCGAGGATCTCCATGATCACCTGCGCCGCCAGCAGGGCGGTGGTCGCCGGCTTCCACACCACGGTGTTGCCGACGATCGCCGGCGCGGCCGCGAGGTTGCCCCCGATCGACGTGAAGTTGAAGGGGCTGATCGCCAGGACGAAGCCCTCGAGGGGACGGTGGTCCATGCGGTTCCATGTGCCGACCGCCGACACCGGCTGCAGCTGCTGGAGCTGCTCGCCGAAGTGCACGTTCCAGCGCCAGAAGTCGATCAGCTCGCACGCGGCGTCGATCTCCGCCTGGTGGACGCTCTTGCTCTGTCCCAGGATGGTGGCCGCGTTGAGGCGGTCCCGGAACGGGCCGCTCAGGAGGTCGGCCGCTCGAAGAAACACCGATGCCCGGGTCTCCCAGGGTGCGGTCGACCAGTCGTGGTGGGCCGCAAGCGCGGCGTCGACGGCGGCGCGAACGTCATCGGTGGTGGCGGTCGACGCCTCCACCATCGCCAGGGTGTGGCGGTGCGGCGCGCTCACGGTGATTCGTTCCCCGTGACCGTCGACGCTCCGCCCGCCGATGTGGAGGGGGACACTGTGCGGGGCCGAGGCCTCCATGTCGCGGATGGCGGCGCGGAGGCGAGCGCGCTCCGGCGATCCCGGTGCGTAGAGGTGGACGGGCTCGTTGAGCGGTGGCTGAGAACTCATCTCGGCGATTGTGGCGCAGCGAGTGTGTAGAGTGAGAGAGCCCCATGGACCAGATCCGCTTGCGGCCCGTTCCTGTGGCCGATCCCCGGCCGCTGTATCAGCGGCTCCTCCCCGAGGGCGTGGACCGGCGGCCCGAGTGGCTCACCGTGAAGCTGCCGGCGGGGGACGGGTACTCGCAGGTCAAGGGGATCATGCGCGGTCAGAACCTCAACACCGTGTGCGAGGAGGCTCGCTGTCCGAACATCGCCGAGTGCTGGGGGCACGGGACCGCCACCTTCATGATCCTCGGCGACGTCTGCACCCGAGCGTGTGCCTTCTGTGCGGTGAAGAGCGGCAAGCGTGGTGGTGACATCGACTGGGACGAGCCGCGCCGGGTGGGGGAGGCGGTCGCGGCCATGGGGCTCCGCCACGCCGTGGTCACATCCGTCGATCGTGACGACCTTGCCGATGGCGGAGCCGGGGTCTTCGCGGCCACGATTCGCTCCATCAGAGCCCTGTCGCCAGGGACGACCGTCGAGGTGCTGACCCCCGATTTCCAGGGCGACCATGGGGCGCTGCGAACCGTGATGGAGGAGGTCCCTGAGATCTTCAACCACAACGTCGAGACCGTCGGCCGGCTCTATCGCCGCGTGCGGCCGAAATCCGAGCTCGACCGCAGCCTCGATCTGCTCCGCACGGCCAAGCGCATCGAGCCCCGCAGCCGGACCAAGTCCGGGCTGATGGTGGGTCTCGGCGAGGAGATGCACGAGGTCAAGGAACTCCTCGACCAGATGCGCGCCCATGACATCGAGATCATCACCATCGGCCAGTACCTGCGCCCCTCGCTCAAGCACCACCCTCTGATTCGCTACTGGCATCCCGCGGAGTTCGCTGAGCTGAAGGCATACGGCAAGCAGCTCGGCTTCAGGCACGTCGAATCAGGACCGCTCGTCCGCTCCAGCTACCACGCCCACGAGCAGGCGGTCGCTGCCCACGCAGGATGAGCGATTCGATGACCGAGCCGGTGCTGCGCTGGGCATGGCTGGGGAAGATCGGTTACCAGGACGCCTGGGAACTGCAAAGGGAGATCTCGCTGGCGCGCCGGTCCGGCGCCCTGACCGACGACGTGCTGCTCCTGCTCGAACATCATCCCGTTTACACGGTCGGCCGCCAGGGAGAGCCTCGCCACCTCGGCGCCGGGCCCGAGGCGCTCGTTGCAGCGGGCGCCGAGTTTCTCGAGGTCGATCGCGGCGGCTCGGTCACCTTCCACGGGCCGGGTCAGCTCGTCGCGTATCCGATCGTCCGGCTGGCAGGCATCTTCCCGATCGCCGGTCATCCGGCCCACGGTGACGTCGACCGTTACCTTCGCGCGCTCGAGACCGGCCTGATCGCCACCGCCGGCGCATATGGCGTCGAGGTGACTCGCCGGCCGCCGTACACGGGTGTATGGGCGGACGACCGGAAGCTCGGCGCCATCGGCGTCAAGCTCGCGGGTGGTGTCACGACCCACGGTGTCGCCTTGAACGTCACGACCGAGCTTGGCTGGTTCGACCGGATCACACCGTGCGGTATCGAGGGAGCAGGGGTCGCGTCGCTTCAGACCCTTGGAGCCACCGGTCACAGTCCGATGGAGGTTGCTCCAGTGCTGGCAGACGCGCTGGCATCAGCCTTCGGCCGCCGGCTCGCGGATGCGGGCCCGCTGGATGGGCTGCTCCGCTCGCACGCACACGAGGCCTCAGCGGCCTGAATCGACGCCCGGCTGCACGGCGGCCGAGCATGGCGGCGACCTCTTTGCGGTTTCTCAGCGGCGTCTCCGCGTGGTCTCAGGAGCCACGTCCGCGGCTCTGGTTGGATGAGACACATCCGCAGACACACCAAGGAGAAATCGAATGCCCCGACTCACGGCGCTTCGGAACAGCGCCCTGTGCTGCATCGCAGTCGTGTCGGTCGCCGCGTGCGGCACCATCCGGCCGAGCAGCAGTGCCGGCACCACTGTGCCGGCCACCTCAGCGACCGGCGTTGTCACCGGAGGCACATCGGCCGCCGCTCAACCCGCGGTGCCGGCTGCGACGCCGAACACGAGCGGCATCGATCAGCAGATCAGCGCAATCGACAACCAGCTCAGCACCATCGACGGGCAGCTCAACGCTGCCAGCGCGGGACTGAGCAACAGCGAAGGAGACCCGTCGCAGTGAACACCCGACTTCTCGCGCGTGGCGTCGCCACGCTCACCCTGACCGCAGGCTTTGGACTGGCCGGCTCGGTGGCCGTCGACGCGCAGACCACGCCAACCCCGACCCCAGCCGCCAGTTCGACACCGGCCCCGCACACCGTCACGCTCGCGACGCTGAAGGAGCACTGCAATGTCGCCGTGCAGCGCCGGCTCGGCACGCTCGGCGCCGACGACACCTTCGTCAAGGACTCGGCAGCACTGAGCAGCTCCGACCGCACGACCCTGGAGGGGCAGATCGGTGCCGATCAACAGGGACTGACAGCGCTCGACAAGACCATCCAGAGCGATACGACATACCACCAGGCATGGACGGACTGCCAGACGATCGTCACCGGGTATCGCGTGTACGTGCTCGAGGATCCCAAGATTCACGAGGTCATCGCTGCAGACGGCGTGACCAAGGTCAACGCGACGTTCGCAACGCTCATCCCCGAATTGCAGACATTGATCAACAACTCGTCAGTGTCGGCGACGGTGAAAGCACAGGCGCAGGCAGATCTGAACGATCTGACCAGCAAGGTCAACGCGTCGCGAACCTCGATCTCCGGTGTCACCGCGTCGGTGATCAACCTCGTGCCGGCCGGGTGGCCGGGCAATCAGGTCGACCTCAAGAGCGCAGCACAGAACATCAAGACCGCGCGCGCCGATCTCACCGGAGCCGGTGCCGACGCCAATCACATCATCCAACTGCTCGGCTCGTAACCTCCCTCTCCTCAACCCACAGGAGCGGCTCCAATGCGGAGCCGCTCCTGCCGTGCTGCCGAACATGTGTTCCGCTATGCAAATGGCCCACAAATCGGTAGGATCGCGACCACAGGACGTCCATCTGTTCGGTCCGACTCACCCTACATCACATCAAACCCCCGAACCCGATGGACGCGCCGAGGGAGCGTCATGGCCACCTTCGTCCGAAACCGCGTCCTCAACCAAATGGTGTGGTCAGCAGAAGAGGAACGACAACGTGTGCAGCGACGCGAAACGCTGTGCGAGCTCGACGGGCTGCTGACCCAGCTCGAAGAGGTGAATCTCCGTGGCGGCCCGATCCCCACACGCGTGCTGGTCGCGCTCCGGCGGCGCGGGGTCACGTTCCGTCCACGGACCTCGGCGGCGGAGCTCATCGAAGCGGTGTTCCTGGTGCAGGAGCGCTTCATGCGGCAGCCTGACGGTCTGCATCGCGACGCGGTGTTGACGACATCAAGCGAACTGAGCAGACGCCTGGCATCCTGACCGCTACGCTGCACGGGTGGATGTCGATGCCGCTCGCCGGGCAGCGGGGCAGGCGGCGGTGCCCCTGGTTGAGGACGGCATGCGAGTCGGCCTTGGAACCGGCACGACCGCGCGGTGGTTCATTCTCGGTCTCGCGGAGCGGGTGCATCGGGGCCTGAAGGTGCGCGCCGTCGCCACCTCGGTGGCGAGTGCGACGCTGGCGAGCGAGCACGGCATCGTCGTGGAGGAGCTCGGAGCCGAGGGACTCGACCTCGCGGTCGACGGCGCCGACAGCATCGACCCCGCGCTGCGCCTGATCAAGGGCCGGGGGGGCGCAATGCTCCGCGAGAAGATCGTGGCGGCATCGGCCGCGCGTTTCGTGGTTATTGCCGACGACAGCAAATACATGTCTGGGCTCCGGGGCCGCGTCCCCGTCGAGGTGGTGCAGTTCGGGAGCGCCAGAACGCTGCGCGTGCTCGCGGACCGAACGTCGATGGAGTGGGTGTTGCGCATCGGCGCCGGCGGTGATCCGTTCACCACCGACAACGGCAACCTTCTCGCTGACAGTGAGTACATCGACGTTCCCGACCCGGCTGCCCTCGCAGCGGCGATCGACTCCGTCCCCGGGGCCGCCGGGCACGGACTGTTCCTCGGGATGACCGACCTGGTGTTCGTCGGCCACAATGACGGGACCGTCGAGCAATTGGCCGCGCCTGGAGATACAGTCGCAGCGGGCGGATAGCTCAGCTGGTTAGAGCGCCTCGCTTACACCGAGGAGGTCGCGGGTTCGATCCCTGCTCCGCCCACTTGCCACGCCGCGGGCACCGTTCGCGACGTGTCCGCGAGTTGTCACGCTCCTGAAAGGAAGCCTGGGCGACGATCACGCCGTTGGTCGCGGTAGCAACCGGCTGTGGGAGTTATCGAGCGTGAGACGTCGCCTGCTGGGCAAGCCTTTCATCATCGGCATGGTTGTCGTCATCGTTGCGGCAGGCGTCGGCACGTTCTTCCTCACTCGTGGCGATGCGGCGAGCGTTTCCTATCGGACGGGCTTCGCGACCCTCGGGACGGTGACCCAGACGGTGTCGCTCTCCGGGAATCTCGCGGCAGACGGCGAGACCGATCTGGATTTCCAGGGCGCGGGCAAGGTCACCGCAGTCAACGTGCAGCCCGGGCAGACGGTGATCGCGGGCGAGGTCCTCGCCACTCAGGATCCGACCACCGTCGATGCCAGTCTCACCCAGGCTGAGGCGACCCTCTCGTCGGCGGAGGCGAACCTCACCCAGGCCAAGTCGGGAACGTCCGGCTCGAGCCTCGTTCAGGCCGAGGCACAGGTCAACAGTTCACTGGTGTCGTATCAGAACGCCGTGACCAGCCTCGCGGACACCAAAGCCGTGAACGCGCAGACGGTCGCGCAGGCCTCTGCCACGTACACCGCCGCGCAGGCGACAGTGGCTGCCGACGGCTGCACGCCCGGTGACACAACGCCCCCCTGTCCGCAGGACGAGTCCACCATGAGCCAGGACTACCAGCTCTGGCAAACGTCGGAGGTCAAGGCCAATCAGAGCGACGACCAGGCTCAAGGACAGGTCAACGCCGACAAGGTGCAGTGGGAGAACGCCAAGTCGTCCCTGGCCGCGCTTGAAAGCGGATCAACCGCCTCCTCGACGCAGGTCGCCACCGACCAGAGCCAGGTCGCGATCGATCAGGTCAACGTCGCCAACGCGCTTGCGGCTGTCAACGACGCCACGCTCAAGGCGACGAGCGGTGGCCTGGTCGAGGCGGTCAACATCACCGACGGCCAGCAGATCTCGAGCGCCGGCACCGGTGGGGCTTCGTCCGGTTCGAGCGGTTCCGCGACCCACGCCATCGTGATCATCACACCGGGGGTCTTCGAGGTCACGGGCTCGGTGAGTGACACGCTGGTGAACGAGATCGCCATCGGACAGCCGGCCGAGGTGGTCGCCGCCGGATCGAGCGAAGCAGTGCCCGGTAAGGTGACCGAGGTCGCCGAGGAGGCCACGGTCACCTCCGGCGTGGCGAGCTTTCCCGTGACGGTGGTCCTGAGCGGCGCCAGCCCCTCGCTGCGTCCTGGGATGTCGGCCTCGGTGAGCGTGATCATCAATCGGGTTGTCGGCGTCACCACGGTTCCAACCAGCGCGGTGCACACGACGGGCGCGGGCAGCACCGTCACGCTCTTCGTCAACGGCAAGCCACAACCGGTTGCGGTGACGGTCGGCGCGGCTGATTCGACGCTCACCCAGATCCTCAGCGGGGTGAAGGTCGGCGACCAGGTGGTGATCGCAACCATCAGCAGCACGATTCCATCGTCGACCACCGGGGCTGGTCGGAGCCTCGGCGGCGGCGGGTTTGGAGGCGGCTTCGGTGGCGGTGGTGGCGGCGTGGGCCGCACGGGCGGCTGATGGCCGCGGAGATCATTCGCCTCCTCGATGTGAGCAAGGTCTACGGCAGCGGCGACGCAACCGTGCGTGCGGTCGACGACGTGTCGCTCGCGGTGAAGGAGGGCGATTTCCTTGCAGTGATGGGACCTTCGGGCTCCGGAAAGTCCACGCTCATGCACATCCTCGGGTGTCTCGACGTGCCCACGAGCGGCGAGTATCGCTTTGCCGGCGAGGACGTCAGCCGGATGAACGAGCGCGAGCTCGCGAGCATCCGCAATCGACGCATCGGTTTCGTCTTCCAGCAGTTTCACCTGCTGTCCTCGATGTCCGCGTGGCGCAACGTCGAGCTGCCACTGCTCTATCGCACGGCGCGGGATCGCCGGCAGATGGCGCTCAATGCGCTCGCGCAGGTCGGTCTCACCGACCGGGTGCACTACCGTCCCAATCAGCTCTCGGGCGGCCAGCAGCAACGCGTTGCGATCGCTCGGGCCCTGGTCACCGATCCAACCATGATCCTGGCCGACGAGCCCACCGGCAATCTCGATTCCAAGGCGAGCCGCGAGGTGCTCGACATCCTCACGGGCCTCAATAAATCGGGCCACACCATCGTGTTGATCACGCACGATCAAAACGTCGCGGGTGTTGCCGAGCGGGTCGTCGAGATGGCCGACGGCCGGCTTCGCGACCGGGTGGCCGCGTGAGCCTTCTGCGCACCTTCGACACCGGCATGCGCGGCCTGCTCGGTCACCGGCTGCGGTCGATCCTGACGACTCTGGGCATCCTGTTCGGCGTCGCGGCGGTGATCTGCACTGTCGGCATCGGCACCGCGTCGGCGGACTCGGTCAACTCACGAATTGCTGCGCTGGGCACCAATCTGCTCACCATCTCGCCCGGGAGCACGACGAGTTTCGGTGTGCGCGGAGGATCCGGCTCAGCCAACACGCTGACCATGGAAGATGTCGCCGGTCTTGAGGACAAGCAGGACGCGCCGGATGTCGCGGCGGTTGCGCCGGTGGTTACCGGGACCGCGACCCTGGTGAGCACCAGCACCAACTGGTCCACGACCGTGCAGGGCACCACTCCCGGGTGGCTCACGGCCAATGCTCGATCGCTGTCCGGTGGGGTTTTCTTCACGCAGAACCAGGTCGACAAGCATGCGCAGGTGGTGGTTCTCGGGGCTACCACCGCCCAGGACCTGGGGGTGACCGTCGGCTCGCAGGTGAGCATCTCAGGAGCGCCGTTCGATGTGGTGGGCATCCTCACCACGACGGGGAGCACCGGGTTCACCAACAACGACGACCTCGCGGTCATCCCGATCACCACGGCACAGGACCAGGTCACCGGGGGCAGCCCCGACTCGGTGCAGCGAATCCTGCTCAGCGCCTCGAGCTCGGCAACGATCGGATCCGCATACCTCGAAGCCGATCAGCTCCTGCTGCAGACGCATCACATCACCAACAGCGCCTCGGCTGATTTCAACATCACCTCGGCGTCGACGCTGGCGAGCACCGCGGCATCGGTGACCACGACATTGACCATCCTCCTCGCCAGCGTGGCCGCGATCTCCCTACTCGTCGGAGGTATCGGCGTGATGAACATCATGCTGGTGTCAGTCACCGAGCGCACCCAGGAGATCGGACTGCGCAAGGCACTCGGCGCAACCCCTCGCGATCTGCTCCGTCAGTTCCTGATCGAGGCAGCCACCCTGAGCTTCGTCGGTGGCCTGCTCGGTGTCGGCGCTGGATTGCTCGCGGGAATCCTCGTCCCGCGACTCGCGAACATCGCCGTGACGATCACGCCCACGCCGGTGATCATCGCGGTCGCGGTTGCGGCCGGAGTTGGCCTGATCTTTGGTGTCTACCCGGCGGCGCGAGCTGCTCGCCTCGCGCCGATTGCAGCACTGCGAGCCGAATGATCACGACGACAGTCATCCTGTTGGGAGTAACAACGTCATGAACCGTGCCCTTCTCGGCGCCATCGGCGGCATGGCCGCGCTCGGTATCGCCGCCTGCGGGGGTGCCGCAGCCAGCGGCGGCTCGAGCCCGTCGGCGTCTCCGTCCGCCGGCGGTCGCGGAGGATTCGCACGAAACGCTGCCTTCGGCCAGCTCGTCCAGATCAACGGGGTGACGCTGATCCTCAGCGGCGCCACCGGCGACTCGACCGTGACGTACGCGCCCACGACGACGATCACCCAGACGAGCACGGGGACCCTCGCGAACATCACCCCCGGGATGTGCATCACCGCCACCGGCAGCAAGGACGCGACCGGCACGCTGACCGCGACGTCGGTCCTTCTCAGCGCGCCGGTCAAGGGGTCTTGCGCCGTCACCGGGTTCGGCGGCGGTGCGGGCGGCTCGTTCAGCCCACGACCAGGCGCCTCGCCCCGTCCGAGCTTCTCGCCGCCGGCAGGTGCCGCCGGGTTCACGGCCGCGCGCGGTCAAGTCAAGTCGGTGACCGGCACGTCGGTCACACTCACCCAGGCGACCGGAAT
>JBAPOS010000219.1:0-33318 GCA_049279755.1 Candidatus Dormiibacterota bacterium | reverse complement strand
GGCCTGCAGCTCGCTCGACGCCGCGCCGAGCGCCTGGCCCGCGGCGGCCGTGTTCCCGGACGCAAGGGCGTTCGCCGCCTGCTGCAGGGCGTTGGCGAGCGGTCTGTCGCCGGGCGATGCGCTCGCTGCGCGGGCGAGGGCTGATGCCAGCTGATGCAGCTGCGCGGGAGTGAGTTGCGCCAGCGAGCCGGCGACGGACCGCAGCGATGCTGCGGCGCCAGACAGGTTCCCCTGGGCGAGGGCCGAGCCAACCTGGCCGAGCGTTGCTGAACCGGTCATGGCGGAACCGGCGGCGGACGCCGCCCCCAGGCGCGACGGGAGCGTCGGGTCAGCAAGGCCCTGGATCTGCTGACCCAGCTGGGAGATCGTCTCGAGCGCCTGCACGGGTGTCTGTGCTTTGTGGAGCTGCGCCAATGCGTCGCGTAGCGCCTGGTCCAGTTGATGCAACGCGCCGGTCGGGTCGGGCTGCGAGGCGACGGCGTGATGGGCTGCCTGCTCCTGCTTGCTGATCGCCGCGATCGCCTTCTGGATCGCCGCGTGGTCGCTGGCCGCGCGCTGCGCGGCTAGCGCGTTGCTCGGGGTTGTGATCGCGAGTGCAGCCGCGGCTGCTACCCCCGCGGCCGCGGCCAGCGCGCGCCATCTGAGGCCGCGCAGCGGGTACACGTCGCCAACATGCAGCGTTCTGATCACCGACGAGGCGTCACGCTGCTGGCGCTCGGCGATCGCGGTGGTGTCTTCACTCAGTGACAGCGCTGTGGCGAGGCGCTCGGCGAGGGCCAGGCGCCGATCCGCGGTGCGCGCCGCGATCAGCGGAGATGGCCGGTGGAGGACCGACATCACCGCACCGGCGGCCAGCAGGACGGTGCTGACGCTCGCGATCAGAGCGACGACGGGAAGCGTCCAGATGCGCCCGGCGGCCAGCACCACGCACGCCCACACCGCAGCGACCACGGCGGACATGAGCAACCACCTCGCCACGACGTCGACACGCGCACGCCGAACCAGCGGCCGGAGCGAAGCGTCCAGCGTGAGCTGAGAATCGGTCATGTGACCTCCGATTGAGCGCGCCTCGGCCACGGCACCCGGCCGCGCAGCGCGACGATCGCCAGGCCGATGCACAGCGCCGACAGCACGATGGCGAACACCGCGTAGACCTGCCAGAGGTGCCAGCCGTTGAGCGGCCCCGAGTCGATGCGATCGAACGTGACCGCGGCGCAGCTGTAGATGACGGAGGAGCCTAAGCTGCCGCCGAACCCGGAATACACGGCGGATGCGCAGTTCTGGCTGGAGATTGACGCCACCTCGCTGCCGATTGCGACCCCGGGACTCAGGGCCATGATCAGCGGCGGCGCCGAGCTCACCGACGGGGCAATGGCGGGTCCGGAGATGTATCCACTGGGTGTGAGGGTGACCGAGGTGCCGCCGCCACCGGATCCGAAGCCCTGGGCAAGAAGATACGTGCCCAGGACGAGCGGTCCAACCAGGAGGATGAACATGGCGACGTACGAGCACACGATCGCCCCTGTCGGACCCTTGCTGATCGCGGAGAAAAGGATCGACATCGAGCCGATCGTGACCGCCGTGAGCGCGCCCAGACCGACGACGATGAGGATGTCGCTCCAGGCGATACCGCCGAGCACTGCGACCACCGAGAGGATGGGCAGCGACGCCACGAGCAGGAATCCGATGAAGGCCAGCGACGCTGCAAGCTTGCCGATCACCACCCGCCATGGGCGCACCCGCGTGCACAGCAGCAGGTCGAGCGTTTGGCGCTCACGCTCACCGGCGATCGAGCCGCCGACAAGGCCCGGAACGAGAAGCAGCAAGAGTGCGACCACGACCGCCACCAGAGCGTCGAACACCGTCACCCCCGAGTGCGCCAGCACGGTCACCGACGCCGACTGGTTGCCCGCCGAGGCGTACGCGAGAATCGCAACAACCCCCAGCGCGGCCAGCCAGCAGAACAGGATGAATGCCGTGCGCTTGCTGCGCATGCGGGTGCGCGCCTCCCGCGCGACGATCGGATTCCACACGAGCGAGCCCATTCGGGTCATGCGCTCTGCTCCAGGGGCTGACCGGTGACACGGAGGAATACGTCCTCGAGGCTCGATCCCACGGGATTGACGGCGGTCACGGTGATGCCGGCGGCGAGCAGCGCCTGGAGGATCGAGGACGTTGCCTCCGCTCCGGCGTGCACGTCAACCTCGACGAAGCCATCGCCGGGACGCAGAGCGATCATCTGCGGGGCGCCGTCCAGCGCCACAGCAGCCGCGTGCACGTCGCCGGCCACGTTGATTCGGAGGGTGGTGAGGTCACGGCCACCGGTCAGCTCGTCGAGCGTGCCTTGCGCCACCATCCGGCCGGCGTCGATGAAGCCGAAGGACGTGCACATCTCGGCGAGCTCGGGAAGGATGTGGCTGCTCACCACCATCGTCTTGCCCATGGTGTGCAATTCGCGCACCAGCTCCCGCAGCTCAACGCGCGCCCGGGGGTCGAGTCCCGACGCGGGCTCGTCGAGGAGAAGAACCGGCGGGTCCGGGATCAGCGCACGGGCTAGGCAGAGCCGCTGCTTCATCCCGCGCGAGAGCGCCTCGACGGGTGTGTCCAGGCGATCGGGCAGGCCGACCAGGTCCATGAGGTCGGCTGCCAGGCGGCCGATTCGCGCCCGGGGAATCCGGTAGCACGACGCGTAGAACGTGAGGTACTCGCGCGCCGTCATCCGGTCGTAGACCCCGAAGAAGTCGGGCATCCAGCCGACTCGCTCGCGCACCACCTGCGGATGGGTGAGTACGTCGACGCCGTCGACCGACGCTGTTCCGGACGTTGGTTGCAGGAGTCCCGCGAGGATCCGAAGCGTTGTCGTCTTGCCCGCGCCGTTTGGTCCCACCAGACCGAAGACTGCTCCGGTGTCGATCTGGAACGAGCAGTCGGCAAGTGCCATGCGCTCCCCGAACGCCCTGGCGAGGTGTGTGCCGGTGATCACGACGCGGCCCCGACCACGGGCGTCACCAGTGGGGGAGTCAGGGTGGCGCCGCTGGACGGCCCGGTCATGCGCAGCAGTATGGATCCGTCGGGTAGCAGGAACTTCAACGGACCCTCAATGGTCGCGCCCACCCCCGACGTGACCGGATGGGTGCCGAGCGGGGTCCAGGTCACACTCGCCGGGTCAAACACGGAAAGGGTGATCGCGCCTGCGGGCACGGGTGACCCGCAGATTGAAGGTCCCGATATCGGGGCCGGTCCGGAGCACGGAGCCGACGAGGCGACCTCCGCGATATTCAAGCCGGCGTACGGTCCGGTCCCCACTTGCGCTTTGTAGACCGCGCCTTCGGAGCCGGTGAGAGCCAGGTTGCCGAAGAACGCCGAGGTGCTGGCGGTGGCGCCCGTGACATCGACCAGATTCGCCACCTGCGTTGTGGTGTCGCCGGGCGAACGCCCAACCTGGAGAGGGATGACGATCGCATCCATCTCGGTGACGGGGATCCCCCCGGCATTGATCGGAGCGAGCCCGGGAAGAGGACCCTGCACGACGCCGACGAATACCGGCTGCGTTTGCGCCTGTGCATTCGCCGGCGTACCGGGAAAGGGCGCAGGGATCGCGTAGCCGAGCGCGCCACCATAGAGGCCGTCCTCGATCGCGGAGATGATCTCGCCGGCGCGCTGTGTGCTGGTTGCGTCGGACGACGTGTTGCAGCACCCACCTTGAGGCGCTCCTGTTCCACCGGACGGGTTGACCGTGGCGTGGATCGATACGGACGCGCCGGTGGCGAGAGCCCCGCTGTGGCTCCAACCGGTGTCGGGGACCTGCACCGCGCTGTCCAGCATGTTGGTGCCGAGCATGTTCGTGATCGCGCCACTGACCCTCATGTGTGCGACTGCGAGTGACGTGTCGACGGCGGTTGCGGAGTAGGGGATCGTCGCCTCGGCGTCGAACCCGTGCGTTGTCGCCGGCCCCGCGCCCTCGACGAGCACGCTGTTCTGCCCAGGGAGGATGACGACGTCGCCGGAGCCGGTCTCGACTCCTGCGAGCCCGGTGGCATCGGCAAGTGCTCCGAGCTGGATCAGGCGGGATCCTCCGTGCTGCGAGAACAGCGCCGCGAGTGTCTGCACGCGCGCGGTTCCCGTCTGGGGATCCACGGTCACAACGCGGACAACGTTGAGCGCCGCGTCATGGCCCGCGGTGCCGAGACCGGTCGCCATCATCACCGCGGTCGTGGTCACCGCGACTGCCGGGACGAGGAGCCAGGCGAGTGCCGCGTGGCGCCGGCGCCAGAGCACGATGAACGTCAGGGGCGCGACCAGGAGCACGTACACCGCGATGACGATCGCGAGCACCGCGGAGCTGGGAACGAAGAGGCCGGGGATGTCCTGCAGCTCACCCATGAGGTAGCCGTCCGTGGTCAGGGCTGCGGGGGTGGCCGCGGGCGCGGCGCGCTGCTCGGCGGTGACGAGGACGTGGCGCAGGAGCGCGAGCGTACCCACCCAATTGGCCGCTTGCCCGGAGGCCGCATCGAGGGCGAGGACGGTCACGTCTCCCTGGTCGACGCGACTGTCCACCTCGATGGGGTTCCCCCCGTCCGTGAGCGGTACCGTCGCTCCTGCGCGAGGTTGCAGAATGCCGATCTGCAGCGGGGCCAGCGGTTCAGAGGTGCCAAGAATCGCCGCGGTTGACGGCAGCGTCGAAATCTCCGCCAGCCCCGACACGGTTGCGGGAACAAGCGCAGCGGGAAGTCCGCTGGTCGTGTCCAGAAAGCGGTCCGTCGCGGCGATGACCAGCGTGCCTCCGGTGCTGACGTACGCAGCGAGCGCTGTGCGCTGGCCGGCGTCGAGCGACCCAGTAGCGGCGTCATCGACGATCACCGCCAGGAATCCCTCGAGCGACGCCCCGGACTCGGGGAGGGAGGCCGGCGCGATATGAGCAACGGCCGGTTGCTGCCCGTCGGGGAGGCGGATGCCCGCGACCGAGTCGAGGACGGAGGAGTCGTCGGACACGACCGCGACGGCGTCCTGGACATTGCCGCTGAATGAGGTCGTCGACGACACGGTCACCTGATCGACGACATTGCCTGAGGCGTCAAGCAGGCGCGCCTGTGGCGAATTGGCGGATGCCGCGATATCAACGACGTAGCGCTTGGTCGTCCCGGCGGCGAGCTGGACAGGGATCCGGTCAACGTATGACGCTGACGCCCCGCCGTTGCCGCAGTACGACACCTTGAGAAAGCCGATGCAGCGCTGCTGGTTTCCCGATCCTGTGACGGCGATCTCAACCGTGCCGCTGAAGTCGGGCCCGCTGTTGCTCAGCGTGACCAGCAACGGGGTCCACGTGGTGGAGGTGGAACCCGAGGTCGCGTATTCGGGCGTCACGTTCAGGGTCACCGGGGGCGACGCCGCGTGCGCGCCTAGAGGGGCCGCAATGCCGGCGAGGGCTGCGGCGGCGAGCGCGAGAACCAGGCGTGCTCCGACGGGTCTCCGGCCGCCCTCCAGACCGTTGGACACGAAATCACCTCCACCTCCTGCGATCAGGACGTCACCATAACGCACCCTTCGCGCGAAAGTTCCCCTTTGCGCTCTATTTGCCGGCGCTAAAGCCGGAGTGATGAAGAGGCCACGCTAGATGATCTGAGGGTGGCCTCCCGTATCTGTTTGGCGGTATCTGGATCCCCGGGCTTGACCTCTTCCCGCGCCCAGGGAACGGCTGGACGCCCATTCTGGTGAACCCCCTCGAATGGGCGCACGGCCTGATCCTTCCGTGGATCACGCTGGCGTTCATCTCATCGGCGACGTACGTTCGGCTCTCGGCATTCATCGTGGTTGCCAATATCGTCGTGGACGGGCTCTACGGCGTCATCGATCCCAGGGTGAGTCCCTCGTGAGTCCCTCGCTCGACCAGATGCCGTCACTGAAACGACTTCAAATGCGGCCAGAGTTGACTGAGCGAGATCCTGGATCGCTCGCACACGACAATGGGTGCCCCGGACTCCTGATTTGCAAGCCCGTACGCGTTGGAGATGGTTGCGACAGTTGAACAGCCATCGAACAGTGTCGAGAGGAACGCCGCATCGAGACCAACACCGATCACCGGACCGCCCATCCGGTCGGGCCTCCAGTAGTAGTAGGTCAGCTCACCGGAGACGGCCGTCGGGAGTCCGAATGACGGCCCATACGTGTTGATCGCACCCGCTTCACCGTAATTGTTGGTGAGGATCACCATTGTGGAGCGCTCGCTCTCCGGTACCCGTTCGTACACGGCGTCGACCTGAGCGACGAGGTCCCGCCAGCCGACCGTGTCGGCAAAGTCCGTGCGAATCGATGGCAGCATCGATTGCGCCATCACGGCCTCCGGGAGCAATGGAATCGCGATCGGCAGCAACACCACTGCCTGGATCGCAAGAGCCACGGCTGTCGCGGGCCGCAGCCAATGCGCGCGCTGTCGCGTCCAGGCTTCGATGGCGCACGCGCCTGCGGTTATCAGCAGCGGATGCAACGGTCCGACGTAGTAGCCCTTGCCCACCACTAGGAAAAGCAGAAAGGTCGTCAGCGCTGCAACCCCCAGCGCACGGGCTCTGCCCGTGAGCAGCCGGCGCAATCCGATGAGCCAGATCGGAATGGCGACAGGGCCGATCAGGGCGATCTGATCGGCGAGGAACTTCAGTGGCGCAAAGTCGCCTGCCTGAGCCGCGTGGTGATTGAAGGTGTATGCGGTCGATGGCCATCCGTTGACGCCCTGCCACACCACGTTGGGGAGGACGATCAGCAAGGCGATGGCGAGCCCGAGCCATGGCCATGGGGTACGGAGGTGCCTGCGGAGAGATGTCGTCACCGTGCCGACGGCAAGCCCGGCGAGGAGCGCGACGATGGTGTACTTCGTCTCCAGCCCGACCCCGATCGCTGCTCCGAGCACGAGCCAGAGGCGGCGATCTCCTGTCCTCAGGAGCCGCGCGGTCACCCAGCAGCAAATCAGCCACATCAGCTGGTCGAAGGTCACCGTCTCGAAAAGCCAGTTGGCGCCAAGCAGCACCGGGCTGGCTGCCGCGCCGAAGGCGGCGAGGATGCGCGCGCTCCGACCGCCGCCGAGCTCGCCGGCGATCAGCGCCGCCAGGACGATCATCACCGCCCCCGCGAGACTCGGCCAGAGTCGAAGTCCCCACACGCTGGTGCCGAACAGCAGTTCACTCATGCGCGCGATCGCAGGGGTGAGCGGGGGGTAGTCGACGAATCCCCAGGCGAGATGGCGCGCGCTGTCGAGGTAGTACAGCTCGTCACGATGGAACCCATACAGCCCGTTGGTCGCCAGGTGGAGTGCGAGGACGGCGACGGCGAGGCCGCCGACGATGAGCCGCTCCGATGTGCTTGGCGACGGTGGGCGAGCCGTGGAGTCCCGTGAGTTCATGCTCTGTCCTCGATTGCCTTTCCGGCGATTCCGGTGTGGCGATCGTCGACTCGCGCGTCGTCGGTGAGCGTCATCCCGAGGGCTGATTGACGATCATCCCCTCGGACGAGATTGCCCTTCGAAGCTAACGAAGGCCCGGCTCGACCAACCCCGACTCGTAGGCGAGCACGACGGCCTGCACGCGGTCACGCAACTCGAGCTTGTCGAGCAGGTGGGCAACGTGCGTCTTCACGGTCGTCTCGCCAAGGAAAAGGCGTGCCGCGATTTCGCTGTTGCTGAGACCTCGTGCCATGAGCAGAAGGACTTCACGTTCGCGTTCGGTGAGCAGGCGAAGATGCGGGGCGTCGGCGCTCGGAGTGCGCCCGCTGAAGCGCTCGATCAGCCGTCGCGTCACCGAGGGGGCGAGCAGAGCGTCGCCGGCTGCCGCAACCCGGACTGCACGGATGATCTCATCGCCGGTCGCGTCCTTGAGCAGGAATCCCGATGCTCCGGAGCGCAATGCCTGAAACACGTACTCGTCAAGGTCGAAGGTGGTCAGGATCACGATTCGCGCCGCGCACCCGAGTGCGGTGAGACGGCGTGTCGCCTCGAGGCCGTCGAGCACCGGCATACGAATGTCCATCAGCACCACGTTCGGAGTCAGAGCCGCAACTGCCGCGATCGCCTCCTCGCCATTGCCGGCGTCGCCTGCCACCTCGATATCCGCCTCCTCGTCGAGCAGCGTGCGAAGTCCTGCGCGCACCAGGGGTTGGTCGTCGACCAGGAGAACGCGGATCACGCAGTTCGTGGTTCCAGGGGGAGGCGAGCGCTGACCGTGAAGCCGTCGACGGTGCTGCCGGCCCGAAAATCGCCATGCAGCAGCGCGACGCGTTCCCGCATCCCCGTCAAACCACCGCCGTCGGCGGAAGGCATCGTGCCCTTTCGTCCGTTATCGGTCACCTCGACGGTGAGGTCCTCGATCCCATATCGGATCGCGACAACCGCGTCGTCCGCTCCCGAGTGTCTGAGCATGTTCGTCAACGATTCCTGCACGATTCGATAGGCGGACAGTTCCACGCCTGGGGCGAGGGGCCGTTGCGTCCCGCCGATGCTGACGCGCACCGAGACTCCCGCCTTTCGGACCTGATCGACGAGCGCATCCAGCTGCAAAAGGCTCGGTTGCGGTGCCAGCGACGCCGCCTCGGCTGAGTCGGTCTTGAGCACCCCGATGGCACGACGCATGTCGGAGAGCGCGTCGCGGCCGGTCTGCTCGATGACCTCGAATGCGGCGGCCGCGTTGGCTGGATCGCGGCGCGCCAGACGCCGGCCGGCCGTGGCCTGGAGCACCATCACACTGAGGCTGTGGGCGATCACATCGTGCAGCTCACGTGCGATCGCGGTGCGTTCGTCCGCCGCCGCCTGCCGTGCGAGCAGCTTCGACTGTTCGTGCAGTTGCGCGACGTACGCGCGCCGCGTCCGCACCCCGTAGCCGAGGATGACCGGCAGCGCGAAGATGATCGCGTTGTAGCCGATATCGGACAGGTAGACATGGTGCTGATCTCGCCATCCCAGAGCGACGCCCGCTGTCAGTCCGATCACAAGGATCCCGCTCATGACCGCGATGCGCCATCCACTGCGCGCCGATGCGTACACCGTGTAGAGCGCGAGCAGGATTGCGAAATTCTCGACGAAGGAATTCGTGTAACCCAGGAGCAGATGCACGATGAGGGCTGCACCGATGGTCGCGCTCACCGCCGAAGGAAGGAGGCGTCGTGCCGTCAGCGGCAGGGTGATCAGCGCGATCGCGAGCACCTGGACCACGGTCAGTTTCCCCGCATCCTGGAACTCCGCCAGGCCGGCGCTCAGCATGAGGACGACTGCTACAGCGCCGTCGGGCACCATCGGAGGCAGCCGTCGAAGCCGCTCCGGCAGGGCTGTCCCCATCGTCATGGTCCGAGCCTAGTCGAGCATTCGATGGATGGCATCATCCTCGAGGACGAACTCGCCAGGGCCGAGCGAATCCGGTCAGCGCGCCGCGCGCACTGACCTCCGTTCGCGGCGCGGCGCGTTCGACCACGCGGCATCGACAGCCTTGATCTCGCCGCCGAGCGACGCAGCGGTGGCCACACGACCGGCCCGAACGTAGCGCTCGTGGTTGGCTTCCAATCGCTGCGGCTCGTACTTGTAGTTGACCATCACCGCATGTGACTGCCGGCCTCTCAGTGAGAGGTCCGCGTCGGGGTTGATGCGTTCGAGCCGGGCGCCGTTCGAAAGGTGGAAGTGGGCCACGCTGTCGGCGACGCGGCCGCGGACCTGCACATGGAGGAGGTACGCGAGCGCCAGGCGACCGGCCAGCCGGGCAACCACCGGAGCGTGGGGGGCGGGAGCCTGCAGGAGCCGGGAAAAGGCCTCCATCTCATCGCTGTACGAGGCGAGGCGACGGAGCTCATCGTGGTGACCTGCGATCAGCGCCCGCAGCCGCTCGTCGGTGAAGCCCTCGGCGTCGCTTCGATCCGCGACGGCTCTGGCCAGGCCGGGGACCGGCGACAGCGTCGCGAACGTTCGCAGCCCTGGCAGCTCCGCCGAGAGCTCGCGCACCACCTGCTTGATCAGGAAATTCCCAAAGGAGATCCCGCGCAGGCCGGGCTGGCAATCGCTGATCGAGTAGAAGACAGCGGTATGGGCTGCTCGGGCGTCGGCGATGGGACGGCTCGCGTCGAGGAGCGGCGCGATGGCCGTCGGCAGCTCGCGAGTGAGCGCGATCTCCACGAAGATCAGCGGTTCCCCCGGGAGCAGAGGATGAAAGAACGCGAAGCAACGACGGTCCTCGGCCAGGCGGAGGCGCAGATCGTCCCACCCGTGGATCTCGTGCACCGCCTCGTAGGCAATCAGCCGCTCCAGCGTCGCCGCAGGTGTCCCCCAGCTGATCTGCTCGAGTCGCAGAAACCCCCCGTTGAACCACGATGAGAGCAGGTGGCGCAGGTCTGCATCGACAGCGCGCAGATGCGGGCGTGCGGGGAGAAGGTCGAGGAGGTGACCGCGCAGCTTCACGAGCGCCGCGGCGCCACCCCCGACCATGTTGAGGCGCCGGAACAGCTCCTGCCGGGGTGCCTCCGTTGCCAGTGCAAGCGCCATCACCGATTCGTCGGTCGGATCCGACCGCCAGCGCGCAACTGCGTCGGCGACGGCGTCGGGCGGGGGGGAGAATGAGACGGCGAGCACATCGAGGAAATCGGCGGTCTCGGCGTTGTTCATGCGCTCCAGAGCACGCACGACTTCGGTGGCTAGCGCTAGGCCGGACGCCTCACCGCGCCGGGCGATCAGCCGGTCGCAGGTCGCCGCGAGGTTGGCGGTGTTGTGGGTTCCCCCGCCGCGCCCCAGCATGGCGCGGCCCCGCTCCGCCACCCCGGTCACATGCTCCAACCACGACGGCGGGCTCATGGCAGCGCGGCATCCTCCACCGGGGGCTCCCAGCGGAGCAGCGCGACATCGGCAACCTGGCGCAGGTGCGCGCGCATCGCATCGGCCGCCTGGGCCACCTGTTGTGCCTCGATCGCATCGAGGATGCGTCGATGGGCCAGGAGAGAGTTTCGTGGCCGGTTCGGCTCGCTGAGCGACTCCAGACGGGTCTCGTGAATCGCCTCTGCCAGGCCGTCGATCACGTGCTCCAGCACCTTGTTGCTGCCGGCTCGGTGCACGGCATGGTGGAACGCCGCATCGCCATCCATGCCGAGCCCCGCCGACGCGATCTCAGCCTCCATCGCGGCGAGCGCGTAGCGCATGGCGGCGAGGTCGTCGTCGGTGCGTCGCGTGGCCGCCAGCTCCGCCAGCCGCACCTCGAGGAGCTCGCGCGCCTCCAGCACCTCAGGGAGCCGGGCTCGCCGTTCGACGAGCTTGTGGAGCACGCCGCCGAATCCGCGGCTGCGCCGCAAGAAGACGCCCCCACCGTGACGGATCTCGATAAACCCCTGTGCTTCGAGCACCGCCAGGGCCTGGCGCAGTGAGGCTCGACTGACCTCGAGCCGCGATGCCAGCTCGCGCTCCGGCGGAAACCGCTCGCCCACCCGGAGGTTGGTGCGGACGACGAATTCCCCAAGCCGTTCGACGAGATCCTCATAGAGACGCGTGCGGCCCAGTGGACGGAGGGGCGAGGTGTCGAGGCTCACGGCGCGGATTATCGCGCAAAAATTGGACTATCCACTGACCCATTGACATAGTTATCCAGCGCGGAGCAGACTCCCGCCAATAATCGGGGACGGCCCGTCGTCGGGCCAGTGACGGAGGTTGGACAGTGTCGCCGACAGCCATGGCCCGGATCCCGCAATCGCGCGCCCCAAAACGCCTGCTCACAGGTGTCGCGGTCGCAGTCGTCATCGCTGCGTGCGGCAGCTCCAGCCCGTCCGCCTCCGGCGGCGGCAACATCAAGACCGACAGCGCCGGCCATGTCTCCTTTGGCGTGCTCTCATGTTTCACCGGACCGCTTGCGGTGCTCGGTCAGGCGATGCTCCAGGGATCGCAGGTGGCCCAGAAGGTCATCAACAGTTCGGGTGGCGTGCTTGGCAAGCAGCTCGACCTCAGCCACGCGGATACGCAGTGCGACGAGGCCGATGCCGTCCCCGCGGTGCGGCAGCTCCTGTCGGCGGACAGCGTGAGCGGCATCATCGGGCCGGAAACCCAGGAGATCGCGGCCGTGGCTCCGATCGTCACCGCGGCCAGGATCCCCACAGAGTTCCAGGGCGGCAGCACAGCCTTCGACAAGAACACCAACCAGTACCTCTGGCGCGACAGCCCGTCGGATTCCCAGCTCGGCGTCGCCATGGCGCTCTACGCCAACCAGAAGGGGTACAAGACCGCGGCGCTGCTCTTCTCGTCCGACATCGCGCAGCAGACGATCCCCAAGCCGATCACGGCCACGTGGACGAAGTTCGGCAACACCATCGTTTCGAATATCACGGTTGCGCCGGGGCAGACCTCGTATCGCACCGAGGTGCAGGCGATCATCGCTGCCAAGCCGGATGTCATCTTCACCCAGCTCGACCCGCAGACGGCGGCCGTCATGTTCCAGAACTTCAAGGAGCTCGACAACCTCGCCATCCCGATTGTTGGAACCGACGTGACCAGCGGTAACGACTACCTCAAGGCGATCACGTATCCGGTCGCCCACGATCATCTCGTCTCGGTCTTCGGGACCAACGCCACCGGCGCGGCGGCCGATAACTTCGCCGCCGCGTTCGCGGCGCAGAACGGCGCCAATGCGCAGCCGATTGCCGGCGCAAACTACGCGTACGACGCCGTGTTGAGCCTTGCGCTGGCGATGGACAAAGCGGGTACCACCGACGGCCCCGCGGTCATCGCTGACATGAAGGCGGTCACCAACCCACCAGGCACACCGTGCGACACGTACAAGGCTTGCTACCAGGGCATCAAAGCCGGCACCAGGATCAAGATGGACGGGGCCAGCGGTGACCTCATCTTCAACGCGTACAACAACGTCTTTGGGCCCTACGGAGCCTTCCAGGCCGACGCCACCACGGGCGCCGAAAACCAGATCGCGCTCCTTTCCGCCGCGGACCTTGCCACAGCCACTCCCTGACGCATCGGGGGCAACGCGCGCACGTGCTGCGCGTTGCCCCCGACACGCCTCCGGCCGTCTCGCGCAGGCCCATCAAATCGTTGGAGAATCGGTGTAGATGCACGAGGCTCTTCTCACGCTCGGCTTTGGTCTCGTCACGGCGGCGATCCTCTCCCTGTCGGCTTTGGCCTTCACGCTCGAATACTCGGTCACCAACGTTGCCAACCTTTCGCACGGTGAGATCCTGACCGTCGGTGCCTACTGCGCGTATCTCGTGCAGCAGCACGGCGGCGGCGTAATTCTCTCGGGTTTGGCCGCTGCCGCAGGCGGTGGATTGCTGGCTCTCGCTGTGCACAACGGCGTCGTCGATCGATTCGTGCGCAGGGGCATCGGTGGCCTGCCGACGTTCATCGCCACTCTCGGTGTCTCACTGGTCATCCAGAACGTCCTCGTGATCATCTTCGGCGCCGAGAACCTGGGGTACGCGGTCCCACAGGGGGCGCCGCGAACAGTGGGGCCGTTCCTCTGGACCGACACCGAGATCCAGATCATGGTCTCCGCGGTGGTGATCACCGCGCTGCTCTACGTGATCATCCAGCACACGCGATTCGGCAAGTCACTGCGGGCGGTGTCGCAAAACCGGTCACTGGCAAGGGTGTCCGGCATCAACGCCAACCGTGTCGCGGCACTCACCTGGCTCCTTGCCGGTCTCATCGGCGGCTACGCGGGCTTCATCCTCGCGGAGAGCGTCGGCACGTTCAGCCCCTATTCGGGTTTCAGCTTCTTTCTGATCACGCTCACGGCCGCGGTTGCAGGCGGTCTCGGCAAGGCGGTGGGCACGCTCGTGGGCGGGATCATCGTCGGCATCGCGCTGGAGTTCTTCGGCGGATACCTCAGCGCCAGCTACAACCTTGCGTTCGCGTTCGCGATCCTCTCCCTGGTCATCCTCGTACGCCCTCGCGGGCTCTTCGTCGGCGGGAGGCGGAGCGTCTTCGAATGATCGACTATCTGGTCTCGGTCCTCACCGAGGGCTCGATCTTCGCGATCATGGCGCTGGGGCTGAACATCATCTGGGGGTGGTCGGGCGACTTCGACCTGGCGTTCTACGGCTATGTCGCGCTCGGCGCGTACATGACACTGGTGCTGACGATCGGGCCGGCGACCAGCCCGACGACATACATCCTCGGCCTGGCACTGCCATTTCCGATCGCTGTCGCGATCGCGGTCATCAGCTCAATGCTGCTCGCGCTCATCGTGGGAGCAATCGCGCTACGCCATCTGCGCGGCATCTACTTCTCGATCGTCACCCTCGGTGCGGTATATGTCCTCTACACCTTCGCCGGGCAGTTCGTGCCCCTCTTCAACGGATACAACGGGCTGTCCGGGCTGTTCGACCCGATGGGTGATTTCTTCAACCTCGACTTCACGAGTTACCCGTTCTTCTACCTCGGACTCTGCGTCGCCGTCCTCTTGGTGGTGCTCTTCCTGGTCACCCGGTTGAGCGGCAGTCGCTTCGGCCTCGCATTGCGCAGCCTGCGCGAGGATGAGCGCGCCGCTGCGGCCTTCGGACGGGGCATCTACGTGATGAAGCTCAAGGCGTACGTCATCGGTGCCGGTATCGGCGGGTTGGGCGGAGCGCTCTTCGCGGGATATCTCAGCGCCTTTAACCCGTCAGCATGGTCGCCGGTGGAAACGATCGTCCTCTACGCCGCGATTCTCGTCGGTGGTCGCGGCAGCAACCGCGGCGTCGTGCTCGGTGTCGCCGTCATGGTGATGGGCCTGCAGGAGGCGACGAGATACCTGCCGGAGATCGCCAACCAGCCGAGCTTCGCGCCGGCCCTGCGGCTCATTCTCACCGGCGTCATCCTCGTGCTGTTCATCCGCTTCCGGCCGCAGGGCCTGCTCCCCGAGCGCCGACTGCGCGACAAGGATCCGGCCGGGACCGGGGGCGCGGCCGTCGCCGTTGAAGGCGCAGTTGCCGGCGCCACACTCGACACCGGCGCTGCGTGACCGCGCTGCTCGAAGTGCAGGATCTGCACAAACACTTCGGTGGCGTGCAGGCGGTCACGGCGTGCTCATTCACCGCTGCCGAGGGTCAGATCACCGGGCTGATCGGCCCCAACGGCGCCGGCAAGAGCACGGCCATCGACCTCATCTCCGGCTTCAAGGTCCCCGATACCGGCACCGTCCGCTTCGAAGGCAAGGAGGTGCAGGGCAAGGCGCCGCACGTCGTTTCGCGAATGGGCCTGATCAGGACATTTCAAAGTCCGCGCGAGTGGCCGGCGCTCAGCGTGCTCGAGAATCTCATCCTTGCGTGCTTCGAGCCACGTCGCGAGCGGTTCTGGCGAGCGCTCTGGGGGCCGTCGCGCGCCGAGAAGGAGCGCGCAAATGAGCAGTTGCTCCATGCCCGCGCCGTCCTCGACGAGTTCGGGCTGCTCCACCTCCGGAACGAGCGGGCCGGCAACCTCAGCGGCGGCCAGAAACGCCTCCTGGAGTTCGGGCGCATCCGCATGGCCAAGCCGCGACTCGTCATCCTCGATGAGCCCATGGGAGGCGTCAACCCCGTCCTCGGCGAGCGTATGGCCAGCGCCGTGCTCGGTTTCGTCACCGCGGGCACCTCGGTCGTCATCGTCGAGCACAACCTGCCGTTCATCGAGCGGGTCACCGACCAGGTGGTCGTGATGGCCGAGGGGCGGGTGATCGCGGAGGCACCCTTCGATCAGCTGCGTGGCAACCAGGCCGTCGTCGACGCCTATCTGGGGGAGATGCCCACCTATGACGACTTTGACGCCTGATTCCGCTCCGGCGGTGACCCCGACCGTCGCGGCCCTCGAGGTGTCGGGGCTCAGCGCTGGATACGGTGGGCCGCCGATTGTCGAGAACGTCAGCGTCCGCGCTTTGCGTGGCGCCATCACCGCCGTCGTCGGGCCCAACGGGGCTGGGAAATCCACATTGCTCAAGGCGATCGCGGGTGTCATCAGGGCCAGCGCGGGCACCGTGATGATCGAGGGAAGAGACGCCACCGGTCTTCCTTCAGAGAAGCTCGTGCGTCGCGGCATCGCCTATGTCCCGCAGGTGGCCAACGTCTTCCCACAGCTGACCGTCCAGGAGAATCTCGAGATGGGCGGATACAGCCGACGGCACGGGCTGCACGAGCGAACCGAGGAGCTGTACCAGCTCTTCCCCGATCTCAAGCTGGCTCATCGCCGTCATGCCGAGACCCTCAGTGGTGGCCAGCGCACGATGCTCGCCATGGCTCGCGGGTTGATGGTGGACCCGGCTGTGCTCCTCCTTGACGAGCCGTCTGCCGGTCTCTCGCCAAAGTTCCAGAGCGCCGTGTGGGAGCGTATCGAGCAGGTGCGCGCCACCAATGTCGCGGTCGTCGTCGTCGAGCAGAACACTCGCGAGACCCTGCGTCACGCGCAGTGGGCGTATGTGCTGGTGCTCGGCAAGAATCGCCTCGACGGCAGGGGCCGAGACCTGCTGCACAACGACGAGGTCGTCAACCTCTACGTCGGCGTGCTCTCCTAGTAAGGCTTATCGATGGACTCGCAACCCGCCCAGCCGCCGCCGTCGGGCCCGCTCGCGGGGGTGCGCATCCTCGACCTATCGCGAATCCTCTCCGGCCCTTTCGCCACCATGATCTTCGCCGACCTCGGTGCCGACGTGATCAAGCTCGAGAACCCGCGCACGGGCGACGACACGAGGGAATGGGCACCCCCCTACCAGGGCGACCAGTCCGCGTATTTCCTCTCCGTGAACCGCAACAAACGGGGCATCGCGGTCGACCTCAAAGCCGCGCGAGGTCGCGAGATCGCGATGCGCCTGGTTGATATCTCTGACGTTGTCATCGAGAACTTTCGGCCCGGAACCGCGGGGCGGTTGGGACTCGGCTACGACGACATGAGCGCACGCAACCCGCGTCTGATCTACGCCTCGATCTCGGGATTCGGACAGACCGGGCCATACGTCTCGGAGCCTGGCTACGACGCCATTGCCCAGGCTCTCGGAGGCCTCATGAGCGTCACCGGTGAGGCGGACGGTGCACCTGTCCGCGTGGGCAACTCCGCCGCCGACCTCGGCGCGGCGATGTGGGCCGCGATCGGCATCCTTGCCGCTCTCCACGCGCGTCACACGACAGGACTAGGGGAGTGGATCGACATCTCGCTCCTTGACGGACAGATCGCATCGTTGACCTACCTGGCCGGTGGCTACTTCGCCTCGGGCGAGGTGCCGCGTCGCTACGGGTCCGCGCACCCGAGCATCGTCCCGTACCAGGCGCTGCGCACGGCTGACGGCCACCTGATGGTTGCGGTTGGCAACGACACCCTGTGGCAGCGTTTCGCTCCGCTCATCGGGCTGCCTGAACTGGTCGACGATCCTCGTTTCGTCAGCAACCCGCAGCGCGTGGCCAACCGTGCACAGCTGATCCCACTGATCGAAGCCGCACTCGCCACCCGGAGCTCAGCCGAATGGGCCGAGGACCTGACGCGTGTCGGGATCCCCGCCGGCGCCATCAACAGCATCGCTGCGGCCCTTGAACACCCTCAGGTGGAGGCGCGCAACATGGTGCTCACCACCCAGCACCCCACCGCCGGGACGCTTCGCATGACGGCGTCTCCCATAAAGCTTTCCCGGTACACGGCGAATGTGAGACGTCCGCCTCCGGTGCTCGGGGAGCACACCGACGAAGTCCTCGGCGAGCTCGGCTACTCGGACGCGGACATCGCCACATTGCGCGACGAGGGCGTGATCCGATGAGATGAGCGACCTCGAGACGGAGCTTCGCTCTGCGATGGCGGGCGAGGTGCGCGCCGACGCGTACACGCGTCACCTGTTCTCGAGCGACGCAAGCATGTACAGCATCGAACCGCTTGCGGTGGTGTTTCCCCGCGATGCAGCCGATGTCGCCGCAGCCGCCGGGGTCTGCGCGCGTCGCCAGGTTCCCATGCTGCCGCGAGGGGCGGGCACCAGCCTGGCCGGTCAGACGGTGGGACGCGCGGTGATCATCGACACCTCGCGCCACATGGACGCAATCATCGAGTTGGACCCTGAGCGCGGTCTCGCTCGAGTTCAACCTGGGGTCGTGCAGAACGACCTCAACCGCGCCGCGGCGCAGCATGGGCTTTTGTTCGGACCCGATACGTCAACCAGCGATCGGGCGACGATCGGCGGGATGATCGGCAACAACTCCGCGGGAAGCGGATCGGTGGTGTACGGCATGACCATCGATCACGTTGAGGCGCTTGAGGTGGTGCTCAGCGATGCCAGCACGGCCACGCTCGGAACTGTCGACGCTACCGAGGTTGCCAGGCGGGCCGGCACGACCACGCTGGAGGGTCGGATCTACGCGCGCCTCCCCGGGCTTGTCGAAGAGCATCGCACCGCGATCGCAGCGCGGTTTCCGCCGTACTGGCGGCGCGCGGGCGGGTATCGACTCGACCGTCTTGCCGATGGGCCCCCGTTCAACCTGGCACGTTTTGTCGTCGGATCCGAGGGGACGCTCGTGATCGTTACCGAGGCGACTGTGCGCCTGGTGCCGCTCCCGCGCGCCAAGGCGATCGCAGTCGGCCATTTCGCGTCTGTGGCTGACGCGATCGCTGCGACGGAGGACGCGCTGAGCGCACGCCCGAGCGCCGTGGAGCTCATCGACCGCACCATCCTCGAGCTCTCGAGGCGGAAGATCGAATTCGCTTCATTGGGCACCATCATCGACGGGGATCCGGGCGCGCTGCTCTTCGTGACCTTCGAAGCCGACAGCCTCGGGGAGGCGTCCGAGGGCGTCGACCGGCTCGCCGAACTGTGGCAGCGCCACCACCACGGTTATCACACGCTTCGAGCTATCACCCGCGAGCACCAGGTTGCGCTGCTCAAGGTGAGGTCGGCGGGGTTGGGGCTGCTCATGGCCGCCAGCGAAGGTACGCGCAGGCCGGTCGCCTTCATCGAGGACACAGCGGTTGACCCAGCCCGCCTTCCGGAGTACGTGCAGCGTTTCAGCGCCGTGCTCGACCGTCACGGCCTGGAGGCCGGTTTCTATGGTCATTGCTCGGTCGGATGCCTGCACATCCGCCCGTTCATGGATCTCACCCAGCCCAAACAGGTTGCCACGATGCGCGCCGTCGCAGCGGAGATTCGAGACCTGGTGGGCGAATTCGGCGGAGCCAACTCCAGTGAGCACGGCGACGGGCTCGCGCGCAGCGAGTTCAACCGCGCCATCTACGGCGACGAGCTCTACGAGGCCATGTGCGACATCAAACGGCTCTTCGACCCGCACGCGCTGATGAATCCCGGGAAGATCGTCGACGCGCCGCCGATGACCGAGAACATCCGCGATGCCGTACTGCCGAAGGCGTTCGACCTCTCCACCCGGCTGTCGTTCGCCACCACCGGCGGCATGCGCGGCGCGGCCGATCGATGCATGAACATCGGCGTCTGTCGCAAGGGTTCGAGCGGCGTGATGTGCCCGTCGTACATGGCGACTCGCGAGGAGGAGCACAGCACCCGGGGCCGCGCCAACGCGCTCGTGCTCGCGCTGTCGCAACCCGATCCTCGAGCCGCGCTCGGCGACGATCGACTCCACGACATTCTTGATCTGTGCCTGGAGTGCAAGGCGTGCAAGAGTGAATGCCCACTCGGCGTCGACATGGCGTCGATGAAGAGCGAGTTTCTCTTTCAATACCAGGGGATTCACGGCGTGCCGCGACGCGCGCGATTCTTCGCGGCGGCACGGCGGCTCAACCGAATCGGATCGCGTCTCGCGCCGTTCTCGAACACGATCACGAGGTTGCCGGGATCGCGCGCGTTCATGGAGCGATCCCTGGGGATCACCCGCAGGCGGCCTCTGCCACGATTCCACCGGCGCACCCTGCTGCGATGGGATGCGCACCGCACCCATCCACGCCCGGGATCACTTGGGCGCGTGGCGATGCTCGCTGACTCGTTCACGACGTTCACCGAGCCTGGAGTGGGCGTCGCGGCCGTCGAATTGCTGGAGATGGCCGGATGGGAGGTCGAGCTGATCGGAGACCGCTGCTGCGGTCGGGCCGCGATCTCCAAAGGGCGTCTCGACGACGCGGGTCACCTCGCGCAGTCGATGACCGCTCGTCTTGCCGGCCTGGCGCGGCAGGGCGTCATGATCGCCGGCGTCGAACCGTCGTGCATCCTCACGCTCACCGAGGAGCATCTCGCCCTCCAGCCGGACAACGAGGACGCGAAGGTTGTCGCGGGTCAGGTCCGTCTGGTGGATGAGCTGATCCTCGACGCACTTGACGCCGGCCGTCTTCGTATGGACCCGACCTCGCCGCTGGCGGGGCGCCGTTTCCTCTTCCACGGGCATTGCCATCAGAAGGCACTCGCCGGGACCAGCTCAAGCGTTCGGTTGCTGTCGCTGATCCCCGGCGCTGCGGTGGTCGAGGTTGACGCCGGTTGCTGTGGCATGGCCGGGTCATTCGGGTTCGAGGCTGAGCACTACGAGCTTTCGATGCAGATTGGTGGCATGCGTCTCTTTCCCGCGGTCAAGGCGGCGGACGCCGCCACGCTGATTGCGGCAACGGGCGTGTCGTGCCGTCAGCAGATCGAGCATGGCACCGGCCGCCCGGCGCGGCATCCGGTCGAGCTGATCAGGGAGGCGGTCCTGAACCAGCCCCAGCAGCGATGACGGCAGCGTCGTGCGGCTAAAGTTGCGCGCGTGATCGGAGACACCGTGGAGGTCATTGTCGACACGGGGACTGGAAGCGCGCGGAGCTTCGAGATCACGGCGACGCGTGCGGGCAGGCGGGTTGAGGTCACCACCGCCCGAGGTATCGTCGAGGTGGCCGAACTCACCCGCACGGGACATCCGGTTCGGGCCGGGCGTTTCATGGCCGCTCGGGTGATCGCGGTCGTCGAGCACCCGGCCGCGGCGGCGGCGGGGCCGCCGACGAGGCGACGGGCCGCCCGCGTCGAGCAGGAGGAGACCCTGCTCTGAGGCGGGAGTCGCAGGCTCAGCCGACCCCGCCCGGCGACCTCGCTTGACCGGAAGGAGCAACGCTTACCGGTAACCACTTGCGGAGCGCACCAACTCCGGCTATCATCCCGGCCCAGTCTGTAAGCGCTTACTGGTAAGCGCTTACAGTTCGGGGTAGGAAGCCAGACTGGAGACGGCTCTGCATGACAGAGGCGAAGCGGCCCAAGGGGACGCTGACGATCTATGACGTTGCCCGTCTGGCGGGTGTCTCGATCGCCTCGGTCTCGCGCGTCTTGAATGATCAGGGCACGCCTCGCCAGGAGACCCGCGAGCGCGTGATGCGTGCGGTCCGAGAGCTCAGCTTCGTCCCCGACGGCGCCGCCCGGGCCCTCTCGAACGGACTCAAGGAGGTGGTCGGCGTCGTCTTTCGCCGTGGGGGAGAGGCGACCTTCGAGGATGAGGACGAGAGCCTGCTCTTCATCGATGGCATCAATCGCGGCATCGAGGTGGCCGCCCAGCGTCGCGGCTTCGACGTCCTGATCAGCTCGGTGGGGGTCCACGACTCGCAGGCGACCGCGAGGATTTCCGGGGTTGCCGGGAAGGCGGACGGGATCATCCTCCACGACCGGATGCTGTCGGCGGTGGGCATCGCACGGCTCTCAGCGATGATCCCGATCGTGACGCTCGCGGGGAGCCCCACCCGGGCGTCGGTGAACGTTGGGTGTGACAACGACTCCGGGATGCGCGCGCTGGTCAATCACCTGACGGTCGACCACGGATATCGCCATCTCGCTTACCTTTCGGGGCACGCCGACAGCCCGGACAACCGGGCGCGCGCACGGGTGTTCGAAGCTGCGGCCACGGCAGTCGGCGCCGAGATTCAGACGGGCCCGGCGTGGCAGGGCAACTACAGCGCAGCAGGCGGGGCCCAGGTGATCGCCTCCTTGCTGGAGCGGGGCGGGGATCTGCCACGCGCCATCGTGTGTGCCAACGACCAGACGGCCCTGGGGGTCATCCACGCGCTCGCCCGGCGGGGGATCCGCGTACCCGCAGACGTCGCGATCACCGGCTTCGACGACGTCCCGGTCGCACGCCATCTCCACCCGTCCCTTACCACCATCCGCCAGCCAATCGAACAGATGGGGGCAACGGCGTTCGACGTCCTCTTTTCGAGGATCAGCGGGGACGGCGGCGAGTCCGACGTTGTCCTGCCGGTTCGCCTCGTGCTCCGCGAGAGCTGCGGCTGCGCTCCGGCTTCGCCGGTCGCGCCCTCGCCTGGGGTCGGGGGCTAGCCATGCGGGCGTTGCTTCGCCGACTGGGCGTGTACCTGCTCGCCGCGTGGGTTGCGATCACGGTCAGCTTCTTGCTGCCGCGGGCCGTCCCCGGCAACCCGGTCGCCGGCGCCATCGCACGGGCTCAGTCGTCAGGCATATGCAATTCGTTTTGCGTCAAGGCTATCGAGGCTCAACTGGGCTTCAATGTGCACACCAGCATCTGGGTGCAGTACGTGCAGTACCTGGGCAACCTCGTGCACGGGAACCTCGGCTTCTCGTGGTCGGAGAACGCGCCGGTCACGAGCCTGATCGCCTCGTATCTGCCATGGACGCTGGGACTCCTTGGGGTGGCAACCATCCTGAGCTTCCTCGCCGGCACCGTGATCGGCGTCGTCATGGCCTGGCGACGGGGTTCCTTCCTGGACTGGCTGCTGCCTGCCGCGACCTTCTTTCAGGCCATCCCATATTTCTTTCTCGCCCTGGTCCTGGTGCTGATCTTCGGGGAGACAGGGAGCCTGCTCAAGTGGTTCCCGAGCCTGTACGGATTCGACATCTATGGCGTCGACCCGGGCATGAACCTGCCGTACATCGCCAGCATCATCGGACACGCTGTGCTGCCGGCGTTGACGGTGATCCTCGCGTCGATGGGCGGATTCATCCTGTCAATGCGCAATCAGATGATCACCACCATGGATGAGGACTTCGTCCTGGTCGCACGAGCCAAAGGCCTGCGCTCCAGCAAGGTCGTCTGGTACGCAGCGCGAAACGCGCTGCTGCCGTGCGTGTCGAACTTCTCGGTGGCCATCAGCCTTGTCGTTGCGGGGCAAATTTTAGTCGAAATTGTCTTCAACTACCCGGGTATCGGGTATCACCTCTACGGCGCGCTCGGCGCACTGGACTACACGCTGGTCCAGGGAATCTTCGTGGTGATCACGCTGGTCGTGCTCGCCGCCAACCTCCTCGCGGATGTGGTGTACGTGCTGATCGATCCGCGGGCTCGACAGGAGGCCTGAGCGATGACCATCAACACGCCCATCCTCATCGAGACGGCTGCAACCGAATCCGCGGCGTCGCCGACCTCGAGGGTGTTGCGCCTGCCGCGGTCCCCCAAGGTCATCGCGGGACTTGTGATCTTGTCGGTGTTCGCGGTGATCGCGATCATCGGCGCCTGGCTCGCTCCCTACTCGCCGAATCTCACCAACGAAAGCTGGGTACAGCACGTCCTGGTCGCGGGGACGGGTCCGGGCACACACATCAAGGCCGACTACTACCCGCTCCCACTGCCGCCATCGGGCGCTCACTGGCTGGGCACCAGCATCTTCGCGCAGGACGTGTGGTCACAGCTCCTGGTTTCAACTCAGGCCACGGTCGCGGTTGGACTGCTTGCCGCGGCGATCAGCACAGTGCTCTCGATCATCGTCGGCGTCACGGCGGGGTACCTCGGCGGCGGCGCCGACGAGGGCCTGTCGCTGGTCGGCAACGTCTTTCTTGCCATCCCGGGGCTTCCCCTGCTCATCGTGCTCGCCGACTACGTCCCGGCCGCAGGCACGAGCATCTTCCTGGTCAGCTTCATCATCGCCATCACCGCCTGGGCGTACAGCTCCCGGGTGCTGAGGGCGCAGACCCTCTCGTTGCGCAATCGGGATTTCGTTGAGGCGGCACGCGTTTCCGGCGAGGGGAGGATCCGCATCATCCTCGTCGAGATCCTGCCCAACCTGATCCCGATCGTTGCCGCCTCGTTTCTTTTCACGACGCTCTACGCGATCAGCGCATATGTCGCGATCTCGTTCCTCGGCCTCGCCGGGTCACCCACGTCGTCGCCCCCGGGTCTGTGGAACTGGGGCTACATGCTCCGGGAAACCTTCGCGAACAACGCGGTGCGCGGCGGCTGGTGGTGGTGGTGGGCGCCTCCCGGCCTCTGCATCGCCCTGCTCGGCACCGGCCTGGCGCTCGTCAACTTCGGCATCGACGAATTCATCAATCCGCGGCTTCGAGTCGCCGGGCTGTCCCGGAAAGCGGCCCGCACGCTGGGCATCAACCGCCGCCCGAAGCTCGGTCTCACGCCCGTGCTACGCCGGAAGGTGATCAGCGTCGACGTCAAGGGCGCGGAGCCGGGTTCGCCATGAACGTCCCAGGCGTGAGCGCCATGACGAGCCCGGGAACCTCCAACACTCACGAGTTCGCACCTGGTCGGGACGCGGATCCGGTGCTTGAGATCAGAGGACTCTCCGTCGACTACGGCTTCGGCGGTGACGCCGTGCACGCGGTGGTCGACTGCGATCTGACGCTCGGGCGTGGCCGGGTCGTCGGACTGGCCGGAGAGAGCGGCAGCGGCAAGTCCACGCTGGCGATGTCGGCGATCCGGTTGCTTCGGTCGCCCGGGGTGATCACCAGCGGCGAAGTGCTCTTCCATTCCAGGCGCGCATCGGCGGGCGAGCCGGCACGGACCCTGGATCTCCTTGCAGCGGGCGAGGAGGAGCTCCGAGCCGTGCGATGGTCCGAGATCGCAATCGTTCTGCAAAGTGCGTTGAACGCCCTCAACCCGGTGAGCACGATCGGCGCGCAGTTTGACGAATTGCTCGCCACCCACCGTCCCGAGCTCGGCCGGGCATCGAGGCGAGACCGTGCCGGCGAATTGCTCGAGCTGGTCGGAATGACCGCCGACCGACTCCGCAGCTATCCCCACGAGATGTCGGGCGGCATGCGCCAGCGGGCGATGATCGCGATGGCACTCGCCCTGGACCCCCAGGTCATGATCCTCGACGAGCCCACGACCGCTCTTGACGTGGTGACCCAGCGCGAGATCCTCGAGGAGTTGATGGGGTTGCGCGACCGGCTCGGTTTCGCCGCCCTCTTCATCACGCATGACCTCTCGCTGCTCGTCGAGTTTGCGGATGACATCGCCGTGATGTACGCCGGTCGGCTCATGGAGCGGGCGCCCGCGGCGTCGCTGTTTCAGGCGCCGCGTCTGCCCTATACGTACGGCCTGCTCCATTGCTTTCCGCCGATGCACGGTGAGCGCTATCGGATGGAAGGTATTCCGGGTTCTCCACCCGACCTGCGGGATCTCCCACCGGGGTGTGCGTTCCATCCGCGCTGTCAGTGGGCGATGCCCCAATGCCGCCAGGATGTGCCAAAACTCGAACCGCTGGCGGGATCGCCTCGGGAGGTTGCGTGCTGGCTCCACCGAGGCACGCCGACAGCCCCGGCTGAGCTGATGCTGCCGGATCCCGCCGTGGCGCGGCCCCGCTCCGCACCGATCATCGAGACGAGCGGGGAGCGTGCCGTATGACCACGCTTGCCGTTGTTCCGGCCGTCGGAGCGGAGACGCCCGTGCTCGAGGGCCGCAGTCTGACAAAGTCGTACTGGGTCAAGCGGAATACGGGACTCCTGGCGCGGCGCTCGCGACTCCACGCTGTGGATGACGTTTCCGTGCAGCTCATGGCAGGGGCGGTCACCGCCGTCGTGGGCGAGAGCGGATCCGGGAAGACAACCGTGGCACGCCTGCTTGCGAGGATCGTGAAGCCGGACTCAGGCGAGGTGCTCCTCGACGGCAAGGTCGTCGCCGTAGCGCGGTCTCGATCGTTCGCCGCCCAGGTGCAGATGGTCTTCCAGGATCCGTTCGCCTCGCTCAATCCCGTGCACAAGGTTCGGCATCACCTGGCTCGTCCACTGGAGATTCATCACACCGCCGACGGCGACGTCGAAGCGGCGGTGCGGCAGCTGCTGCACCGGGTCGCGCTTGAACCACCCGCAACGTTTGCCGACAAGTTCCCGCACGAACTGTCGGGAGGCCAGCGCCAGCGTGTCGCGATAGCCCGCGCGCTGGCGGTGCGTCCACGCGTCCTGCTGGCCGATGAACCGGTATCGATGCTCGATGTGTCGATCCGTCTTGGAGTGCTCAACCTGCTTGCCGATCTTCGCGATCGCGAGCGTCTCGCAATCCTCTACGTGACCCACGACATTGCTTCTGCCCGATACCTGGCCGACACGATCGTGGTCATGTATGCCGGCCAGCTTGTCGAGTCGGCACCGAGCGTCAGTCTCACCGACTCCCCGGCGCATCCGTATACCCAGCTCCTGCTGTCCGCAGCTCCCGATCCGGAGCGGCTCGAGCGACCAACACTCGCCGCTCGGGGGGCACCCCCGAGCCTCCTTGCTCCGCCGACCGGATGCCGCTTTCATCCCCGCTGTCCGCACGTCATGGAGATCTGCAAACGCATGGCACCACCAACTGTCACCGTCTCGACCGGCCACGCAGCCGCGTGCTGGCTGCATGTTGATTCCGCAAACGACGTCGTCGACGGTGTCGGCGTGACGCCGGCCACGTCGCCCAAGCCTCAGCGTGAAGCTGAGGTTCAACGCCCTCCCTAACTCGCTCATCCATTTCAGCGAAGGCGCACCCGCACTGCCAATCAGCGCAGTGCTTCAAGGAAATCACGAAAAGAATGGAGGAATCACAACATGAGCCGGAGAGCATTCATCGGAGTTCTCGGCGTCACGACCATCGTCGTCGCGGCGTGCTCGAGCTCCGGGCCGACCTCGCATACGAGTGTGGGCAAGCCGCTCATCTACGAACCGACCACCGGTGTCACCTTCTCGGATGACTTCAACCCGTACGATCCAAACTCGGTCGCGTCGAGTGTCGGGATGAAAAGCATTCTCTACGAGCCACTGGTCGAATTCGACCAGCTCGATCCGACCGCCGCGGGCACGCACTACTGGCTGGCGACCGCGTTCGCCTTCCAGAATGGCGGGAAGGATCTGCAGATCACCTTGCGAACCGGGGTGAAGTTCAGTGACGGCTCATCCTTCGGTCCGAGGGACGTCGCCGCGACATTCGCGGCGATGAACGTCCCGAAGGCTGACATTCCCGGCGTCGCGCCGCAGTCATCTGCCCCCACGATCTCCGGGAACACAGTGACCCTGCACTTCAGCGCGCCCCAGTTCACCGGCCTTTGGGCAATCCTGGGGACGACCTATATCATGCAGGCATCGGTGGCGAACCAGATTGCCCAGAACCCCACCATGCAGATCACCCATCCGGTCGGGACTGGACCTTTCGCGCTGGACAGCTATTCCAGCTCGCTGATCAAGTTCAAGCCCAATCCTCACTACTGGGGTGGCACACCACCGGAGTCCGAGATCGAGGTGCCGTCGATCGCCACCAATGCGGCGGCCAGCGATGCGCTGGTGAGCGCCCAGCTCGACTGGGCCGGTAACGACATCCCGAATATTTACGCGAGCTTCGTAAACCTGGACCCCCAGACCAACCATGCCTGGTTCGCATCCGGCAGCACCGTGTCGCTCCGGTTCAACCTCAGCCCGGGCAACGGCGGCGCCACCGGGATCAGCGACGTGGCCGTGCGCAAGGCGGTGAGCTACGGGATCGATCGCAACGCACTTGCGCTGCTCGGCGAGTCGGGCTACGAGGTGCCCGCGACCTCCTCGGGTGGACTGATCCTGCCCGCCCAGAAGGCGTTCCTCCCCACAGACGGCAGTCTCACCAATGATCTCTCGACCACCGGGAATGTTCCTGATGCTGCCACGGCCAAGACAGACAAGCTGCCGGCGGGTGACGACGTCTACGACATCCTTACCTCGGGAGGGTGGAAGGCGCCCGCCAGCTCCAGCTACAACAGCGGGAGCGGCACCTACAAGTCGGGCGGGAACTGCGACGGCACGAGCATTGCAAACTGCTGGACCAAGGGCAGCGAGATCATCAAGTTCTCGGTCTACGACCCGGTTCCATTCTCCGATTACTGGGAGGATGCGTCGCTCATCTCACAGGAGCTCCAGGCGCTGGGCATGGATGTGACAACCAAGCCGGCGCAGGGGTACTCCGACTGGAACGCCAATATCACCGGCACCCCTTCCGCGTGGCAGACCGCGATCCACTGGGGCCAGGGTGGACAGATCCCGTATACCCAGTACGAGGACTGGCTCGACGGCTCGAGCTCAACCACCGCGGCGCATGACGAGGGATATTCGAACGCGAGCGCCGCGTCAGCCCTGCAGACCTACGCGGGCACCGATCCCTCGGATACCGCGACGCTTTATCCTGCGGTGCAGCAGCTCGAGAAGATCATGTCGACTGACGTTCCTGAGGCACCCCTCCTGTATGGCGCGGACTGGAACGTGTACAGCAGCGCGAAGTACGTCGGATGGCCCGATCAGTCACAGCCGTACATGGATCCGTCGCCGAGCGATCCGCAGATGCCCTACATCCTGATGCAGCTCAAGCCGGTGGCCTGAGCCACAAGGGAACGATGCGTACCCATCACCCAGATGGGCGGATCCGTCCGGCCGGCACCGCGCCGGCCGGACGCGGGGGTCCGCTTTCAACAAAGGACAGCCAGCCATGAACGCGACCGCAACCGGCGCCCGCGGCGACGAGTCACGCCTGCTCGCTCGGCTCAGCCTCGAGCAGAAGGTGCGCCTGCTGACCGGTGCCGATGCGTGGACGCTCTACGCCATCAACGCCGTCGGACTTCGCTCGATGGTGGTCTCGGACGGCCCCTCGGGCGTGCGTGGGCGTCGCTTCGATCCGGGTAACCCATCGTCATCGCTGCCCTGTCCGGTGGCACTTGGCGCCACGTGGGACGAGGGCCTCGTATCCGACGTGGCGCGCGCGCTCGGCGAGGAAGCGCGCTCCCGCGGGGTCGACGTCCTGCTGGCTCCGACCGTCAACATCGTGCGGACGCCGCTCAGCGGCCGCGGTTTCGAGTGTTTCTCCGAAGACCCGGTGCTCACCGCACGCATGGCCGTCGCCTACGTGCGCGGCGTGCAGGATTCGGGGGTAGGTGCGACCGCCAAGCACTACGTTGGCAATGATTCCGAGACCGACCGGCGCACCTATGACGCGCGCATCAGCCAGCAGGTGCTGCGAGAGCTCTACCTCGCACCGTTTGAGGCATGTGTCTTCGAGGCCGACGTGGCCCTCGTGATGGCCGCGTACAACTCCGTCAACGGGCACAGCATGACCGCCAACCCAACCCTGCTCCGCGACCTGCTCAAGGACGAGTGGGGGTTCCAGGGTGTGGTCGTATCCGACTGGTCGGCGACGAGGACCACCGAGGCGACGGCATTGGCGGGTCTCGACCTGGTGATGCCCGGACCTCGCGGACCGTGGGGCGACCAGCTCGTCGCGGCGGTGCGCGGCGGCGCGGTGCCCGAGGTGGTCGTGGATGACAAGGTCGTGCGATTGTTGCGCCTCGCCCGCCGCGTGGGTGCTCTCAACGGGATGTTCGACGGCGAGTCGCCTGACGGCACCGGCGCGCATCATCCTGCTGCACAGGTGAGGGCGGGTGGAACGTTCATCGATCCGTTGCTCTTGCGTGAGGTCACCTCGCGTTCATTCGTGTTGCTGCGGAACCAGGACGGGCTGCTCCCGGTCAAGCCCGACGAGATGCGTCGGGTCGCACTGATCGGTCCCAATGCGGTCGAGCCGCAGACACAGGGCGGGGGTAGCGTTCGCGTCCTGCCCGTTGTCCGTCCGGGACTCGCCGATTCGCTGCTCACACTGGGTGAGTTCGACGCCGTGGACGTGCATCAGGGGTGCTTGACCTGGGCGACGATTCCGCAGCCCCGGGACGGCAGCCTGCGCGACCCGGTGTCCGGAGCTCCGGGTGTGCATGTCGAGGTCCGCGATGCGGATGGAACCCTGCGTCACGACGCTTCGAGTGCGAGCAGCGTGCTCACGTGGTGGGATGGCCTGCCCGCGGCGGTGCATCTGCCCGGATCGGAGCTGGTCATACGTGGGCGATATCGGGCGTCGGTGGACGGACCACACGTCATCGGAGTCGCCGGCGTCGGGGTGTTGAGCATCGCCATCGACGGATCGGTGCTCGCGGAGGCAACGACGCTGCATCCCACAGAGATCGTCGAGGCCTTCTCGCGTCCGCCCGAGCTTCGTGTGCCCATCGAGCTGCACGCGGGCAGCGAGGTGGAGATCCGAGCCGCCTACCGACCCAACGTCCGCGGGCCGGAGGCGGGCTTTGTCACGATGCGGCTGGGGGTCACGCCTCGACTCGACGAGAACCGATTGCTCGACGAAGCGATTTCCTCCGCACGCGAAGCCGATGTCGCGGTGATCGTGGTCGGCTCGGCGGAGGGGACGGAGAGTGAGGGATACGACCGAGACACCCTGTCCCTTCCGGGGCGTCAGGACGAGCTGGTCAGGCGGGTTGCCGCGGTACAGCCCAACACCGTGGTGATCGTCAATTCGGGGATGCCGGTGCTGATGCCCTGGGTCGACGACGTCGCAGCGGTGATCCAGGCGTGGCTCCCGGGCCAGGCGTTCGGGGAGGCGCTGACCGACTGCCTGCTCGGGGTCGTGGAGCCCGGGGGCCGCCTCCCCATCTCGATTCCTCGCGGAGCCGCCGATTCCCCGGTTCTCGACGCAACCCCGAAAGGAGGAGAGCTCGCATACAGCGAGGGCCTCCTGGTGGGCTACCGTGGCTACGATAGGAGTGGACGTGAGCCACTCTTCTGCTTCGGCCACGGATTGGGCTACACCCAGTGGAGCTACGAGTCCCTGGTGCTGGGCGCCGAGGGATCGGGCGCCGAGGGATTGGCCGAGGGATTGAATGAAAACGAGGAACTCCCGGTGACCGTGACTGTTCGCAACACCGGCGGCCGTCGAGGTCGGGAAGTCGTGCAGGTGTATCTGGAGGCCCCGGACGATGACCCGAGCCGCCCGTTGCGCACGCTGGCCGGGTTTGCCACCGTCGACGTCGACCCAGGCGAGGTGGGGGAGGTGCCGGTCGTGGTTCCGGCGCGTGCCTTCGCGCGCTTCGATCCGGACGAGGGTGACTGGGTCTGGCGGCCGGGCACGTACAACGTGCGGGTTGGCCGGTCGTCCCGAGACCTCAGACTGAGCAGCCCGGTGGAGCTACGGCTGAGCACCTCGCGCAGCTGAGCGTCACCTGCATCGGGACCCCTGGTCTACACCAGGGCGATCAGAGGCGTGGCGAGTGATCCCGCAGGCTGTGGACTTCCAGATGCGCAGGCGTACCGGGCACCCGGATTTCCTCGACCTGCCATGGGATCTTCCGCTCGAGACGTGGCGCCACGAGCGCCTTGTCGATGTCCCGCGGGGTATTTCCCGGCATGTCGTCCGCTTCGTGCGCTACGGGGAGGCGATCTACGCGCTCAAGGAGTTGCCCCACCGCCTGGCCGAGCGTGAGTACCGGCTGCTTGCCGAGCTCGACCGGCTGTTCATCCCTGTGGTCGAGGTCGCGGCGCTGGTCACCGGCCGCCAGGTCGGCCCCCGACGCTCCGCAGACGAGGACGAGCTGGAAGCGGTGCTGATCACCCGCCATCTCGAGTTCTCCTTGCCGTATCGCAGAGTCCTGGGTGCGACCGGTGCGGACCGCGCGCTGGGCGATCGCCTCCTCGACGGGCTGGTGAACCTCCTCGTTCGACTCCACGTGGCCGGCTTTTTCTGGGGCGACTGCTCGCTGTCCAACACGCTGTTCCGACGCGATGCGGGCGCGCTGGGCGCCTACGTCGTCGATACCGAGACCGGCGAGCTCCATCCGCAGCTCAGCGACGGGCAGCGCAACCAGGACGTGATGGTGGCCGAGGAGAACATCGTCGGCGAGCTGCTCGACGTCACCGCCGAGGGGCTCGTGCACCACATGGACCCGATCGAGGCCGGTGAGGAGCTTCGCAGGCGCTACGTGGGACTCTGGTCGGAGCTTGTCCGCGAGGTTGCCTTTGCCCCCGACCAGCGCTTTCGTGTCGAGGAGAGACTGCAGACGCTCAACGCGCTGGGGTTCGACGTCGAGGAGCTGGAGGTCAGCGCACAGGGCGGCGAGTACCGGCTACGCCTTCAGCCTCGTGTCGTTGAGCCGGGTCACCATGTCCGCACCCTCCAGGCGCTCACCGGGCTCGAGGTTCAGGAGAACCAGGCACGAAGGCTGCTCGGCGATATCGCACGGTATCGAACCGAGCTCGAGTCCTCGACGGGTGGCCCGGTCACCGAGACCTATGCCGCCCGCCGCTGGATGATCGATGTCTTCGAACCGACAATCGCCGCCGTGCCCGAGGAGCTCCGCGGCCGTTTGGAGCCTGCCGAGCTCTTCCATCAGGTCCTCGACCACCGTTGGTACCTCTCCGAGGCGGCCGGCCACGACGTCGGTCTCAGCGAGGCCGTCAAGTCGTTCATCGACACGGTGCTGCCACGGGCGACGGCGTCCGAGCTTGCGGACCTGCTCGTCGACCAGGCTTGACCGGCCGGGCTGCGCCTCGGCGTCCTATCGCGTGTCGCCAGAGCGGATACCGCTGCTGCGACGGCGCGATGCGTAGTCGGGGGCGAACGGGATGCCCAGGCGCGAGCCACGGAGCGCCAGCACCCCGTTCTGGGCAAGCAGCGTGATACCGAGGGCCAGCTCCAGGCCCGCATTGCTCACGTTGCCGACGCCGGCGTTGCCAGCGAGGATCGCGACGACCACCCGGATGGCGATCGATACCGCCCACAGCGCAAGGGTCACGACACCTCCCTGCCGCCACATGACGCCGCCGCGCTCGAAGACCCGCACGTAATAGCCGCGAAGAGCGCCAAAAGCGAGCGACGCCACGAGGTCGATGCCGAGGTACAGCGTCGCGTTGGCGCTGAGGTTGCCGTTGTCCACGTGCGAGATGGCTGCGATGCCGATCACCACCAGAATCCCGGGCAGGATCCACAGGCGGCGCGCGACCACGGGGCGGGCGATGGTTTGACGGTAGAGGACCCACCCAACCAGCGCCAGGATGAGCAGCGCATTGAGCACGGCGGACACGTTCATTCCGTACAGCGAGTCTAGTGCAGGGCGGATATGGCGAACGCAAGCCCCGGGGCTCTAGGCTGCTGGTCGGTGGCTGTCTCCGAGGTGCTGCAACCCGACGCCGAACCACTTCGCGTGGCGTGGTTCGGCCATCTTCAGGGACCTCACGGCAATGGCCTCGCCGCCTATAGCCGGCAGACGGTGGCGGCGCTGCGCTCCCGAGGGGTCGAGGTGCTCTTCTTCGCACACCGCGAGGCCGGCGTCGCCATCCCAACTCGACAGAGCGTGGAGTTGCGCGGACTGCATTTGAAGACGGTCACCGTGTCGCTACCCGGCTCACTGGATCGCATCGAAGCCGAGCTGTCGCGGGTCCGACCGCATCTTGTTCA